>NZ_JBFUIJ010000062.1:0-26054 GCF_056401935.1 Mucilaginibacter sp. P4_D1
ATATATATATTTGCATTCCCTACATAGTTCGGGATGTAGCGTAGCCCGGTATCGCGTCCCGACCGGAAGTCGGGAAGATCGGAGTCGTTCATTATTTAAAAACAGTTCGGGATGTAGCGTAGCCCGGTATCGCGCCAGCATGGGGTGCTGGAGGTCGGAAGTTCGAATCTTCTCATCCCGACTTGAAAAAGAGTGATTAAGAGCATATCATAGTTGGTTTTGGCCTTTTATGATATGCTCTTTTTAGTTTGTTTACGGTTCTGTTTACCTTTTTTACCTGCCTACAACTAGTGATCGCTACAGATCATACGGAATTACTCGGTCGGCCCTCCCACAGAATATCCAACCGGTTCAAGTATCGTTATTGCAGCAGGATAAAAATGGACTAAAATGTTAAATTTTATAACCAACTCAACAGCCGTCGCCTACGGCTGTTGAGTTTTAAGAGCAAATACATTAACCAATAACGTAGTATAAAGAACGAGGCGATTGTTTTTTAATGGAGGAGCGATAATTTTACACGTCCTTGCTTATTAATGCCAATGAAAGGGCCGCCATATCTCCTATATTTTCATGAAGTCCGGCAGGCACTATCCGGCAGGCTTCCACCGATTCGTGATAGGCCTCTTTTTTAATCACTTCCATCATAACCGGTTCAAGCAACTGCTGCACACGGCCGTAAATGCTGCCCAGGATAATCATTTCGGGATTAAGGATATCCATAAGCAGGGCCAGGCCGCGGCCGAGGTATGTTGCGCAGGTTTGGTAAACGTCAATAGCGGCCTCGTCGCCTTTAAGGGCTGCTTCGGCTATAGTTTTTGCCGTAATGTTTGGCAATTGGTCAATACTGTTACAAAAGCCAACCTTTTGGCCAACCTGGAGTTTCTCGCGGGCTTTGATTTGCCCCAACTGGGCAATACCACCGCCACTACAATAACCTTCAAATGAACCTGCCTTGCCAAAGCCAACCGGCCCCGTTTCTGATAACCGGATATGACCAACCTCGCCAGCCAGGTCGGATGGGCCCGAATAAAGCCGGCCATTCAGAATTAAACCGGCACCCATCCCGGTACCGAAAGTTAAAAAGATGAGGTTATCGATACCTTTTCCCGCCCCATATTTCCACTCGGCAACGGCACAGGCATTGGCATCGTTTTGCAGCAGAGTTTTTACTTTAAACCTTTCTTCGGCCATTTTTACAATAGGGACCCTGTCCCAGCCAATTAAGTTTGGCGGCGATAATATTAACCCCTTTTTGCTGCTTAACGGTCCGCCGCAGCTTATGCCTATACCTTTTAAATCGCCGGTGTTAAAATGGTGCTCAAACAATAAATACTCTGCTGTTATAAACAACAGGTCTATCATTTCATAAACGGGTTTATTTGTGGGGATAACCCGTTTGTCAACAATGATAAGCTCGTCATTATCGGCAACCTTACCTAATATTACCGCGCACTTTGTACCACCAATATCAAATCCTAATAGCATATATATATGTTAATCTTGTTTAAGAGGGCTTACGGTGATTGATTTAAAATTCACTTTGCCATGCTTGGCATAAAACCAGGCAAAATTTCCGTTTTGTTCATAAGTGCGGTTAACAATGGTACGTTTATGGTCTACATCCACGTCAATGATCCCATCCTTCATTACAATATCTATTTTGATGGGTTTACTTAAGCCATCAACACCCTCAATAGTGGTATTGCCCAGCTTTACCGTTTTATTAGGGGCCGAAAAATTGAGTCGGTACCCCCCCTCGGTACGCTCGCCCGAGCGCAGGTAAAGCCCAAATTCTTCGCTTGCACCAATTGGCTCAATCTCGAGCGTGATGCGGCAATTAAGCGGTACGTTTTCGATATGTGCCGAACCAACACCGCCCGGCGATTTGATGGTTACGCTGTTGTTATCGCCAGATGAAGATTGCTGGTCGCTTATAATTTTAAGATCCACCGGCGTCATAGTTTCGGGGACCATCTCTGCCGGAAAACTGGTGGTGAGGGTACCATCGGATTCCTGTCCAACTTCCCTGAACAGGGAGTTACCTCCAAAAATTTCGCCGTTGTTGTCTTTACCTTCAAACCGGTTGGGTACCCAGGCGGCGGCAATGCGCCTGCCGTTTTTAAATTCGCCCGTTTTAACCACGTTCGACCAATCTTCGTTCAGGGCCTGGTAACGCGGTGCCTCCCAGGGCCCGTATGGTTTTTTTGATTTTACGTATGATGTATTACTGTTATCGCTGTAAACCAGGTAGTACCAGCCTTTCCAGAAAAAGTAATCCGGGCACTCTGGTGTTGAAGCCTGCCCGGTAAGGATAGGCTCGTGAACGGTCCAGTTTTTCAAATCTTTGGAGGATAAGTGTACCAGGGCACCGCCGTTGTTTTTCATTACCGTGTTTTCCTGCCAGCTGGATACAAACAAATGGAACTCGCCGGTTTTCTCGTCTACAAAAACCTTGGGGTCTCTAAAATCGCGCTTGCTGTAGCCAGGGGCCGATGTATAAAAAGGATTGGGCTTTTGCTTTTCGAAGTTTACGCCATCGTTGCTGATGGCATAGCTTAACTGCTCGTTCACCTTGCCCTCATTAAGCAGGCGGGTTGCGTAAAAGGCGTAGTATTTGCCTTTGTAAAACACCACCGAACCTGTACAAATGGATTTTTCCCAGGGCTCATCTATTTTAAGCACTAAAGGGAATTGCTGCCAGTTTTTTAAATCAGACGATTTGCTGAGCGCCCATTGGTGGCCGCCCAAACCGTTCAGACTTTTATGGTGTGCCGAATCAAGCAGCCAGTAATAATAATAAACCCCATCTTTTGAAAAGGGTATGCAATCGCCCACAAACAGGTTGCCCTTGGGCTTAAAGTACTGCATGCTTTTGGTTGATTGAACTGTCGGATCGTACTTAACGCCTAACTGTGCCCTGGATATGAATGCTGTGGTACACAACAAGCACGCGAATAGTATTTTTTTCATATGATGTTTGGATAAATAATCAGGTTAAATTTCTTTCGGGCTATCGCCATTGCGCCAATGATTTTCAATAGCCTCCAACGATTTTCCTTTAGTTTCGGGAATATAATAATATCCCCATACAGCACCGACAACGCAAATGAGGGCATAGCTCCAAAAGGTATAATCGATACCGAGGTGGTTTACCAGTTTTAAAAATGTAAAGGCTATAACAGCGTTAAAGCCCCAATGTGCCAGCGAGCCTATGCTCATGCCCACGCCGCGCACGCTAAGCGGAAAAACTTCGGAGATAAGCAGCCAGCCAAGCGGCGCCAGGCTTATGGCTATAAAAATGATATAACAAACGATGCTGAGCACTGCGAAAACGGGCAGACTTGCACCCAACGCTTCTTTAAAATGGAAACAAGCGCCCAGCAGCGCAAGTGAAGGGATCATGCCAAAGATGCCGACAAAATACAGTTTGCGCCGGCCGACTTTATCCAGCAAGAATACCGAAAGCAGGCATGCCAGTACATTTACCCCACCTATAATTATAGCCGGGATGATGCTTGCCGTATTGCTTACCATACCCGCTATTTTAAAAATAATGGGCGAGTAATAAATGATGGTATTAACCCCCGAAAACTGCTGAAAAAAGAAAATACCAATGGTGATGATAAGCGGCGCGCGTAACCAGGGCTTTAGTATTTCGCCGGCAGATACTTTAAGTTTGGATGATGTGGTGATCTCATCCTGTAGGTCGGCCAGCGTCTTATCTACCATATCGGCATCCTCCAGTTTCAGGATTATCTTTTTACCCTCGTCCCAGCGGTTTTTACTGATAAGCCAGCGCGGGGTTTCAGGTAAAAAGAACATTCCGAAAAGTAGCACGGCCGCAGGCACAAAACCAACCAGGAACATCCAGCGCCAGCTTTCATTATTACTATCGTTTGATAGCCAGTAATCTGTAATGTATGACAGCAGGATACCCAAGGTTATCATTAGCTGGTTTAACGTAACTAATGCCCCTCTTACCCGCGCGGGTGATATTTCGGAAATGTACATGGGTACCACATACGATGTAATGCCAATGGCAAAGCCGATGATGATGCGCATAACTATCAATACCAACACACTTGGGGCGTAAGCACAGCCCAATGCCCCCACAGTAAAAATGATGGCATTGATGATGATCATTTTTTTACGTCCGATGATGTCGGATAGCTTCCCGCTGGTAATGGCCCCTATAACCGCACCGATGAGCACCGTAGTAGTTATCCATTCAATACTGGCATCACTAAGATGCCAGTATTGTTTTAAAAAAGGTAATGCCCCTGAAATAACCCCGGTATCAAAGCCGAACAACAGACCGCCGGTTGCTGCAACCACCGCTATTAACAGGACATTGGATTTTAGTTTCATATTGTTTTGGTTAGAAGCCTGGATTTTGCTTATATAATCCCTTACTATAATTGATCTGGTTTAGCGGGATTGGTAAATATTCATCCCTGCCTTTGGTAAATATTCATCCCTGCCTTTGGTAAATTTAGCAGTTTTAAGGTAAGTACGTTTGGTAGATTCGGATGTAAAATAACTATTCAGGTAGGTATCGGCAATGCCCCATCTTACCAGGTCAAAAAATCTGTTACCCTCCATGGCAAACTCCAGGCGACGTTCCTTGCGCAGGGCCTGACGGGCGTAATCCTGTGTCCAGGTACAGTTGATGCCAGGCTGATAAGTTGTTACTTTATACCTGGATGTAAATGATCCATCCGCCTGTTTTAACCTGGCCGTGCTGTTGGCAGCACGCTGCCTTATCATATTAATAAGTGGCAAGGCTTCCAACGGGCGGTTCAGTTCTATAAGTGCTTCGGCTTTCCAAAGCAGCACATCTGCAAACCTGATGAGTTCCCAGTTTTTGGAGCTTGACATAAAGGGCGGTATTTTTTGGAATGACGGGTCATTTGCCGCGGCATCATCCTTCATGCTGGTAAAAGGCCCGTAAATGGCTGGTGCACGTGCCCATGAAGTTTGGTATACAAAAGTAGGCACATACTTAAAGGGATGGCCGGGGATACCAACCGTATGGTCAAGCCTTGGATCGAACGTTTGATTTAAAAAGTCGCTCGCTTTGGTGGCATCGGTGTTGTTATAGCCGGTAAACAGGGGCAGCCCGTCGGCATCTGTTTTAAAATTGTTTACCAAGTCCTGGCTTGGTATATGTTGCCAGCAGCAGCCATATTCTGGATTCATGGGATAGGTAAGCGAATGCCCCATATCTATCCGACCAAACGGTGTGCCATCGTTTTTAGAATATTGGATAGCAAAAACCGACTCAGGGCCGTTCTCTGTAGCGGCCAAAAAGTTATCGCCAAAATCGCCGGCCAGGGCGTATCTGCTAAAGCTGATCACGCTATCGCAAAGACCAACTACCTGGTTTAATTTAGCCTGGTCGATGCCGGTTACAGTATGCTTATCATCCTGGGTATAGGCCTGGTACAGCAATGTTTTGGCCAGGTAGGCCAGTGCGGTGTATTTATTGGGCCTGCCCTTGTCTACTTGTGTAGCAGGCAGGGAGTTTGCCGCAAACCTGAAATCGGCAGCTATTTTGTCCCAAAGCTGGGTGCTTGTTAGGGCCGTATTTGATATGGTTATGTAGGTATCGGTTGGCGCGTTTTCATCAATGTAAGGTACCTGGTTCCATAGTATTTTGGCCATAAAGTAATGGTTGCCCCGTAAAAAGCGCAGTTCGCCCTGCCTTGATCTTTTAAGCGGATAATCGGCTTCGCTAATGGTATTTACGCGCAGCAGGGCATTGTTGGCCCGGGCTATATTATTGTATATCTGCGCCCACATCTGGTCGGTAAGGCCATTGGTGTTTTGGTTGGTTACAAAGGTTTCGTAATCGTTCCATTCGCTGTTGTCTCCAACCCCGTCGCCGCCTTTGTAGGCGTCGCCGCTACGCATGCTGCCCCATGGCCACAGGCTGTTTGATGTATGCAGGTTTTCGTTGCCAAGCGCGGCATACGCCGATGTTACCATCTTTTCTACATTCACCGGTGTGTTTAATTGTTCGCTGGCAATTACGCCCTGTGGCTGTTCGTCAAGCGCCTTTTTACAGGAGGCAAGCGCCCCAAGCAGGCAGGCTATCAGTAATAAATATTTTTTCATGTTGTTGAGTTTTACAGTTAAAATGAAAGATCTAACCCGATGGATGTAATAGCGGGGATAGGGTACGCGCCATATGGATTTTCGGGATCGGTGGCTGTGTACGATTTACTTTTTACGGTAAACAGGTTATTGGCCTGCAGGTAGATCCTTGCCCGCTGTACTTTAAACTTTTTAAGGGCATCCTTCAGGTTATAACCTATCTGTAAATTGCGCAGCTTCATATACGACCCGTTCTCCAGGTAATAGTTAGATGTGCGCGCCTCGTTATTCCTGTCGACCAATGTTAATGCCGGTATAGTTGAGCCGGTGTTGGTTGGCGACCATGCCTTTAACACCCTTTGCCCCCAGTTGGTACCTGGCCATATGGAAGTAAAATCTGTATAGTTTTTGTACGAGTTGTAAACCTGGATTCCCTGTACACCCTGGAAAAATAAGGCTACATCAAAGTTTTTATACGAGAGGTTGAAATTTAATCCATAAGTGAAATCGGGATTGCCGCTGGTTATAAAATCACGGTCGTTATTATCAATCACATTATCGCCGTTAAGGTCTTTATACCTGATGCGGCCAATGCCCTTGCCCGGCTGCGCGGCGGAGTTGGTTACCTGGTCCTGGCTGGTAAATAAACCATCGGCCACGTAACCATAAATAGAGTTGATGGAGTGGCCGATAATGGTTTGCGTAGTGCCGTTACCCGGGTAGGCCGTGATCACCTCGGATGGTATATAAGTTACCTTATTGCGGAAGGTTGCTATATTACCGCTGATGGTAAAGTTCAGGTCTTTATTGATCTGACCATCATAAGTTACCAGAGCCTCGATACCCTTATTTTGCATAGATGCGCCATTAAAGGTTTTGGTACCACCTTCGCCAATTACAGCCAGGTAACCGGGCGTGATCAGGATATCAGATGTCTTTTTCACAAAGTAATCGACCGATCCGGATAGTCTCTGATCGAACAGGCCAATGTCGATACCAAAGTTGGATTCCTTTGTGCCTTCCCATTTCAGTGAGCTGTTGCCTTCCTGGATCTTGACAAAGCCCGATGGCAATGTTCCGGTGCCTGCGCCGGTAATGTCATAGGCGGTGCCCCTATCGGCGGTAAATGTTGGAACAGTACCGTAAATAGCCGCGTAAAGCGAATTGGTGGCGTAATTGCCTATGGTTTGGTTACCGGTTTGCCCGTAGCCGTAACGCAGTTTTAGATCAGAGATAGCGGGAATCTGTTTGATAAATTCCTCCTGGCTTAAACGCCAGGCCACCGTTGCAGATGGAAATGTACCGTAGCGGTTGTTGGCGCCAAAGCGCGATGAACCATCGCGGCGGATAGTAACAGAGGTCAGGTACTTATCATCAAAAGTATAGTTTACCTTACCAAAGTAGGAGAGGAGTGAATATGCCCCGCCATTACCCCCGTTAAGGATGTTTGACGAACCTGCATCAAGGTATGCGTAATTGATATCCTCTAAAGCATAACCCTGCCTGCTGCCTGTAAAGTTTTGGTTCATGTAGTGGATAGATTCCTGCCCGGCCAACACATTTACGCGGTGTCTTTTAAGGTTGAGATCATAAGTAAATGTATTTTGCCAGATGAGGTTACCATCAAAGTTTTGCGAGTTGGCAACCAGGTTTGAAGGATCGGTAAGGAAACCTGAAACGTAGGATTTACGCAGGGTACGCTGGTACAGCCCATCATAATCAACCCCGTAGGTGGTTTTAAAATGCAGGCCGGGTAGTATGGCCAGATCCGCAAAGGCGTTGCCTGTTATGCGGCCAAAATAGCTTTGGTTTTGTTTGTTGTCCTGTATCAATCTTACCGGGTTTTGCCTGTCGGTCATCCCGGCAGCCGGGCCGCCCCAGCCGCCGGTAATTGTATATACCGGCACAATTGGGTTTTGCACCAGGGCCGTGAACAGCACCCCGTTAACATCAATAAGGCGATCGTTAATAAACGAAAGGTTAAAGTTCTCGCCCACCTTTAAGCGCCCGTTAAAAAAGTTGTAATCGGAATTTAAACGAATGGTGGCTTTTTTAGTATGGGTTTGTTTTACAATCCCCTTATTATCGTAATAACCTACCGAAAAAAAGCTGTTGCCCTTTTCGCCGCCGTTACTAAAGGCTACGTTATAGTTTTGCAGCAGGGATGTTTGTCCAATTTCATCAAACCATTTAGTATCCGCGGGCTTCATGGTTTTGGCTCCGTCAATAAAATCGGGCAGTATTACTTTGTTTAATAACGGGTTAGCAAAATCCTTATTCCAGTCAAACTGGTATATCTGGTTATTATTGGGGTCGGTACCGTCGTTAATAGATGCCTTAAAGTAGGCTTCGCCATGCTGCTGTGTGTTTAGCACTTTTAGCTTACTGTTGTAATACTGTAAGGACGATGACGCGTTAACATCAATGCGGCTAACGCCCCTTTTGCCTTTTTTGGTAGTTACAATAATTACGCCGTTGGCCGCCCTTGACCCATAAATAGTTGCCGACGACGCATCCTTCAGCACCTGCATCGATTCAATATCCGCTTGGTTTATCTCTTCCAGGCCGCGGGTTGTAGGTACACCGTCAATTACATATAACGGATCGTTATTATTCAGCGTTCCTATACCACGGATACGCACTGTGGTGCCGCCTTCGGGCGATCCGTTGGTAGTAATGTACACACCTGGCACCCGGCCTTGTAAAGCTTTGGTAGCGCTTCCCTGCGGGATGTCTTTAATGTCGGTCATTTTCACAACCGCCACGGCGCCTGTTAAATCGGCCTTTTTCTGGCTTTGGTAACCGGTTACCACCACCTCGTTCAGGTTGCCCGATTGAGGCTCAAGGGCAACCAAAACCGGATAGTTACCTGCTTTAACGGTGTAAGTAAAAGTTTGCATCCCCACGTATGAGAATGTAATTGTTGAATTTAAAGCAGCCGAAATACTGAATTTCCCATTAACGTCAGTGATGGCGCTTGTGCTGTTTGTTTTTACAGTAACCCCTGCCAGAGGTGCTCCCCTGTCCTTTTCGGTTACGGTGCCTGTTACCAGCTTTTGCTGGGCATACACCCCGGCGTAACAAAGCATAAGAATGATGGTTAAAAATTTTTTCATACTAATTTGGGTTTAAATTTTGGTTTCATAATCATCTCATTAAGCTTGGTTTTATTAAGGAGAATTGCACTTTAATCGATTAAAGTAATGAGTAATAGTTATGTTCATATATCAGGTTGTTTTATTTTGGGGTTTATATTTTGGTTTAAAATTTGCTTTAATCGTTTAAGGTGGCGGGGCAAAAAAAATTATCGTTCCCGGCATGATTTTCCGGCCACAAACGTGGAGTTAAAACTAAGTCGTTTATGGATCTTCTTTTTATCAATAAGGCCAACCAGCGTATTAACCGCGGCGTTCCCCATTTCTTCCAGTGGCTGCCGCCCATGGGTAACGGGGCAATAAAACAGGTCGAACGCGTCGGCCTCGTCAAAACTTAATAAGGAAATATCTTCCGGAACCTTTACGCCTAACGTGTTAAACCGTTTTAACGCAGCAATGGATAAAGTATCCGTAGCCAGGAACACCGCGTCGCAGCTATCGGAAGGGTTCGTGATACTTTTTATCACCCCTTCCATATCCTCGTTCAGGAATTTTCCCCTCACTTTCTGCAGCCATTCCGGGCGTTGCTCCAGGTGGTTATCCTTTAGGGCATCCAGGTATCCCCGGTTACGCTCCTGTAAATGAAACAGGTTAGTTTCCAGGTTAATAAAACTTATCTTTTTATGGCCGGTGCGGGCAAGGTAGGTGGTAGCATCGTATGCGGCCTTATAATTATCCAGGGCTACGTAATTGGCATCTATCTCCGGGAAATACCTATCTATCAATACAAACGGGATTCCAGAACGCTGAAGCATCAAGATCTGCTCCTGTGATTGCTCGCCGGGCACCAGTATCAGCCCATCCACCTGCCGGTTAACCAACACATTGGTAAGCTCGACAAATTTATCGGCGTCCTCATTGGTGCTGCCAAAAATTACGGTGTACTTTAGGCGTTTGGCTTCGGCTTCAATGGCGCGGGTAATGCCGGTACTGAACCTGTAATTAATATCGGCCACCACCAGCCCAATAGTGTGTGTTTTTTGCATACGCAGGCTTTTGGCTACCTGGTTGGGCTGATAATTGAGCTCGATAGCTGCAAGCCTTATTTTTTCGGCATTTTCCTTACTTACCTGTTTTTCTACAGCCTGTCCGTTTAAAACATACGAAACCAGTGCGGTGGAAACACCAACATGCTGGGCGATATCTTTCAGGACCACTTTTTTCACAGAAATACAGGTATTATAATTGGGCTAAATTGGAATTGAATTCAAATGTAGCACTTTAAACGATTAAAGCAAATAAAAAAGTTTTTTTTGTTATAAGCCTACATTGAGTGTGGCAGACCTACCGGCTGAAAATTCAGAAGCCCTTGGCGGCCCGGAAGTTCGAATCAAACTACGTCCCGATCCGATAGTAGCAAACTGCGGACATTTCGAATCTTACGCTAACCTGAACACGTCATGCTTGTCTATAAATATCCCTGAAGCGTTTTTTCTCTACCACCTGTTTTTCAGATATTTATACGTCAACTTAGCAAGCATTGACAATGATCAATTCTGAAATATCCCCGGCAAACAGCGCGCGTATCCACTCCATAGATATTTTACGCGGAGGCATCATGATCCTGATGGCCGTTGATCATGTTCGCGTTTATTCTGGCATGCCATCCGGCGGCGCCGATCCTTCCATCTTTTTTATCCGATGGGTTACCATCCCGAAATAGAAACTTTATTGAGGCAGTACGGGGCAACTGATATACAAAATACACGTGGGTGAACTTATAACATGCTCCTTTGGAAAACATCTTTTTGAAAACCGGAGCAAAGCTGTTACTTTTCTCTAAACACAAAAAAAGCCCCTGACCTTCCAGCCCTGAGCTTCCACTATATGGTTGATTGGTTTGTTTGCTTAGTTAAACCTTACACTAACGTTACCGCTAGAAGCTTCGGCCGTTACCGGTGCGCCGCCGCCGTTTACAGTGCCTTTGATATGTTCGTTGTCCCACTGCCCGGTAAATCCATTTATTTTTGATGGGTGCTGGTTAATGGCATCGCCACGGATATCAAGGCTGAGGCCCTGGTTTGCAGGCAGCTGCAAATCGATATTGCCCGAGCTTACATCCAGTTTCAGGAACTTACCTACTTTAACCATTTGCGCACGCAAATTGCCGGCGCTTGTTGATGCGTCAAGACTGCAGTTCATACCTTTAAGGTCGATGCCGCCGCCCGATGTACTGGTAACCAGCTCGCCTTCAATATTGCTGCCTTCAACACCGCCGCCGCTGGTATGGGCATTTACTGTACCATTTAAATTTTCGAGGCGCAAGCCACCTCCAGATGTTTCCAGGCTGATTTTACCTGTAAGGTTTTTAGCCTCAATACCGCCACCGCTTGTTTGCAGGTTAATGTTATCGCCGCTGTTGGTAACCCTTATTCCGCCGCCCGATGTGGTGCCTTTGATGGTGCCGTAAAGCCTGTCAACTTCCAAACCGCCGCCGCTGGTGGTAAATGTTTCATTGCCTTTTAAGTTATCCAAACGGATGCCGCCACCGCTTGTTTTCAGATTGGTAGCAACCTGTTGCGGAACAAATATTTTAAACGATATGCTGATTGACTTTTTCCAGCTAAAGCTTTGGTTTTCATGCTTGCTTTTGGCTATGGCACGTACTTCGTGTCCGGTTACGGTTACGCTTAGGTCGTAATCTTCATCAAGGCGTTTTTTTATTTCCTCTTTAGATAGATCGCGGCCGTTATTACCCCTGATGTATACTTCAACCCTTGGTGCCTGCCCGGTGCGCCCGCTTACTTCAATACCACCGGCCGATGTGTTTACCACAACGCTGCTGATGGCATCGCTTGCGAGCGATTTGGTTAGGTATGGGGTTTTGCCGTCATTATCCTGCGCTATAGCCGCTATGGTTTGGCAGGCAAGTAATGCCGAGAGAATATATGTTTTCATGATGCTTTTGTTTGGTTTATGTAGATAAGACAGCGGTAAACAGAAAATCGTTGCAGGGGGGTGGATAATTATTTCAGAAAGGCAGTTATACGTCCGTCCAAAGCAACACGGCTATCGTGTTGTAATTCACAACCGTCTCCGAAAATGCGTAAAACGAGAACTAAAGAATATAATCTAATAACTGTAACAACTCCTTATCTGTGATTGTCGATTGCTCAGATTTATCATACATATAAAGCAAGTAAACTTCTTCTTTTTTAACTACAACACACGAAATCACCCTTGCGCCACCAGCCTTGCCTTTGCCCTTAGACGCAATTGCCATCCGGATTTTATAGCAATCATGGCCAATGGCTGTACCAAGTTCAGGGTTTTCTGCCAGTTTGTTAATTAGTATTGTCAGTTCAACTTTAAGCGAAGGGTATTTTTTCAAGTACCGTTTAAACTGTTTGTCAAACGGCTGGATGGTACGAACACTATAGCTCATTCAATAGTTCGGATGCCGGACGGCTTTTGATCTTGCCCGCTTTTACTTTTTCAGCAAGAGCCAACGCTTTTTTAAGATGAGTTAACTCTTCCAGTACCTCAGCATCGGGAGCAGACAGATGCTTGGCTTTTACGTAAGAAAAGCCTTTAAGCAACTCCAGAAAGGCGTCGGCTTTGTTATCAGCTATGTCAATTACCAGTTTCATTTATCTTATCCTTATACTACAAATATATTATTAAAACATTAAAAAGTAAATAGAATATCAGACCCTTTGAGCGTATAACCATGTTGTTCTAATTAGCTATTTACACATCAAAAATATATTTCTCTAACAAAAAAGGATCCTAAGTTATCTAAAGATCCTTTTCCATCTAATACATATTGCTTTCAGTTTTCGATTAGTTACCTCCAGACTCCATTAAACCCTTTGATGTATCACTACTTTAATGGCTTGTTATTTTCCACCAACTGCCGCCGTTGCCTTAAACAACGGATCAACTTTAAAATAGGTGCCATCAGCAAAACTGATCACGTAATCTGATTTAAAGTGAGTGCTTTTTTTGTAGTAGTCGGTACTGATGATTTGTGCGCCCGATTTTTGCGCGGCGGTAAATGCGCTTTTGTCGTTGTTACGGGCCTCCTCGGTGTCCGAGTCGGCACGGGTGCGGATGATGTAGCCTTTTTTTACCAGTGTCTTTATTGCAACAAGGTCTTTTTTAGCATTGTTCATAATGTGGATAGCGGCTTCAGGAGTGCCGGGCATAGCATCTGCAAACAATACCCTGCCTTTTAGCGATGGGTGGCCGGCAATGTAGGTAGCTCTTTTTTTGCCTTTTTCATCCAGGATAAATATAAACTTCCCTTTGGCTGCTTTAAGCGTTGGCCAGTTGTTGTGCAATACCGCCGCTTCAAGGGTTTTATATTTGCCCCTTACATCGTCGGGGGTTATTACGTATTGTTTGCCCAGGTAATCTAAAATCTCTTTATCTAATGCAGCAAATGTGGCCGCGTTGAATTTTTCGGGGATGGTAAAGCCGGGCTTCTTCATCGGCTCATCCTTAGCGTTCATGGTAATAAAAACAGGGCTATGACCGGGATGGGCGTCACTCCATTTTTTTAACTCCTGCAGGCAAAGTTTAAAGGTTAAACAGTTACTGCGGTAATCAATATCCTGCACGTGAAAAACCTTAAAGCCGGGAGCTTTCATTACGCCTTCGGTATCATAAGCCGGCTGGCCAGGTACCCAGTCCAATCCTTTCGGGTGGGCATATTTGCCACCTTTGGCATCGGCATAAACATCTATCTCGAGAGCGCCAAGGCCCAAATTAAGCTGATCTGACAGACCGATGTGTTCATAATCAATTTTACTCATACCAACAGAATCGCGTTGCTGCAAAAACTTAAACAGTTTGGGATCGATGGCCCGCTTGTAGCTGTTGTGCGATCCGATCACCTGTATTTTGTTGATGGTAATATCATCCGGATCGTTTTTTAAAACGGTTAGGGGGAATAAAAGGCTAAACAGTAAGCCGCTAATGAGTTTCATAGTATTATATTATTTAGCTATCAAATTAAAATGAAATAAGCGCAAAAGACATGTCCTTGCGCTTATTATCATTAACAAATATTAATAACCAGGGTTTTGCACCAGGTTAGGATTTGTTTTTAATTCGGTTGATGGAATTGGGTATAACCTGCGGGTAGGATCGGTGTTCATTTTCAGGTCATCCGTTTTACCACCGGCAACCGGCAGCGGATACTCTTTTTCAAACAAACCATAACGGATCAGGTCATTACGACGCCATGCTTCCCATGAAAGCTCACGTGCGCGCTCATCCAGCAAGCCATCCAAATCAATTGACGAGGCTACCTGCGCGTGGGCACGGGTACGCAGCTTATTTACCAATGTAAGCGGGATTTGCACTTCGCCGTTTATGGTAGTTGGCGTTGCCCCGCGTAATATAGCTTCTGCTTTCATCAGGTAAACATCAGCCAAACGGAATACCGGTACATCATTACTGTTTAACCGGGTTGCCTGAATGATGTTAACATCCGGGTAGTATTTTAGTGAACGTACCCCTTCTGATTGCGAAGTAAGCACATCATTACCCAAATCCATTGGCTTCAATCCTGTTAAGGTTAAAGTGGGAATGATGTTAATTTGTGTGTTTGGCGGAACGCCCGCAGCTCCCACAGGATAGTAAACCGGCTGATTGGTAAAGCCGCCGTTACCATCCGGATAATATTGCGGACCAGCAAGCCATGTTTTGGTACGGTCGTCGCCCGGAATGTTAAAACGGTTGTAAAACTCGGGCGTAGTGCTCATGGCAATACTTAAACCCACGTTAAAGCCGTATGCATTAACCAGGTAGTAAAAGAAACCAAAACGGGTAAACTGGTTGCCCGGTATTTGCTGATCGTAAGGTACTGCAAATATGGTTTCATTAATTGCAGGGCCATTTGTTGGCAAAAATATGTCCCTGTATTTAGCATCCAGGAAATAGTTGGTGTTGGCCTGTACGCTATCGCACATGGTAACGGTTTCCTGGTAACGGGTGGTACCAGTATACACGCCGGAGTTGAGGTACATTTTTGCAAGCAAGGCAAACACCATACCTTTTGTTGGGCGGCCATATTGCGATACGTTTGTTGGTCCGTTATTACTTTTAGCCGGCAATAAAGGTAAAACGGCTTTAAGTTCGCTTTCAATAAACGCGTACACCTTGGCTCGCGGCTGATTAGCGGGCTGTACAGTTACCGGAAAATCGGTTATGATAGGTACGTTGCCGTACAAATCCATCATAAAATAAAGGTACAGGGCGCGCATTGCTTTAACTTCGGCAACAGAGGCCGCTTTTTTTGTAGCCGATGATGATGACGCGTTAATTACGCTGATGATACGGTTACAGGTGTTGATACCGCCAAAACCCCATTGCCAAACACCTATTACGTTGGGGTGGTCAAAAGTCCAGGTGTGGTAGTGTAATTGCCTGTATTGGCCGCCATCGTCAAAGTTACCGTCGCGGGCAGGCAAAATGGCCTCATCGGTAGACATGTCCTGCATACGCCAGTAAGGCACCGCGTAGCTTGCAGACAGGTTTGAATAAATAGTGCCCAGCAATGCAGTATAATCGGCATCGGTAACCGGGAAATTTGTTTTTACGTATTGTGATTCAACAGGTACATCTAATTTTGTACATGAATATGTGCTCATGATCACGGCAATTGCGGCACATATTATTAATATCTTTTTCATCTTTTTATCTCCTTCTTATTTTTTAGAATTGTGCAGTTATGCCTAAGCTGAACGTGCGTGTTTTAGGATAGAAATCGCGATTATCGATACCCGGGGTCAGGCCGCCAATATTAATTTCGGGATCAACGCCACGGTATTTGGTGATGATAAAAATGTTATTGCCCGATGCATAAAAACGCAGGCTTTTAAAGGCCTGGATATGTGGCTTAATGGTATAACCCAAAGTAGCGTTATCTAAACGCAGGTATGAACCACTTTCCAGGAAACGATCAGAGATCAGGTACGCATTGATATCCTTAAATGATTCGCCTAACGTAAACGTAGGGATATTCTGCAATTTTGAGTCGGCCGGGTTGTTTAGCGAGGCAAGGGTTGCGTTCAATACTTTGTTTCCATATACACCACGTACCAGGAAGTTTAGGTCGAAGTTTTTATAGAAGAAACTATTGCTCCAGCCGTAAATCAGTTTAGGTTGCGCATCGTATTTAATAAACTGATCGGAGGTAAGCGGTTGGGTAGCGGTTGTTGATCCGTCGGCCTTTTGATAGGTACTTACGCCGTTAGCGTTTTTACCTAAATAATGCCACAGGTCAAACGTACCAATAGCATAGCCAGGCTGAATGATCTGGCTGTAGTTACCTGACTGACCTTTACCGCCTAACTGGGCTGTTTGAATAAAGTTAAGGCCAAACTGGCTGTTTGATAAACTTTGTACAACGTTTTTGTTATGCGAAACGTTGAATGAAGTACGCCAGGTAAAATCGCGTGTTTTTACCGGCACTGCGTTGATAACAACCTCGATACCACTGTTTTTAATTTTACCTACGTTAGCCGTATAGAATGGATAGAAATACAATGTGGTTGATACCGGGTAAGTGTAGATCAGATCGGATGTTTTCTTGATATAGTAATCAACCGAACCGGTGATACGGTTGTTCAGGATCCCGAAATCCAAACCAATGTTGGTGGTTGCTGTACTTTCCCATTTCAAATCGGGGTTATCATTACGTACAGGGCCAATAGGGTTAACAATATTACCATTGCTTAAAAATTTACCGCCGCCCGGAGGAACACCGTAAATTAACCTCGCGGTAAAGGCGTCGAAGCCTAAACTGTTACCTGATACACCGTAACCAGCCCTTAATTTCAGGTCGCTGATAACCGGAATAGATTTCATGAATTCTTCGTTAGTGATCTTCCATCCTGCAGAAACAGCCGGGAAGTAACCATGGCGCTGGTTAATACCAAATGCCGATGATCCGTCTTCCCTGAGTGAAGCCTGAAACAGGTATTTATTCGAAAATTCATATTGGCCACGTGCGTAAAATGATATGAACCTCAAAGTTGAGATATAGTTAGGATTGAAAACTATTTGCGAAAGCTGGGTGGGATTAGAAAGGGCCAGGAAGTTATAAGTTAAAGCATCATTTGAAAAGCCCTGAGTTTGCACACCAAATCCATCATTATTACGATCTTGCTGATAAGAGTAACCGCCTAATAACTTCAGCGAGTGCTTACCAAAAACACGATCATAGTTAAAATAAGCCTCAACAACGTTGCTTGTATTAGTGTAAGCACTGCGTACAGCTACACCATTTGCGTTAACATATATGCCCGATTGGCTTGTAGAATATGTATTGACGTTGTTTTGTTCTTTTTGCGTTGACCCAGATATGGTAAACTTTAACCCGTTTAATATATCCACAGAGGCAAAACCATTGATGAGCGTTTTGTTATTCTCTGTTTTGGTGAAGTTGTTATTGATTAAGCTCAGCGGGTTTAACGGGCCACTACCAGTACGGGAGTAGTTTTCCTTGTAGGTACCATCGGGGTTAAAGGGGCTAACCGTTGGCAGGTAGAATAAAATACCCGATAACACCTGGCTTTGAAATATATCGTTGTTTTTGGTAACACTGTTGGTAAGGGTGATGCCCAGTTTTAAACGATCATTAAAAAACCGCTGGTTAATATAACCTTTGTAAATAGTACGCTCAAGGCTGGTATTTCTTAGTATACCATTGTTTTTCATATAGTTTACACTTGCGCCATACTCCGAATTGGTGCCAGCGCCGCCATATGAAAGGTTATGGTTTTGAGAATAACCTGTTCTTTCGGCAAGCTTTTGCCAATTGGTATTGGAACCGTCATCATCAGTAGGCTTGGCCAATGCTTTTACACCATTGTCGGCCAGGTATTGGCGCAACTGATCGCCGGTAAGTACGTCAATGTTTTTTGATACGTTCTCAACAGCACCATAACCGCTGTAAGTTAACCTTGTTTGCCCGGCTTTGGCCCTGCGGGTAGTAACTATAATTACACCGTTTGCAGCACGTGAACCGTAAATAGCTGTAGACGACGCATCTTTTAACACATCAATGCTTTCAATATCCGCCGGCGCAAGCAGATCGATAGAAGCGCCAGGTACACCGTCGATAACATAAAATGGCTGTTGCGCAGCACCCTCACGCAGGGTTGATGGTCCCCTTAAAATAGTTGCAGGCTGTTTGTTAGGGTCGCCGCTTTTGGTAATGTTTAAGCCAGCTACCTTACCTTGTAAAAGTTCGGCGGGAGTAGTTAAAACGCCCGCGTTAAAATCTTCGGCTTTTACCGATGTAATAGCGCCGGTTACATCTTTACGGCTTGCCGTGCCATAACCGATAACCACAACGTCCTTAAGCTGCTTGATATCGGTTACCATAGTAATATTTACAACCGTTTTGCTACCTACGGTTACTTCTTTAGGTACCGAGCCTAAAAACGTAAACTTCAAAACGTCATCGGCGCCGCTTACGGTTACCTGGTAAACACCGTTGCTGTTAGTTGTTGTAGCTTTGCCTGTACTTTTTACAGTTACCACAACACCGGGCAGGGGAGCATTGGTTTCATCGGTAACGGTACCCCTGATTGAGGTGCTTTGCGCAAATGCGCTTGCAGAGGCTATCAGCATAAAAAGCAGCAGCCCGGCTACTTGCCGAGCGTCGTAAAATAGCCTTAAAATGAATCTGTAGTTTTTTTTCATAGTGTTGATTTAATTTTATACCCTTTTGTGTAAGATTATTGCCGGCCCAAAGAATATTAGCCAACGATATTTTTGTGCAAAAAAACGCTTATGTTGTTAGCATGAAATAAAATAGATGTTAACTTATCGGCAAATAGGTGCCGGATAATAATTGGTTATGAAACCAAATTAAATAAAATTATGCCTGATTTTTAGGGAAATAAAAAAATAAACATCTTTTTCCCAGTTCCAAATGTTAACTAATGATTAACAGCGCTTTAAGAGATTTTCCAGGCGTGTAAATATTACACCAAATGGAGCCGGGGATTTAGAATATCATGTGGGCAATAATAAGCGCAGCGGCTCAGAAGCCTCTTCGTGACAGCATTCGTCACATTTTTTGGGTGGTTTATCACATTTTAATTATTCGGACAAATAGCTTTTGTACCATTGTACCTGTAAACACATATACCTTAAATCACACAAGCAATGTTTAAGCAAATAACCTTTAAGTTTAAAAACGATGTAACCCGGATTGAGTTTTGGGTAGTAACCGGCTGCATTATAGCGGCGCTGCTGCTTTCGATATTTGATATTTTGAGGGATAACCAAATAACAGCGAATAACATGCTCCGGGCGGGGCAGCAATTTGTTGCTCCCGCAACATTAAGTACCACACTTATGCCCGTATTGTTTAGTTACCTGGTAACATTTATCATTTATATGCTGCTTTGCTTTTACCTTGCCCCTGCTTTTGAGGGCGATGGCGGAGATACATTAAAAGGCTCCCTGTTTATTTTTATTTTTATCGTGCTCTGTTATTTAGCGGGTATTATAAGTATATATTTCACGGCTTTACTCGCCCTTAAAATACTGTTCATTTATTTTAACCGCAATCGCCAAAACAGGGATAGCGCTTTATATTTTGAAGCTGCTTTACTTACCGCATCATGGATATTAATTAATGTTGGCTTACTGTATTTATCAACACCGACTACCCTGCGAATTTATGCTTCGTTCGATGCAGCGGCTGCAGTTGTATTATATCTATATGCTATGTATGTGCTGCTGCCAAACGAGAAGTTAAAGAACAAGAATATCCTCTATTATTTCTTCCGCATGTTCCTGCTTGCTTTACTGTCATCGCTGGTGTTGTATCTCATTTGCCTGGCCTTTGAAGGAGGAAACGGATTAACCAGGCCGGCCGCTATATTTGTACTGGTTATTAATATTGGCGACGCTGAAAACATCGCTACGTTGGTTTTTCTAAATTTTTTAACACAGTTGTTTATTGTAATGCCGCTGGCCCGCAATATTTATAAAAAGCGCAACGCCAAAAAGGATGAGGAGATTAAAACGCTTAAAACCGAACTTGGCCAATCCGACGCCAACCTTAACTTCTTAAAATCGCAAATCAACCCGCACTTTTTATTCAACGCGTTGAATACGCTGTATGGCACTGCCCTGCAGGAAAATGCCGAGCGTACCAGTGAAGGTATTCAAAAACTGGGCGACATGATGCGCTTTATGCTGGAAGAAAACGTACGCGACAAAATCCTATTATCGCGGGATATCGACTATCTTAAAAATTATATCCTGCTGCAAAAGCTGCGTACATCTGCTTCATCATCTATCATTATTGAAACCCAGATTGAAGACTACCAGGGCATGCTCATGATAACCCCGATGCTGTTGATTCCGTTTGTGGAGAATGCTTTTAAACATGGCATAAGCCTGCAAAACCCATCGCATATAAAAGTTACCCTGCAAACCGATAGCAACACGCTTTACTTTGATGTGCACAACAGCATCCACATACGCCATGATAACGACCCCGAGAAAGGGCAAAGCGGCATTGGGCTCGAGAATGTAAAACAACGGCTTGCGCTGCTTTATCCAAACCGTCACGATTTGGTTATTCATGAGAACGCCAAGGAGTTTTTTATGCACCTAACTATACAGCTGGATATTAATAATTAATTTTAAGGGATGATAGCTATTGCCATTGATGATGAACCCATAGCCCTTGATGTAGTAAAGGCGCATGCGGCCAAAGTTCCTTTTATTGAATTGCAGGAAACATTTACCAATGCGTTTGATGCGCTAATCTATCTGCAAAAAAACAAAACAGATTTGCTGTTCCTTGATATTAAAATGCCCGACATTAGCGGAATAGATTTTTTAAGCAGTATTGCCAACCCGCCGATGGTTATTTTCACAACGGCTTACTCTGAACATGCTGTAAAAAGCTTTGAGCTGGATGCCGTGGACTACCTGCTGAAACCGTTTTCGTTGCCCCGTTTTTTAAAGGCCTGTAATAAAGCCCACGAGTTGTACGTTTTGCGCAGCAAACCCGGCGGAGGAGAAGAGGAGACAGCAGCTATATTTATAAAAGATGGGTACGAACAAATTAAAGTTAAGCTGAACGACATTTTATTTATTGAAGCGGCCGGCAACTATACCAAAATATACCTGCAGGGCGGCAGCTCATTAAGTAGCAGGATAACCATTACCGATATGTTGCTGATGCTGCCTGCCAAAAAGTTTATCCGTACGCACCGGGCCTTTATAGTAGCCCGCGATAAAATCAGCAGATTTGACAGGGCGCAAATCAATATCAACGAGCACAGCATTCCCATTGGGGCTACTTACGCACAGTGCATGCAGGAGTTTCATTAACACAGACAACCACCAAAATCCTATCTAAATTTTAATGAATATTTTTTTTCGATACATCCAAAACAGGATAAGCCATTGTATCGCCAGCACAAGCGCGCCTTTAATGAGCGTACTGTAAGCATCGCCCAAAATCATATCGTAGTTTCGGCCCAGGTGAATATATAAACTCTCCCTGATAAAGGAGCCAAAACCATCGGCCAGCACGTAGGCCGCTATGGAGTTTGTGCCTATCACCACCAGCAGCAGCGGCCATTTTTTGTGCCTTGCTGCATCAATAACACCGTAGAAAAAGGAAAGCAGCAAAAAGCAGCATCCGCCGCTAAACAACACCCAGCCGGGCGTCCAGATGCGTTTTACAATAGGAGCTATGCCTGTAAAATGTAATAAGGCAGCAACGGCTATTAAACCAATCCCGGTTATCACAAAGCGGCACACCAAAACAAACGGTTTAGTGCCATTACGCAGTTGGTTGCCAGCCAGTAGGCCAATAATCATGGTGCCAAGGGTTGGTATAAAGCTGAGTGTTGCATAACCGCCATTGTTGTGGGTAAAGAAGGCTTCGCGGGGGAACAGGTTTAAAAACCAGCGGTCAAAGGCCCAGGCCAGGTTGGTGTTTTTATTCCAATGTGCGGCAAAACCAGTAAAGTTATGTTCCCAGTTTTGGGGTACACCTGCCGTAGCGTAATCAAAGCCACTGCCTGGCAAAGTGTATGCTGCAAAAGCAGCCCAATACCCCACAAGAATTACAATAAGTGCAATAATTTGTATCCGTTGCCCGCAAAAACCAAGTAAAAACAGGAAGGTGTACCCCAGGCCTATCTGGGTTAGGGTGTCTTCGAAAGTAAAATACGTTTGCTTAGACCACATAGAACGTAAAAAAATGCCCAGGGCAATAAGTATCACAGAGCGCAGCAAAGCATGCTTTAACAATGCGGGGAACTTATCACCTTTAGCCATGCGGCCGGCTATGGAAAAAGGCAAAGCAAGGCCAACCAAAAATGAAAACGATGGCTGGATCATATCATGAAGCGAACAGCCGGCCCAGGCAACATGATCCTGGTTAAAGGCCAGGATACTCCAAAACGTACTACCGGGCAGCTTGCTATACACCTCCTTAAATGACAGCGCTTCGCCCATCATCAGCATCATCACAAAGCCACGATACGCATCAACCGAGATTAGCCTGCTGCCACCAATTTTCGCAGCTTCTGTTACCGCAGGAGAGTTTTTCATTTGCCGGGGTTCTATTCACATGCAATATCGATAATTGCTTGATTTTTAAGCGCCGGCGCGAAAAAAATAATCTCTGGGCGGAGTGCCTGTCCTGCCGGGCGGATAAGCATTAAATGAAATCATGTCATGCAACCTCATCACTCCAGCAAATCCGGTCGCCTCAGCCTGGTGCGTTCCAAAGCTTGCTCAAAGCGCCATTTTTCAATTTCGGGAGTATTGCCGCTTAAAAGGATATCGGGTACTTTGTGGCCATTCCAATCGGCCGGGCGGGTATAAACCGGGGCATCCAGCATATCGTCCTGGAACGAGTCGCTAAGGGCCGAGGTTTCATCGCTGAGCACGCCAGGGATGAGGCGCACTATGGCATCCACCAAAACGGCTGCCGGCAGTTCGCCGCCTGATAGTACATAATCGCCTATGCTGATTTCGCGGGTAACATAAATGTCGCGGATGCGCTGGTCTATCCCTTTATAATGTCCGCATAAAATAATAATGTTGCCTTTAATAGATAGCTGGTTGGCAATGGCCTGGTTAAGTCGTTCGCCATCTGGCGACATAAATATCACTTCGTCATATTCCCTTTCGGCTTTTAGCTTTTCGATACAGGCTGCAAAGGGAGGGATGGTCATGACCATGCCGCTGCCTCCACCGTAGGGATAATCGTCTACACTTTTTTGTTTGCTGGTTGAGTAATCGCGCAGGTTATGCACATGAATTTCGGCAATGCCTTTTTTTTGGGCACGCTGTAAAATAGAATGTGCAAATGGGCTTTCCAGTAAACCCGGTAAAACAGAAATGATATCAAAACGCATGTATTGTCAGAGTCAAGAAGTTAGAATCAAGATGCAAGATTAAGCAAAATTGTTATTACCCAAAAACTCCTGTCTTGATTCCTGACTCTAATTTCTTGATTCTCTCCTACCCTCTATGCTGATAAATGCTCCATAAATTCCCGGCCGGATCTGTAAAAAGTGCCGTTATCTCCGGAAAATCTTTACCTATTGGTTGTACTATATTGCCGCCATTGGCTGCAATCGCTTCCACGGTAACTTCGGCATCATCAACCATAATAGAAATAATAAGGCCTGGTTCTGCCTGGGGCTTGCGGCCGGTTATCCACATGCCGCTTACCTGGCCCACACCATCATCAAAAGAGGCATTCCCCTGGTTATCCTGCCGGATATGCCAGCCAAACGTTTTTTGAAAAAAAGCCGCTGATACCGCGACATCATTCGCCGGGATTTCGATATAACAGATCTTGCCGTTACCAAAAGTTGGTTGGTTTGCCATAGCGTTTTTTATTTTAAGATTGTGTTTTTCGTCTTATCTCTTGATTCTAACTTCTTGACTCTATATCGACTTCTGTATCTGCCATCGGTGCCCAAATGGATCTTCAATGCCGCCTTGCCTGTAACCATAATCATAATCCTGCACAGGCGAGGTGGTTTTTGCGCCGGCAGCAACAGCCTGCTCAATAACGGCATGCACATCCGCTACAAACAGCCCAATAACGACAGAATGCCTGCCGCCTGTCAGGCTATGTAGGCCCGAGTGTAACGTTTGTTCGTGCAGGTGAAAGATGGCTCCGTTGATGGATAATTCCGACACATGTATAGTTCCATCATCGTTGCTGAAACGCCGGAGTTCTTCTGCGCCAAAAGCATCAATATAAAAGCTAATGTCTTTTACGCCATTGGGTATGGCCAGTTCGGGGGCAAACACAGGTTTATCTTTCATCGTTATCAGGGTTAATTAATCTTCATCATCTAATATAAATATAGTCTCTACCGGCTTGCCAAATACACGGGCTATTTTCAGGGCCAGTAAGGTAGATGGTACGTAGCGGTTGCTCTCGATTGTATTAATGGTTTGCCGCGATACCCCAATAGCCTGGGCCAAATCGGCTTGGGTTATGTTTTTAATGGCCCGCTCAATACGGATGTTATTTTTCATATTGCTCTTCTTCCCTTTTAAGTAAGCGGCTAAGCTGCCACATTTTCCAGCGAAAACGAATGATGAAAAACACCAACGGAATCCATAAATTTAAACGTAACATATCAATAAAATCTATCCCATTTGTTAAAAAAAGACTGGCTATCAACATAAAATAATTCATATATACAGCCCAACGTAATGACTCCAGCCGAAGTTGGGTTATCTGCTCATCTTCAATCTTTTCTTTGGCAAAAGCCACCAGGAACAAACCGCTTAAGACTAATAAAGTAGAGGCAATAAAAAACAGGTGCCCACTGGTGAATAATAACGAATCGCCCGCATTTACTGGCAACTCGTGGCTTTTGTCAATACCCGGACTTAAGGCTTCCCAAATAAGCCTTACAGGAATATGGGCAACTATAAGTGCATAGCCAACAAAGCGACTTTTATAGGGGAATAAAGCAAATGGTTTCATATTGCTTTGCTCGTTTCGTTTGTAATTCCCTTATTGAGTCGCCACATTTTCCATCTAAATCGTCCTATAAAAAAGATGAATGGCGTAATCACATTATAAGCAACAGCCTCCAAAAACTGAAAGCCATGAAGAAAAAGCACCGAAACAATAAAGATGCTGAAATTGACATATATGGCCCATTGCAATGAATCTAAACGGAGTTGCGATATCAGTTCGTCCTCATCCTTTTCCTTAGAGAATGCTATCAAAAACAACCCGATCACTATCGTCAGAATATTAACATCGTTGCCTATGGCCATGGACAAGGGCTGTGCTACACGTAATTCTTGAGCAAAGCCGTGTGGGTGTGCAATTTTCATGATGATGGCATAAAGGATATCAACACCGAAAAGCATGTACCCAATTGATCTGAACTTAGTAGGAAATAAAAAGCGTGTTTTCATCGTTGTAAAGTTTGATTACCAAATGTAAAACAAACTTTACAAATGTCAAATAAGTTTGACATTTTATTATTTAGATATAGTAAAGTGTAAGCAATTTTATAAAGTCTTGCTGTTTATCCAACAACTTCAAACATACTTACAGCCTTTAATGCAAAAGAGGCTGTATCATAAATCATGATCAGCCTCTTTTTTATTATTAATGGTTTATTGCTATAAAATCAATTAGTTATCTATGGTTTTATTTGTTTTAACAATCTGATTTTCATATATTTAAAGTATAGATATATGAGATATGGCAATCAGACAACCTGTTTTCAAACACTATGATCAGCAGCAAATATTAGCTATTCCGCCAACCCTGGAGGAGCTAATCCCGCAATCCCATCCGGTTAGAGT
>NZ_JBFUIJ010000063.1:0-24244 GCF_056401935.1 Mucilaginibacter sp. P4_D1
AGCAGCACCACATAACACTGCCAAGACCGATAAAATGATTACTTCCAGTAAATTATGCTTCTTATTATTGCCCGTGCGTGGATCGGGTATCCATCTGAAATGATCGTGAAGGGATGTGGGCATATTCTTTTTTACAAAGAAAAAAACTTGAAAGCCTTTTTGACAACCGCAACCCTTAAACTTATCACCTCTTTATCAACATTTTGTTGGCAACACCTCCCGTTTTTAACGTTTCTTATGCGTCAGCCCTGCAACTTTTCCACAATGCCCTAAAACCACGGGCAATGCATTAACTTTACCCGATTAACAAAAGGAGTAAACCGCTTGGCTAAAGACACTACCAAAGAAACCCCATTAATGCAGCAATACAACGCCATCAAGGTGAAGTATCCAGGTGCTCTGCTGCTGTTCCGCGTGGGCGATTTTTACGAAACTTTTGGCGAAGACGCCGTTAAGGCCGCAGGCATATTGGGCATTGTACTTACCCGCCGCGGTAATGGCGTAGGCACGCATATCGAACTGGCTGGCTTCCCGCACCATTCACTGGATACGTACCTGCCCAAACTGGTACGCGCGGGGCAGCGTGTGGCCATCTGCGATCAGCTGGAAGACCCTAAAACAACCAAAACTATTGTTAAACGCGGCGTTACTGAACTGGTTACGCCCGGGGTAGCTACTAATGACAATATCCTAAATCAAAAAAGCAATAACTACCTGGCATCGCTGCATTTTGAAAAAAACAGCATAGGCATTGCCCTCATCGATATTTCGACAGGCGAATTCTGGACAGCGCAGGGCAACAGCGATTATATTGATAAGCTGCTGCAAAGTTTCTCGCCAAGCGAAGTGATATACCCTAAAAGCCGCACGCGCGATTTTAAAGATAACTACGGCGACCGCTTTTATACCTATGCCCTTGACGAATGGCCCTACAGCGGTGATTACGCTACCGAAACGTTGTTGAAGCATTTCGGCGTAAAATCGTTAAAAGGTTTTGGGATAGATAAGCTTAACCTGGGCATTATAGCCGCGGGTGTAGCCATCCATTATTTAAATGAGACAGAACACCGCAATCTGCAGCACATCAGTGCCATTGGCCGGATTGAGGAAGACCGTTATTTATGGCTGGACAGGTTTAGTGTACGCAACCTGGAACTGGTAGGATCGACCAACGATAATGCACTTACCCTGGTTGATGTACTTGACCATACCTGCTCGCCCATGGGCGCCCGTTTGCTGCGCCGGTGGATTGTGATGCCCCTTAAAGAGATAAAGCCTATAAACGACCGGCTGGGCGTTGTAGAGTACATGATTGAGCACGAAGAGCTGCGCGAAAACCTGCAAAACTGCATCCGCCAGATAGGCGACCTGGAGCGGTTAATCAGCAAGATAGGTTTACAAAAAGCCAACCCGCGCGAGGTTTGCCAGCTTAAAAAAGCACTGATGGCCATCGGCTCCATCAAAAAAACAGCCGAATCTTCTGAAAGCCTGCCACTACGCGCTATTGGCGAGCAGTTAAATCCCTGCGTAACTATTTGCGAGAAAATAGAACGCGAATTAAACCCCGAGCCGCCGGTAATGATCGTAAAAGGATCGGTGATGAACGAGGGGATTAATGAGGAACTGGACAGGCTGCGTAAAATAGCCTTTGGCGGCAAAGGATACCTGCTGGAGATACAAAAACGCGAGGCCGAGGCAACGGGGATACCGTCATTAAAAGTTTCTTTTAATAACGTGTTCGGGTATTACCTGGAGGTTACGCATAGCCACCGCGATAAGGTACCCTCGGAGTGGATCAGGAAGCAGACTTTGGTTAACGCTGAGCGCTATATTACCCCCGAGCTAAAAGAATACGAAGAGCAGATTTTAGGTGCCGAGGAAAAAATCCTGGTGATTGAAACCCGCCTTTATAATGATCTGTTGTATTCACTTGCCGAATATATAAAACCTATCCAACTGAATGCGCAGTTAATAGCCCGTTTGGATGTGCTGCTTAATTTTGCCCATATATCCATCAAAAACTATTACGCCAAACCCCAGATGAACGAGAGTAAAGTGCTCGACATTAAAGGCGGCCGCCACCCGGTGATAGAAAAGAACCTGCCGCTGGGCGAAAGCTATATCACTAACGATGTATACCTGGATTCGGAAACGCAGCAGATCATCATCATCACCGGCCCCAACATGGCGGGTAAGTCGGCTTTGCTCAGGCAAACCGGTTTAATTGTGCTGATGGCGCAGATGGGCTGCTTTGTGCCGGCTAAATCGGCGTCGATTGGGTTGGTCGACAAGATATTTACCAGGGTAGGGGCGTCAGATAACCTATCGTCGGGCGAATCAACCTTCATGGTGGAGATGAACGAGACGGCCAGTATCCTGAATAACCTGTCAGACAGAAGCCTGATCCTGCTTGACGAGATTGGCCGGGGTACCTCAACCTATGATGGTATTTCCATTGCATGGTCTATTGCCGAATACCTGCATAACCATCCAACGGCAAAAGCCAAAACGCTGTTTGCCACCCACTATCATGAGCTGAACGAGCTGAGCAACAGTTTTAACCGTATCAAAAACTTCAACGTATCAGTAAAGGAAGTTGGCCAGCAAATTATTTTCCTGCGTAAGCTGGTACCCGGCGGCAGCGAACATAGTTTCGGGATTCACGTAGCCAAGCTTGCCGGAATGCCCCAAAAAGTGCTGACCCGCGCCAATGAAATTCTGAAGAAACTGGAAAACGAACGCACAGGAGGGGAGCATATCAAAGAAAGCATCCGCAAAGTGCAAAAACAGGCCGTGCAGATGCAAATGTTCTCGATAGACGACCCCGTATTGGTAAAAATCCGCGATACCCTTAATAATCTTGATGTAAATACGTTAACACCCGTTGAAGCGCTGATGAAGCTGGATGAGATACAAAGGGTGATAAAATCGTAGATTTCAGATGTGCAGATTTCAGATGTGCAGATGGAAAGGCAGGCCATTTTATATTTTATAAAACATCTGCACATCTGAAATCTGAAATTTGCACATCTGCAATGTTAAATTGTTAAAAACATCCGTATTTTACCATCACGTATAAATTCTACTTTTACTGCATGACCAAACATCGCCTCTTTTTATATTGCTTCGTTTTGTTTTTTGTGCCGATAGTATTAACCTCCTGCCATACCCGCAAGGCAGCCATGCGCGGCCGGCCCGGCGAAGTAGTAAAACCTGATGGGGATATTGCTTCCAAATATTCGGAGATCATGGGCGTAGGCAAAAGCGATATCGAAAATGGGAGGCTTTATGCTTTTATCGAGCAATGGATGGGTACCCCCTACAAATTTGGCGGCCTTGATAAAGATGGTGTGGATTGTTCAGGACTTGCCTTTTTGCTGGAGCAGCAGGTGTACGGAATTACCATCCCCCGGATGACCAGCAAGCAAATAACCGTTATTAAACGCAAATATGAAGACGAACTAAAAGAAGGCGACCTGGTTTTCTTCGATTTTGACGGCAAGCAGTTTAGCCACGTGGGCATTTACCTGCAAAACGGATATGTAGTTCATGCCAGCTCAAGGCGGGGCGTAATTATCGTAAAACTTCGCGACCCATCGCTATACAAATACTTTTCCAGAGCGGGATCTGTGGATGAAGGAACTGTTCAGGTTAATTAAGTAGTAGCATGTAATTAGTATCAAGTATCAAGATTTTTAGTTCGTGGCATTATTAAATTGGGTTGTTAATTTTAAAACCACTCACCCAATCAACTAAATTAACCACTCACTAATTTMCAAACCACTCACCTAATCAACTCAATCAACCACTCACTGAAAAGTACTAACTTTGCATCCTTATGTCGAAGCAAAAAGAAGAATACTCGTTTTGGACTAAATATAAAAAGTTTGCCGGTAACGAGATCACACTTTACCTGGTGATGATTATTGGTATCATCCTGGGCATTGTAATATTTAGTTATCTTTAATCAGCGTTACATTGCTGTTATCTGTTTCGCTTACCGATTGGTAAAAATCTACAAAAGCCTGGTACAAATCTTTGCTGTAGGTACCGTCAATTATTTGCAGCTTTCGTTTGTAAATTAACTGGTTGCCAACGACCGTGGCAGATACCGAGAAATTGCCAAATGGTTTTTCGAGCGAAATACTGGCCGGCCGCATATCTACATGATAACCTTTGGGTAGGGTATAGGTAATTTCGTCTTCATCGGTATAACCCGTGTTAATGTATAAATCATAATGCCTGTTGCGTACCTCGCGCGGGGTATTATCTTTTCTGTTGGTGGCATTGGCCAAAAAGTCGATTTTACCATTAACGGCCGACCCATAATCTGGGGCAGTTAGTTTGATTGTTTCCGTAAGGCTTGGGTGGATGTTTTTATCGTCTTTAAAATCAAATTTTTCGATATCCAGGTTATTAATGGCGTAAATTTTCTGGAGTATTTTCACTTGTTCTTTTGGTGGCTCGGTAAGCAGGTACGCGCGGTTATCATATTGCAAGCCTTTAAAACTGGTAAACATACTGCCCGACAATGTTCCGTCGGCAGCCAGGGTAAAATCGGCCTTACATTGCTGTATATTGCTTTTAGCCAGATATTTTGGGGTATGTATCAATTTACCGCCTTCGGGCGTGCAGGCTAATACGTCGCGGTCGTCGGTAAAATCACTCAAAAAGCCAAAAGGAATTTGCTGGCTGGTACATTCTAAAAAGGTGGTATCGTTTTTAAAAGGCAGGCACAGGATTACGTGGTCAAACTGGTTCATACTCGCAAAATCTGTAAGCGGGCTACGTTTTAAAGTTCCCGACTTTACAATACAGTAATAGGAATCGATGTCTACGGCCTTAAAAAGTGATTGCGTATAGTTTACCAGAGCTTTACAATCGCCATAATTTTGCGCATCAACATCGCTTGCTAAAAACGGCTGATAACCGCCTATACCAACCTGCACGCTGATGTAATGTGTTTTGCCCTGCATATATTCATATATCTTTTTGGCCTTGTCTTTAGGATTGGAAATGCCCTGGGTTATTTCCTGCATCCTGTAGATAGTGCTTGGTGGTAAAGCCTTGCGCGACGATAGCAATTTATCATAGATCCATTTACCCATGCCGTTCCAGTCATTAAACGAGCCTGTTACGCCAAGGTAATTAAACTCCGACGCGGGCGAAATCTTCACCCTGCTGCTCATCTTTTCGTAAACAGGGCTATAAGGCTCGGATTTTGATGCTTTAATATTACTTATCTGCCAGCTATAGGTCTTCTCGCCCTGTTTATTTGTACCTTCAACCAATTGCGAGAGCATGTTAATTTCTTTGTACCTGATTTTAAAATCGGGCTTGCAGCTAAATGTATAAGTGCTTTTTTCAACAGACACATCAACTGATGGTTTAGGCTCCCAGTCCTGGAAGCTTAATGATTGCTTCGATTTATATTCGTATTCATAAACAACCGTGTAAGGATAATCAGTTACAGCGGGCTGAAAATGTTTTACTTTGGTATCTTCAAACAAAGCCGAGCGGCTTACGGCGCCGTCGTCCTGGAAATCACTTTCAGAAAACTTGCCAATAGGTTTGCCAAATTGGTTATAAACCAATCCTTTTATGTTTTTAATCACATTCGCTTTATCGTGAAATATCACAATTTCGGCTTCGTCGTCGCCATTTTTATTTAATATGGTTACCGCGGTTTTAATACGGTAATAGGTATTATCCAGGTCTTTTACCTCAATGTTCATGTCGTTACTCCGTATAACGGCGCTGGCATAGGGTAGCAAATCTTTAGGTATCAGCGATGCATCATAATTTTCCTGCGCGGTTGCACTCCATGTGGATGCAAATAATAAAATGAGCGATGTAAGTACTTTCATTATTTTTTCTTGAAAACCATATCTGCCTTTTCTGTAAGTATTATTTTGTTATACAGTTCTTTAAGATAAGGATATTCCTCGGATGTGTAAACAGGTTTGGTGAATTTGGTGATGTTTGAAAATGTGAAAGTATTGTCTAAATTTTCAAAGCTGGTTGCATACAAGCCGCCATCGCCAGGCATTTTAAAGGCTACTGTTTGTGGTGGCGTTTCAACGGTATATCCCTGCGGTAGCCGCATGGTTAATATTAACCTGTCGTCAGATGCCATCCCCCAATCTACGGGGTAATCTCTTTCGGCCAGCTTAAATGGGTTTTTGGTGATTTTTTCCCATAAAAAAGGGTTAAACACCAACCGGTTGTGGTTAGTATTGTCATAAGCGTCAATCTCAACTTCAAAAGTTTCACCAAGCGGCATATCAAGGCTATCCAGGTTGGCTATAGTTGATTTCAGGATTTTTAATTTGGGGAGTTTTTCGTCCTGGTTCTCAACATACTCRTCAACCGAGTTGAATTTTTTAATGGCTTTACGTTTTTCATAGGCGTTATATCCACTGTAGTAGTTGATAATGGTCCCTTTTAGCTTACCATTGTCAAGCAAAGTTAAATCAAGTGATCTTGTTGTCGATTCCTTTTGAAGCCCGCTTAACTCCATCCAGTACGATGGTTTATCAAGGTTTATTACCCGCCCTTTGTCATTAAGGCATTTTAATGGTAACAGGCCAAATGATAACAGCGGGTCTGTAGCATCAAGCAGGTAGCTTTTATCGCCAATATTCACTTTGGCAATCACGTAATTAAAATCGTTAATTACCGGGTAAAGCATATTAATGTTGCCGTTGTTACGGGTTGATAGTACTACAAGCTCGGTATTAAGGTCGGCCGCCCTTAGGGCTGCCCCAAGGGCAAGGTTAATATCGCCAATAGTGCCCGTATGTGCTTCATACGCTTTTTTTATACCCTCGGGGCTATATAGCGATGTAATGTCATTCCACTTAAACCACTTTTGCAGGTAAGCATAAATTGCCTTTGCTTTTTCAAGCTCGTCGGTTTTGCCGGCTATTACCGTTGCTATCCTGTCTTTCATCAATTCTTTGCGTTTAAACTGCGAGCCAAAATAATCGTCGGTTTTTAGCTGGTGCTCAATATCTTTCCATGTTTTAGACACAACGGTTTTGGCCCCGGTGTATGGGTTGGTCCACTCCACCTCATCAAAATATATGGCCGATAGAAAGTTTTTGGGCGATGTCATGTAATCTTCAGATACAAAAGCCGGGATATCTGTCATCTCATAGGTGATATATGAACAATCGCATTTGGCGCCATGCGACGAAAAGCATTCCCTTTCAACCTCCGATGTAGATTTTGAAAGCTTTTGACCGCCGCGTAACGAGGCGTTAAACACCCAAAACGCAGGAATATGCACATCATATTTTGAATGGGCTTTAGGTATCTCGTCCTGGAAATCCCAATTCCTGAACTCATCAATATAAGGCGAGGTTAGTTTGTACTTAAAGTCAATAACGCAACCCGGCCGTAAGGCAGGTAAGGCAAACTTTACGGTACTGCGATATTGGTAATCTTTTACAGTATACACCTTTTTTACATCCAGCGGGGCGCTTCGCATCAGGCCATCATCGTCACGGTAATAGGTGGTGCCTGTTATGTCGCTAACTTCTTCGGTTGTTTCTCCGTTTGCGCTGTGATGAAAAGGTATTTCAATGGTGCCGTGTTCAAGCCCTTTTGTATCAAATATTTTTATGCGGGCATGGTAATCAAATATCAGGCGTACATGGTCGTCGCTTACCATATCAATCCTGCTTTTGCCAAATTCGTTTAAAAATATGGCATGTGCCGAGGTGTCTTTTGCGTATCTTTTTAGTTCAAGGTCTTCGGTGCTTACACTCCCTTCAAAATCCTGGGCCTTTATAATGTGTTGAGCACCAATAAATAAAATAATAATAAGTAGCAGTTTTTTCATACAATAATCGCGATAATTAGGATGGTATTAATTTAAAAATAAAACTTAGATATTAATTAAATTAAAAAATTTATTGTGCTGATTCTTTTTAGGACATTTGCGACCTTTACAGTAATACTGAATCATTACAATGAAACTAAAATTAAAACGCCCGCTTGCCTTTTTTGACCTGGAAACTACGGGGACCAATATAGGGGTTGACAGGATAGTAGAAATATCCGTGATTAAACTACACCCCGATGGCAGCGAAGAAGTTAAAACCTGGCGTGTTCATCCGGGAATGCCAATTCCGCTGGAGTCATCACTGGTACATGGTATTTATGACGAGCATATAAAGGACGAACCGGAGTTTAAAGCTTTGGGCCAGGCCATAGCCGAATTTGTTGGCGATAGCGACCTTGCCGGCTACAACTCCAATAAGTTTGATATCCCGATGCTGATGGAAGAGTTTTTGCGCGCCGGCGTACAGTTTACGTTAGACGACCGCCATTTTGTGGATGTACAAAATATATTTCACCAGATGGAGCAGCGTACGCTTAAAGCAGCTTACCAGTTTTATTGCGATAAAAAGATTGAGAACGCCCACTCGGCCGAGGCTGATACCCGCGCAACCATGGAGGTTTTGCTGGCGCAGATTGAGCGCTATGAAGACATGGAGTGGGAGGATAAAAAGGGAAATATTACCGTGCCGGTTGTTGGCGACGTAGAAGCGCTGCACAAGTTTACCAACCTAAGCAAGCCGGTTGATTTTGCCGGCCGGATGGTTTACAACGAGCAGGGCGAGGAAACCATTAACTTTGGCAAACATAAGGGCAAAAGGGTTGAGGATGTGTTGAATGCCGAACCAAGCTACTATTCATGGATGATGCAGGGCGATTTTCCGCTATATACCAAACGTAAGCTGGAAGAGATATACACCCGCTGGAATGCTAAAAAGAATGCAGAGCGCCAGGCAAAAAACGCCGCCCAGCAACCAAAGCCAGCCGAACAGGCCCATGCACCACGCCCGGAAGCGCCTAAGGCCGATTATCCTAAAAAAGAATTCCATAAACCCGATCATACCAAAACTCAATATCCGCCCAAGCCCTTTAAAAAGAAAGAAGAGCCTGCCCAGCCCGTTAATGACGATATGCTGGCCCAATTGGCGTTGAAATTTAAGAAGGGATAGTTTGTTTAGATTTGAGATGTTAGATATGAGATTTGAGACTTTTTTAAAGTTTCATTAAACAAAAAGCCCCGTCAGGGGCTTTTTACATATCTCATATCTCATAACCCTTCGGTATCAACAAGAAAACTTTTGGTTTGCAAAGTTGGGGTAGCTTCAAGGTCAATAGTATCCCGTTGTTTAAGAGCGTGGAAAATTCCCGTAGATGAAATTGCCTGATACCTAAGGATGGTTTTTTGGCTCCGGGGAACAATCATGTTAACCAGGCTATCTGTTGTAAACAGGTATAGGCCAGTATAGTCCGTCTGAGTATCTACTGTGATCCGGCCGGTTGGTGGAGCTTTTAATGTAAACCTTGCTTTAAATGGCTGATACATAATAACCGACATATCAATTTTGTTATCCTGACCCAAATGGTATGATTGGCCGTTTGGCAACAGGTTTTTAACAAGCGGATCTTTTTTGATATTAAATGTATAATATGCTGTACCGAGCATATCATTTTCGACAGCAGCATTGCTTGTAAAGGAAAGGTGATAATCGCCGTTTATGTCGCTAATAACACTGTCTATCAGTTGCTTGGATTTGGCAAGCCCCCAAAAATTTTGATAATAAAATATCTGTACAACTACATTACTGGCAATTACAGCTGGTCCCTGTGTATTAATATGTCCATGTATGGTGGTAGTTACCATGCGTGGTTTTTTTTTACAACCACCAAGCGTAACGCAGCTTGCAAGCAGCAGCAAAATATAAAATAAATTATTACAGCGGTAAAGGTTCATTTGCAGGTTTGGGTTTATAAGTAAAATATTTAGGTTTTAATATAAAAGCCCAAACGAACGCAAGGTAGCAAATGCAACAAAAGTGAATAATAAATATTGATATGTATTTATCGAAGAAAATCGATATTGCGCTTTAGTCCACTGAATTTGGTGCGTTTTACAGCAGAGTTTTTAAATACTTTTTGAAAAACATCCTGCGTAATATCCTGCCAGTCGGCAGCTTTAAGGTGCAGCAAGTCGGGGTGGGGGGCAAAGGCCGGCTCGGTGTTTAAAACAGAGAAACGGTTCCATGGGCATACGTCCTGGCATACATCGCAGCCAAACATCCAATTGTCCATTTTTCCCTTAAACTCTGCAGGCAACTCGTTTTTTAATTCGATGGTGAGGTACGATATGCAGCGGCTGCCATCAACAACGTAGGGCCCAACAATGGCATCAGTAGGGCAGGCATCAATACAATTGGTACAGGTGCCACAATGATCTGCAGTGGGGGTTATGTCATATTCCAGTTCCAGGTCGATGATCAATTCGGCCAAAAAAAAGAACGAGCCTGCTTTTTTGTTAAGCAGGTTGGCATTTTTACCTATCCAGCCCATCCCCGATTTTTTGGCCCAGGCCTTATCCAGTACCGGTGCCGAATCAACAAACACCCGGCCACCAACTTCGCCAATTTGTTCGTTGATGATTTGCAATAACTGTTTAAGCTTATCTTTTATAACGGTATGGTAGTCCATGCCGTAAGCATATTTTGATATTTTGGGTGCAGTTGGGTCTGTTTGCTGGTTATCTGTATAGTAATTAACCCCTAAAGAAATTACCGATTTTGCGCCATCAACAAGTAGCCGTGGGTCAAGACGTTTATCAAAGTGGTTTTCCATGTATTGCATTTCGCCGTGCATGTTTTTTTTTAACCAGGTTTCCAGCCGCGGTGCCTCCTCTTCCAGGAAGCCGGCTTTTGATATACCGCAAAACAAAAAGCCGAGCTTTTGCGCTTCGCTTTTTATTAACTGGCTATATACCGTCCTGTTTTGCATATCGGTGCAAAGATACTACAAATTAAAATTCGTAAAATAAACAGTGTTTGATGATGAATATTAAGCGGAAAGGCATTGTAATGATATTTCTRCAGAAAAAATCCAGATTGTTTAATCAATGGTGTAGTTTTTGTAACTATAGGTAAATATAAAAATGTATAAATGCTTACGCACTTGAACTACCTGCCGAAACACGTTTTAGGATTACACGCCGTTGGTGAAATTACAAATACCGACTACGAAAAAGCGCTTGAGCCCCTGCTTGACGAACACATAAAACAAAATGGAAAAATCAATTTTCTGCTGGTGCTGGAAACCGATATCAAAGATTTTGATGCCGGTGCCTGGTGCGGCAATATAGGTATCGGCTTTAAATACTTTACCAAATGGAACAAATTAGCTATGGTTACTGATAAAGAGGGGATAAGGGAGTTTAGCCATCTGTTTAAATATATACTACCTGGTAGGTACAAAGGTTACACCTTAGAAGAGTTGGACGAAGCCGTAAAATGGATAGCAGAGAAATAGGGTGTTTGGCGGCGGCTTATAGTGCATTAATAAAAGGTAGTTGCTAAAAAATTAGGGTGCCGTCATCGTCAATAAAACATTTCATGAGTATCCGGCAGCCTATCGGTTCTCCGTTTACAGTCGCGGGGACAAAAACTTTGTCTTCTTCGGGCAAAACGTTAACGTTTATGTTAAAGGTTTTTGAAAAGTTACCGCTGTAAATGGTCGTTTTAAAATAGGCCAGCCTGCCACCGGGGCTAACCAGTAATTCAACAACGGCTATAGATACGTCCCTGCTTATATCCATTAGATTTGCCGGCAACCTGAATAGTTTTAAATATGGCAGATAACCATAATACCGCCCGCCTATTTTAATGGGTTTGGTGGTACGGTCGGTATCGGCCAGTTGTTTATCAACAAAATACCTCAGGTTTGATGTGGTATCTTCGGGTGCTTCATATAAAACTTCGTTGTTGGTATAGTTATAGTTTTGGAGCAAACGACCGGTCGGATCAAAAAAATGCCAGATGCCAATTTTTTTATCGTTATCAAAGCGGCCATTGGCCAGGGCATATTTTTTATTATAAATCATCTGGTACAGGCCATGCCTGGTACTTTTGTCGCTTTTTAAAACAGTTAGCTTTTCGGTAATGTGCGCGTTTATTTTATGACTGCGCTCAACAGTTTCCTGGGCACGCGCTACGTTTATAAAAAAAAGGTAAACAATTAGCAGGATTAGATTTCTCAAATGTATTTGTGATTTGGGGTAAATATAAAACAGGTATATATCAATATCAAATAGTTGGTTTGAAATTAAGGATGTGGTTTGGATGGGTTATAGAGGGCAAGGTTTAACGCAATTAATGTATTGTAATAGTTTTGTTGCATTAATAGTATGGGATGCTTAAACTTGTAGCCATAAACCATATTTCATGACTGCGCTAACCGATCAATCCGATTACAAAACGGTACGTTTTTCTGAGACCACGATAACCGAGTTGATGATCCCTTCTTATTCAAATTTTGGCGGCAAAATTCATGGAGGCATATTGTTATCGCTGATGGATAAGGTAGCGTATGTTTGCGCCGCTAAACACGCTGGTAATTATTGTGTTACCGCATCAATTGATACAGTTGATTTTTTACAGCCCGTTGAAGTGGGCGAACTGGTATCATTAATGGCATCGGTTAATTATGTGGGCAACACATCGCTGGTAGTGGGCATTAGGGTGGTATCTGAAAATATCAAAAACAACTCGGTAAAGCATACCAATACCAGTTACTTTACCATGGTATCAAAAGATGAACACAACAAAGCGGCTAAAGTGCCGGGGTTGATATTGGAACACCGTGAGCATGTACGGCGCTTTATTGAAGCCCGGCGCCGTAAAGAAATTAAGCAAGGCTATATGAAAGAAGTGGAGCAGATAAAAATGCCCGACAACTATGAACACTGCATTGAGCTTTTGAAAGGCGAAAGATGCCTGGTTGCCGGCTAAGCAGCGCCACACTTAAATAAGCAGGTAAAATAAAGTATGAATTGCCAACAATGGTTGTCCATACTATTGCAGATAAGATTTCAATCCCTAATTGATAAATGAGGCGAACTATTGGCCAGGTGCTGTTATTATTGCTAATGCATAGCATGTGCTATGCGCAAAAAGATGTGCCAATTGCGGTCGTAACCAATGTTGGAGGTATCAAAAGTACAGTTGACAGCCTCAACAAAACCGCAGGCGAACGCTATATGGGCGCTCCTGATAATGCGCGCGAAATGGCCGGCAAAGCACTGCTGCTTTCCGAAAAAATTAAATACAATACCGGGATAGGTTTAGCCTATATAAACCTGGGCCACGTTTACTGGTCGCAATCTTATTATCCTATCAGTTTATTTTATCTTAATTCGGCGTTACCTTATTTACCTAAAAATAATGCTACTTTATTGGCCGAGTGTTACAGCGCAATAGGCCGTACCTACCTTGAGCTTAAAAATTATCAGCAGGCAATCAATAGCTTAAACCAATCAGCAAAATATGCCGGAAACGATACCAGGATGCTGGGAGAGTTTTATACCGAGAAATCGCTGGTATATATCAGGATGCACGATTATAGCCGGGGTATAGTTGCAAGTTTGCAGGCCTTAAAACTTTGCAGGGCCAGCGGCGATGACAACAATACCAATATTATTTATACCCGGTTAAGTTCAATCCAGCGCCTTCAAAAGCAGTTTCAGAGATCTATAGCTTATGATGATACGGCGTATTACATGAGCTTTAAAACCAATAACCGGCGGTTGCGTGCTAAAACACTTATTGAATATGCCGATAACTATAATGGCCTGAAGCAATTTGATAAAGCAATTGATTATGCCACCAGGGGGGCGGCACTTGCCGGCAGCATTGGTTTGATGAATGGGATTTCGGATGCATACCGCACCATCATGTTTAGCTTTGAACAAAAGAAAGATCTTGCCAACGCCCTGAAATTCCAAAAGAAGTATAACGGAGCGCTTGATTCACTAAACGAATCTGACAGGAGGCGTAATACCGAACTTATCCAAAATTATTTTGCTTTAAATGCCCGGCTTAATGAAATAGCGGTAATTGAGCAAAAGGCGAAAGAAGATAAAAATAAGATCCATTTTCAAAATGCCATCATTATTACACTAATTATCTCGTTACTGGTTGTATTGATTGCTTTATATATTACCTATTATAATTTTAAGCAGAAGAAATTGCTAAATAGTAAGCTGAGCCGGCAGCATGAGGCTTTGCTGGTGCAAAAGGAACTGATTGAAGAGCAATCGGCCAATCTTGCGGCGATAAATAAACTTAAGGATAAGCTACTGGCTGTAATAGGGCACGATTTGCGTACACCTTTCGCAAATCTGCGCAGCATCATGGCCTTGTTTGGAGATAATAACTTAAACCTTGAGGATATGCATGGCCTCATGAAAAAAATGGAGCCGGTAATAAAAGGGGCTGAGCTTACGCTATCCAACCTGTTGGAATGGGCGGGTAGCCAGATCAGGGGGATAAATTTAACACCATCTGTAATTGATATTAACCTTGTAGGCGAAGAGATGGCGCAAGTTTATAGTTACCAGTTACAGCAAAAAAACATCAGGTTTCAAAATATTGCAATCACCGGTCACCTGGTTAAGGCTGATGAAAAGCATATTAAGGTAATTATTGGAAACCTGATTAGTAACGCCATAAAATTTACCGATGATAATGGCATCGTAACCCTGAGTAGCCAGGTGGCCGGCAATGAACTTATTGTTAACGTAAATGATACTGGCAAAGGGATTGCCCAGGATCAGTTGGTTAAACTATTTAATCTTAATTCGCACTTTACCCAAAACGGCACCATGGGCGAGATTGGCACAGGTATCGGCCTGTTTTTGTGTAAAGAACTGGTAGAGTTTAACGGCGGCCGCTTATGGGTTAAATCCGAAGTGAGTAGGGGCAGTACTTTCAGTTTTAGTTTACCATTGGCCGGCTAAGCAAAAATTATTCCTTTTTATATTAACAAATCATAAAGCTTTTGCGTAAAAAAGAGACGTAGTGAAAAGTGTTTTTAGAAATATATATTATGGGATAAGTAATTTAATTATTTCGAAATCGTTTTAAGTATATGTAGATTTAATGAAATCTATTATATCGCTACATCATAATGATATAGTAGATTTTTTACTATATTGTGACAAAATTTATACTCCTAACTTTTTTTATCCCTACTAATTTAATGGCTTTTTTAAACACAGTGCTCGAACCACCCTCATACGGATGGACAGATGAGGATGGTAACCTTGCAAAACCCACCAATGCAATAATTTTAAAAGAGTTTTTCTCGAGACTGAATGTTTTCAGGGATAAAAAAAACTGGCTTTCTTTTTTGAGCTGGTTTTTAGTACTCGCATTAACACCATTCCTGTTTTTGTTCATATTCAAATATTTCAGCATAGTAGGTTTGATAGTTGCATTTGTTTACAGCATGATTATCATGGGTACGCACGGAACTATATGGCACCACAGGTATTGCACGCATAACGCCTATACTTTTACCAATAAATTCTGGCGCTTTTTTACCCAGAACCTTACGCTTAAAATAATTCCCGAAGAGATTTACGCGGTATCGCACCACGTTCATCATGCACTGTCAGACCAGCCCGGTGATCCCTATAATGCGCAGGGTGGCTTTATGTACTGCTTTTTGGCCGATGTAAATCACCAGCCCGTAGCCAGGAACATGACCGAGGCCTGTTACAAAAAATGCGTTAACTTAATGAAACACGTTGGTGTAACTCCCAATACCTATAAGCAATATCAAAAATGGGGTACCATTGCTAATCCATATCGTACCGTTGTTGGTATTATTCTTAACTGGGGTTTCTGGTTCACCGCATTTTATCTAATGGGTGGCTTGCCGTTAGCGTGCGCTATTTTCGGCTCTGCCGGCTTTTGGGCAGTAGGCGTGCGCACCTTTAATTATGAAGGCCATGGTAAAGGCCAGGATAAACGCCGTGAAGGCACCGATTATAACCGCGAAGATATGTCAATAAACCAGCTGTGGCCTGGTTATGTGGCCGGCGAATGGCATAATAACCATCACCTATATCCCAAAAGTGCCCGCTCTGGCTTTAAGCCGCATCAGTTTGACCTGGCCTGGTGCTATATCAAATTGATGAGCATGATAGGTGCTGTAAGCTCGTACCGCGATTCGAAAAAAGAATTCCTGATGACTTATTGTAACAAAGATTCGGTACAAATACCTGTAACCAAACTGGCGGTAAAATATGCCGAAGTAAAACCTGTTTTGGTACGGGTTAAGTAAAATAGTAAACTAACTACTTTTGTGGTGCTTAAATTAACTTAAGCGTCATTTCAGATAAACAATAAAAAAGCAGCGCATGGAGCGCTGCTTTTTTATTATGTTGTAAGTTACGGATGTAGCTAAGCAGTTGGCTTAAGTCAACCAACCACTCACTTATCCAGCCACTTCACTAACCTTAGGCGTGTTCAGGAATACAAAGTTGTTATCAAACATATCTACCTTAATGGTGCTGTCTTTATCTACTGTGCCCGCCAGGATCTGTTTAGATAGCTCGTTCAGGATCTTTTTTTGGATAACACGTTTTAGCGGACGGGCACCAAACTGCGGATCGTAACCTAACTGGGCCAGCCAGTCCAACGCTTCTTCGCTTGCCTCCATGGTGATGCCCATTTCGGCCAGGGTTTGTTGTACCTGGGCAAACTGTAATTTCACAATGTCGTGTATCTCGTGCCGGCTTAGCGGTGTAAACATAATGATCTCATCTATCCTGTTCAAAAACTCGGGGCGGATAGTGGCCCTTAAAACGTTGAATAAATCATTTTTTGTTTTGGCTATTACCTCATCGCGGTTCTTATCCTCCAGCGATTGGAAGTTTTCCTGGATGATGTTTGAGCCAATATTGCTGGTCATGATGATGATGGTATTTTTAAAGTTTACCACCCGGCCTTTATTATCTGTTAAACGGCCGTCGTCTAACACTTGCAGCAGTATGTTAAATACATCCGGGTGTGCTTTTTCAATTTCGTCCAACAATACCACGCTATACGGTTTCCTGCGTACGGCTTCGGTTAACTGGCCGCCTTCATCATAGCCCACATAGCCCGGAGGCGCTCCTATAAGCCTTGAAACGGCATGGCGTTCCTGGTATTCGCTCATATCTATCCGCACCAGGGCGCCTTCGTCATTAAACAGGTATTCGGCCAGGGCTTTGGCCAGCTCGGTTTTACCTACGCCGGTTGTACCCAAAAATATGAACGAACCTATTGGCTTGCGCTTATCCTGTAAACCGGCGCGGCTGCGGCGTATGGCATCACTTATCGCCTCTATCGCTTCCTCTTGCCCTGCAACACGCTTGTGCAGCTCGCCTTCCAGGTTTAACAGTTTTTCTCTTTCGCTTTGTATCATTTTACTCACCGGGATGCCTGTCCAGCGGGCTACTACTCCGGCTATGTCGTCGGCAGTAACTTCTTCTTTCAGCATACGGCTATCGCTCTGGTTCTCCAACAGGGCGGCTTTCAATTTTTCAACTTCGGCCTGTGCCTGTACAATGGTGCCATACCGTAATTCGGCTACTTTACCGTAGTCGCCGGCACGCTCGGCCTGCTCGGCTTCCAGCTTGTAGTGCTCGATTAGTTCAACTTTTATGTTGATGCCATCAACCAGGTCTTTTTCGCCCTTCCATTTGGCCCGTAACGAATCGCGCTGAGCGGATAGATTAGCAATTTCTTCGCTTAGTTCGGCAACCTTGCGGTCGTCGCGTTCGCGTTTAATAGCCTCGCGCTCAATTTCAAGCTGCATAATGCGGCGTTCCAACTCGTCAACCACTTCGGGTACCGAATCCATCTCCAGGCGTAGTTTTGATGCAGCTTCATCCATCAAATCGATAGCTTTATCCGGTAAAAACCTGTCGGCTATGTACCGTTGCGACATTTCAACCGCGGCAATTATGGCTTCGTCTTTAATTCGCACCTTGTGGTGGGTTTCGTAACGTTCTTTTAAGCCACGTAATATCGATATGGCATCGGCGGCATCCGGTTCTTCAACCATTACTTTCTGAAAACGGCGTTCCAGCGCTTTATCTTTTTCTAAATATTTTTGGTATTCGTTAAGGGTAGTAGCACCTATTGATCTTAATTCGCCACGGGCCAGGGCAGGTTTTAAAATGTTGGCAGCATCCATAGCGCCTTCGCCGCCACCTGCGCCAACCAGGGTGTGTATCTCATCTATAAATAAAATGATCTCGCCATCGCTTTGTGTCACTTCTTTTATAACGGCTTTAAGGCGTTCTTCAAACTCGCCTTTATATTTGGCGCCCGCTATCAATGCGCCCATATCTAAGGAGTACACTGTTTTTGTTTTCAGGCTTTCGGGCACATCGCCTTTAATTATCCTGAAAGCTATGCCTTCGGCAATGGCGGTTTTACCAACACCAGGTTCGCCAACCAATATCGGGTTGTTTTTGGTACGGCGGGATAGGATCTGGATAACACGCCTAATCTCATCATCACGGCCAATAACCGGGTCAAGCTTGCCGCTTTCGGCGTACTCGTTCAGGTTGCGGGCATATTTATTTAGGGCATTGTAGGTTGCTTCGGCATTTTGGTCGGTTACTTTGCTATCGCCTCGTAAAGCGATAATAGCTTTTTTAAGGTCTTTTTCGTTTACACCAAAATCTTTAAGCGCACCGCTTACTTTGCCGCCGGCCGCCAGCAAACCCAACAGGATATGCTCAACCGATACAAACTCATCTTTAAATTCTTTTAAGTATCCTTGCGCCTTTTGCAGGGCCGAGTTACTATCTGACGATAGGTAAACGTTGCTGCCGCTAACTTTCGGGAACGATGCTATCTGGGTATCCAGTACCTCGTTCAGGCGGTTAAGGTTAACATTAAGCTTTTTTAGTAAATAGGAAATAACATTTTCATCAACCAGCAGTAAACCTTTTAACAGGTGAGCCGGCTCAATTGCCTGCTGCTGATTACCGGTAGCAATCTCAGAAGCTTTTTGTACAGCCTCCTGTGCTTTTATTGTAAAGTTGTTAAAATTCATAGTGATCTAGTGTTATGAGTTGTATTGGTCAAATCCCTTGCCAGTTAGCTAAACATGATAAAAAGTCACGTAAAAAAAAGATTGGGCGTCATTTTGTCGTGATGTATATTAATTGTAACATTTTTAATACTTTTATTAGTTTTGTAGATACCAGCTCATGTTGAACACTCGCTTTTTTTTCAACACCCTGCCTGTTAAGTACAGGTCGTTGTATAAAGATTTTTACACATACCAAAATTTGGTTGCTGTAAGGGCTGCCAGCATCATATTTTTACTGTTGAACATCATTATAAGGGTGCTGTATGTTGTTTTCCCGGCAAGCCTTACCAAAGCGCAAAACTTTCCCGAATTTAACACAAGCAACTGGGTATTCCTGGTAATAACTCCCTTTTTCCTGATAGCGGCCAACCTGCTGATACTGGAATACAAGAGGCGAAAAAAAAACACCCAGCTTATGGCGGTTACGGTATTTTTATTTTCGTTGTACATTATTACCTGTGGCATGTATTCCAGCTTTATAGCCACATCCGATCCAAGCAATTCGCTTACACTTTACCTGATAGCTTTATGCCTCATAAGCGCCATTGTAGTATTTGAGTATTATGAAACCATTATACTCATCATAGGCATCGAATTGTTTTTTACTGCCCTGCTGCTGTATAGCCAAACATCGCCTACACAAATGGTTTATAACCAGTTAATTTCGGTAGTGCTATTGTCGGCCTTTTATTTAACCTCCCGGTACTTTTTTACTTATAAGGCCAATAGTTACCAGCAGGTTTTACAAATAAGTGAAAAAAATGAATTGATAGAAGGTGCCAATGTGTTTAAAAACCAGGTGCTGGGTATGGTAGCGCATGATTTGCGTAACCCTATTGCCTCGGTTGAGTCGATAGCGATGATGATGGAATTGGATGAGGTAACCGAGGATACGCAGGATAATTTGAATATGATTAAAGAATCGTGCGCCAAAGCCCGGTCGATCATTAACGACTTGCTGGATGCCGCCCGCAATGAAAACGGGAGACCTATTGAAACCGAAAGAACGGAATTAAATCAGCTGCTTAAAACCGCGGTAAATTCATGGCGCACCCAGGGGAAACTGAACGTTGACGTTATTTTTACCAGTAGTATAAACCCTGCTTATGCGCTGATTAATAAAGAAAGGTTTTCCCGTGTGATTGACAACCTGGTAAGTAATGCGGTGAAATTTTCAAAGGATAACAGCCGTGTTGACATGCGGTTAAGCCAGGTTAGTAAAGATGTGATTATAGAGGTTCAGGATTATGGCATGGGGATTCCGCAGGCTATGCTCCCCGAGATATTTAACCGCTTTACAAAGGCCGGCCGCGCCGGCGTGCGTGGCGAACAATCAACAGGCTTAGGGCTTAGTATTGTACGCCAGATAGTTGAAAGCCATAAGGGTACTATCCATGTTGAAAGCACAGAAGGCAAAGGCTCTGTTTTTGTAGTGAAATTGCCGGTGGGGTAGTCATTGTCGCTACGCTTGTCATTGGTCATTTCGCTGCGCTGTCATTAGTCATTGTCGCTGCGCTTGTCATTAATCATTAGTCGGATTTATTTGAGATTTTTAAAACAATCGTTGGTCAATCAAACTTGGTGACCAATGACTATTGACCGAAAATCGATTTAGCTTTTTCCATTGTTTTCTCCAAATCGATGGCCTTTCCTAATACCCCTTTAAATAAATCACCTTCAACTTTTAGCCTGCCAATTGAATTGAATATGGTAAAATGTTTCATGGTGAGGCCGGGTTTTACTTCGTCCCAGTGGAGGGGCATAGATACGGTGGCGCCAATTTTGGGACGGAGTGAGTAGGGGCCGGCTATGGTAGCGCCGGGACGGTTTTGTAAAAAATCAAGATACATTTTACCTTTACGGTTGGCTACCATACGTTCCAGGCTGGTATAATCCGGTATTTGTTTGTGAACGATGTTTACAATGATGCGGGCGAATAATTGGGTTTGATCATAACTGTATTTGGCATCAGTAGGAATATAAATGTGCATCCCGGTTGAACCGGAAGTTTTGCAGTAGGAGGGCACATCAATGGCATCCAGTACTTTTTTTACTTCCAGCGCTGCTGCAATAACCTGGTCGAAGGTGTTTTTATCGGGGTCAAGGTCTATCACGCAATAATCCGGGTTGTCGGGCGATTGAATACGACTGAACCAGGGGTTCATCTCGATGCAGCCTAATGAGGCCATCCATAGCAGGCTTGCCTCATCGGTGCCAACCAAATATTCTTTGTGCTCGCCCTCGCCGTTGGTATACGGAAATGTTTTTACCCAATCGGGCGCTTTGCCTTTTACATCTTTTTGGTAAAAACTTGGGCCGTGAATACCGCCAGGAAACCGGTTAAGCGACATGGGGCGATCTTTCAGGTATGGCAAAATGTACTCCGCTACCTGGTAATAGTAGTTAAACATATCGCGCTTGGTTACCTTATCCTCGGGCCAGTAAATTTTGCCCAGGTGGGTAAACTTCAAATCATGGCCGCAAATTTTGCGCACCTGGGTTTCGTCGGTTGGGTTTAGCAAGGTTTTTCTTCCTTTCTCTTTTGGTGGTTTTATGGCCGACGCATGGTTATCTTCATGTTTCTCTTCCGCTTGTTCAATAGCTGTTCCGGTAGGTTCTGCAACCTCGCGTATTACATCTGTTGCCTTTTTATCAACGCGCATACCCTGGAATGACGGGTGACGGAACACCCCGTCGCTGGTGACTTCGCTAAAAGCTACTTCGCAAACCAGCTGGGGCTTTAGCCATGTTGCTTTGGCTTTGGGCGGATTTGGCCTGAAACGCGATGGTTTATTTACATCGGGAATAGTATCAAAAGGACTTTTATCGGTTATTAATGGCTTAAATTGTGCCATCATTTCCTTTTGTACTTTATCCGAAAAACCGGTACCCACTTTACCTACATATTGCAGGTTTTTACCCTCATAAACACCCAGCAGCAATGAACTGAACTGTTTAGATGTATCCTCGTTTTTGGTGAAGCCAGCTATTACTACTTCCTGCCGTTTGTGCACTTTAATCTTTAACCATTCTTTAGAACGCGTGTCTGAAGCATAGGTGCTATCGGCTTTTTTTGCAATAATGCCTTCTAAGCCCATCCGCTCAGCCGCCTTAAAAAAATCAATGCCGCTGGCGTCAAACACTTTACTGGCGCGCACGCGGTCATCGTCGGCTGGTAAAACCTGTTTGAGTATGGCTTGCCGTTGAGACAGGGGCAAATCCACCAGGTTTTTGCCATCGTACCATAAAATATCAAAAACATAATAAACCAGTTCGCCATCGGCCTCGCTGCGCCAGTTTTGCAGGTTACCGAAATTGGAGATGCCTTTATCGTTCAAAACCAGGATCTCGCCATCCAATACCGCGTTAATCTTCCAACCGTGTAGTAGTTTGTGGATAGGGTAAAATTTTTCGTTAAATGTTTTATTATTACGGGACAATAGCTCCACCTCTCCTTTATTGACAAATGCAAGCGTGCGGTAACCATCCCATTTTACCTCGTAAACCCAATCGGGGTCGTCAAAAGGTTCATCAACCAAGGTGGCCAGCATGGGCTTGATGCCGGCGGGTATTTTAGCTTTGGGGGCTTTTTTTAATAGGGTGTCTACATTAATATCTTCCGGTTCGGCTACACTTTCATCAGGTTCGGCGGGTTTGGTGGATTTTTTTTTTAACGACGACTTTTCGGACTTTTCTATCTTTTCCTCGTGGCCGCTATGCCAAACCTTATCGCTGGTTTTTTCCATCGTTTCAATGGTTTTGCCCGATATTACGGATTTATCTTCTTTGGTAATATCTTTTTTTGATGCAAAGTCGTCATCGTGTTTTATAAGCAGCCAGGCGTTATCGCCCATGCCGTGGGTTTTTACAAGGGCAAATTCGCCACGGAGCTTCTCGCCATGAAGCTTTATTTTTACCGAGCCGGATTTAAGCTCTTTCAACAAGTGCTTTTCCTGCTCTTTTTTGCCTTTAATTTTTTCGATTGGTTCGTAGGTGCCTTCGTCCCAAACGATAACCGTACCGCCGCCATATTCGCCTTCGGGGATGATGCCTTCAAAGTTGCGGTAATCATAAGGATGATCTTCAACCATCATGGCCAGCCTTTTGGTTTTTGGATCTGTTGACGGCCCTTTAGGCACCGCCCAGCTTTTGAGCACGCCGCCCATCTCCAGCCTGAAATCATAATGCAGCCGCGAAGCATCATGCTTTTGTATTACAAAAATGAGGCTGTTTTTATCCTTGCTTTTTCCAGCTTTGGGTTCGGCGGTTTTGGTAAAATCCCGCTTTTTTTCATATTTTTCCAGGCTCATGGTAATGATGTTTGATTAAGGAGATAACATTATGTTGGTGAGGAAAGTTTTTGATTAGTTCATTGGTTCATTAGTATTGCAAGGTGGCAAGATTTGGCAAGATGAATCTTTTATCGAATTAATGAGTATGCCGTCTGTATCAGGTATACACACACAAGTTTATTGGTTGTTATGGCGTCCCAAAAAACGTCCCTGCCTTTTTGCCGGTTGTTGTTCATTATTTAAACCAATACTTCAAACATCAGTCATACCCCTAAAAAACATAACTATGAAAAAGGTATTCATGATGATAGCTTTTATAGCAGGGCTGGGCTTGTTTGCACATGCACAGGAAAAAGTAAAGGCGACACCGGCATTACGGGCTGCAAAACAAACTAAGGTATTGGCCAAACAGCTTAACTTAAGCAACAGCCAGATAACCCAGGTAAATGCGGTACTGCTGGAGCAGGGTAGAGGACTTGATAGTTTGAAGACCCTTAAAGGTACAAATGATAAAAAAGAACAAAAATATTCACATATGCAGATCCGTGACAACGCGCAGGCCAAACTGGAAGCCATTTTAACAGCCGAACAAAAAACAAAATACCTGGCTTTTGTAGAATCCCAAAAACAAAAAAAGGCGGCCAGAAAAGAAGCGAAGGCATCGCCAGCACCGCAGAACTAACTAATTGTATTTTGCAGGACAAGATTTAAACCCCGTTCTATAATAAGAGGCCGTATCATAAATCAAATGATGCGGTCTTTTTATTTTACGGCGGATAAATCGATTTCAAGTAGTTTTTTGATGTTGATTTCGAACTAACGAATATTATTGATTAAGAACGAGTGAAAAGAAGGCCTTTAGGCAGCTTTTTTTCTTAGGTTTTGTGCGATTGAAAGTAAGCCCCATTCTATCGCTACTTTTTCTTTCCCACGGAGCATGAAGCGTCGGAACCCGTGGTTCTGTTTGATAT
>NZ_JBFUIJ010000064.1:0-23909 GCF_056401935.1 Mucilaginibacter sp. P4_D1
AAATATCAAACAGAACCACGGGTTCCGACGCTTCATGCTCCGTGGGAAAGAAAAAGTAGCGATAGAATGGGGCTTACTTTCAATCGCACAAAACCTAAGAAAAAAAGCTGCCTAAAGGCCTTCTTTTCACTCGTTCTTAATCAATAATATTCGTTAGTTCGAAATCAACATCAAAAAACTACTTGAAATCGATTTATCCGCCGTAAAATAAAAAGACCGCATCATTTGATTTATGATACGGCCTCTTTTCGTGCACCTGCCAATTCTGGGCTTTTTGTTTCACCGCCCATTCTACTTCGTTACATCAACCCACTGCCCTTTGATTAAACTGTTTATCGAGCTGTTATACATCGCCTCGGAATAAACGGCAGGCAGGTAATAGTGCCCAGCATAAGCGGCATTCAGCATTACGTAGTAAGTAACCTCGCGGCCCTCCGGCAGGCTGAAATAAGTATTCACCCGGTCATCACGGATATCGCGGTAATCGGATGGGGATGATTTAAAGGCCTCATCGTTGTTCATCATCCGGCTGTTCAAAATTTCCCAGCCAGAAGGGAAGATCTGAGTTAGCGCTAAATTATCATACCGGCCGCGTTTGCCCGGATTTTTGATGTTTACCTGGGCCACAAAATCGGTACCCTGCCTTAATGATGATGGGTCTATCTGTTTACCGGATAAGGTAAAGTATCCTACGCGCATTTGCAACACCCTTGGGTCGATAAAGGTTTTTACATCAAGGCCCGATGACGGCTGTCCTTTTTGTATTAACCTTATATACAACCTGTTGCCGCCGTTGTTTTTAAGGCTCACTTTGCCGCCACCCGCAGCTAAAACGTTTTGCCAGATATACGATTGCGAGTTAACCGCACCACCCTGGAAGCTGAATGTCATTTTGCCCGATGATTTGTTTTGACCACAATATTGCGCAATAGCTATCAGCGAGTAGGCGGTTGTTTGTGTACTATACCAATCATCCTGGGATAGTTTTGCAGCTACCGTTCTTAACTGCGCCGCGGCGCGCGCCTGCTGGCCGAGTAAGGTTAATGTTTCCAATATCATGGCCTCATCCCTTAAGTCGGACCCATAGGTGCCAAACATGGTGTAATAAGGCTTAATAACGGTTGGTAAGCCCGCAATCATCCGTGAACCTATCTCGGGCTGCCCCGCCAGCTTGTAGGCTGCCGCAAGCCGCCATTTAGCTTCAATGCTGATGTATTTAAACTCGCGCAGGCGGTTCATGGCACCCAACTCGGGCGAACGGGCCAGGGCCAGCAGATACAGGCGGTAGGCCTGGTTCAGGTCGTCGCCGTAAAAACTGCGGCTATCCGGCGACCAGCTCAATGCCTTCTGTTTCTGGAATTTTTTCCATTGTTCCATAAAGCCCAGAGGCATACTATAGCCTTTGGCCTGCGCAGCCAGCATAAAGTGCCCCGCATAATTGGTTCCCCATTCATCGGCACTACCACCATCGGGCCAGTAGCTTAAACCTCCACCAGGAACCTGGAAGCCATTTAGCCTTGCTATGGTAGCCTTAATATTACGTTCAGATTCGGATTTTTGCCTTGGCGAAAGGTCGAGCAGCTGACCTAAATACAGTTGCGGGAATGCAGCCGACGTGGTTTGCTCTACGCAGCCATGAGGATAATCAATCAGGTAATCCAAACGTTTGTCCAAATTAAGGGGTGGGATAGATGCTATCTCCAGCGTATTTTTATTGGTGCCGCTGATGCCTACGGCTTGGTAAGCTATGTTCCAGGCTTCACCGGCTGCAAGCTCTTTCTCCAATATGTGGGTAACCGGCGGGTTAGGGTTGCGTACGTTTAGTTCAACGTCATAAGTCGCTGTTTCTGAACCACTTTTAGCTACTACTTTCACCTTGCCTATTCCCACAAAATCCTTAACGTTTAAATCGAAGGTTACCATCTGATCGCCGGTTTTGGCGAAGGTGAGGGTTTGGGTATTATTACCTTCCAGGTTACTGAAGGCGTTGCTTTGTACCGATACCGTAACCGTTTTAATGTTAGGCTCCATGGCGAAGACAGTAACCGGAAGCTGCACCTTTTCTGATGGCCCCAGTACACGCGGCAGCGTAGCCAATATCATCAATGGCTTTTTAACAACAACGGCCTTTTCGGCTATACCATAAGCACCATCGTGCCCGGCAACAACCATGGCTTTAACCGAGCCTACGTATTGCGGCAATTTAAAGCCCGTAGTTTGCTTTTCTCCCGCCCCGAGGTGGAACGGCCCCATGAATTTCACAACGGGCTTAAACCGGTTTACAGACACGTTCCTGTTATTGCCCAGGCTACCATCGCCACCTATGCTTAGTATCCGGTTAAGGCCGCCGCCATAGGCTCCAATTACATAATCAAACAAATCCCAGGTTTTAACGCCGAGCGCTTCCTTGGCATAAAATGTATTATGCGGATCGGGGAGTTTGTAACTTGTAATATCCAGCAGGCCTTCATCAACAATAGCAATGGTGTAGGTCATCTCCTTGCCGGTGGCTTCTGATACGGTAATGGCCGATTGCGTTTCGGGCCTGATCTTATCAGGCATAGTAATCACGGGCTTTAATATAGTAGCCGGGTTATTAACAGTAAGTGGTATCACCCCGTACATGCGGATAGGCAAATCATTTACGGTTTGCGAATGGTGCTGCAGCATGGTAACATTTACAAAAACATTGGGTGCCATATCCGGCTCAACCGTAAAGCTGTATTGGGTTTGGCCCTTTTTAGTATCAATCCAGGTGGTTTTTAAAATCTTGCTGCCATTTTCAAAGCTGATCAACGCCCGGCCATCTGCCGCGGTAGGGATGGTTAATGTAGCCTGTTCGCCAACGTTATAGGCTTGCTTATCTGATGTAAACGAAAGCATGGCTGCTTCGGTAGGGTTGCTTTGCTGTAATCTTTCCGACCAGTTTGGCCAGTCTACATAAATAATTTTACCGGTGCTATGGCCTGTCTGGTCATCTTTTACCTTAATCAGGTACCGGCCCCAGTCGGCTTTGGGTACACGCAGCGTCCATTTGCCACGGCCATTTGTCAACTGAATACTTTGGGTTTTAATCAGCTTGTTGTATTTACCCTGGGTAAAGTTGGTCATTTCATTGCCGGTTTCGTCCCACCACCAGCGCCATTGTATTTTATACAATTCCAGCTGCACGTTGCGGGTACCGGCAAGGGCGTTGCCGTTTACATCTACATCGGCAATATCAATCTGTTGGTCTTTATCGGTAACCAGCATTCCGGATAAAGCACTGCCTTCGGGTGTTTTAATACCTACATAACCGGGGTAAACGTTGTATGGCAAGCTAACCTGCTGAACGCTGAAGTTGCCTCCCGGTTCAAACACCTTTACCAAAAAATTGGCCCTCAGCTGCCCAGGGGCTTGTTTTTCAATATTGATATTGGCATCCACATCGGCATTCCCCTCTGCGCTCAGCTTGCCATCAAAAACAGTTTGCGTTTGCATGTTAAAGGCCAGCGTAGGATCGTCAAAAACATAATCCTTATAATTTTTAAACGTGGTTGTTTGTGCCGATAAAAAGGCATCAACCTTGGCCTTTAAATTTTGCGCCGCCCCGCCAAACAGCCAGCGGGCGGTTAACTTGCCGTTGGCATTATTGCCCTTGGTTAATTCTTCGGCACCGCCAAAGGTTAAGCCCAACTTTAAGCGGTTAGGCATAATGGTTTCAACCTTTATTTTCTTTTCAAACGTAGCGCCGCCAACTTTTACAGTAGCCGTCCAGTTACCGGTAGGTGATGAGGTTTCGGTAGCGGTATGGAAGCTGTAAAAGCCATCAACAGATTTGGTGTTTGTAATCCGTTTATACAATTTATCGTTGGGATCCTTTAGCTCAAACTCTACCGGGTGGTCGGCTGGCAGGGTTTTTAGCTTATCTTCCAGTATAAAGGTCATGAATATGCTGTCGCCCGGCCGCCAAACGCCACGCTCGCCATAAATAAAGCCTTTCAGCCCGCTTTGTACTTCGTCGCCGCCAACGTTAAAACGGGTAAGTGGAAGCGTATTGCCATCATCAAGTTTTAAATAGCCACGCTGGTTTCCTTTTTTGGCCACCAGCAAATAAGGCTTGCGCTTTAAGTCGAAACTTGCCAGGCCATCGCTGCCCGAGGTGGTTTTTAGCAACACTTGCTTTTGGTAATCCAGCAACTGTAGTTCAACACCCTGCATCGGACTGGCATTCATAATATCGGTAACCGCAATAAGCATATTGTTGTTGTTGCCCCGTTTTGCAATCAGCCCTATGTTTGATGCAATGATGTTACGGGTTGCCCAGCGGGTTTTGGTGTAGTAGGATGGGGTACAGGCATTATCCTTCTCCTGCCAGTTAAATCCTTCCGGATAATAACTATCGTATCTCGACCAAAAATCGTTATCCTCGTCGTTCACCTTGCCGGCATTATCGCTATAGCTGTAATCACCACCGCCATATTCGTCATCATCGCTGCCGCTTTTTTTAGCTGCGCCTGCTATACTGCAATTGTATAAGGAATATTCCTGCCTGAAACCGATGATAACCCGGTAAATTGCTCCCGGTTCGGTGCGAATCATCTGATCAAGATCAAGCATGAAACGGTTTTTCTTATTCAGGTTAAGTCCTTTATTGTTATCAAGCCTGATGGTTTTTTGTAAAATAGGCTTGCCTACCTGGCGCAATTCCTGGTTGCCGTTAAAATCATTGTTTTGAAAATATTGAGGAACATTACTCTCATATATTTTAATTACCGATACATCAACCGCTTTAAGGTTAACGGCCTCAAAAGGCATCATCAGCTTGCCCGAATCGGGGAGGATAACTCCCTTGCCCGGAATAGTTACGCCGGGCAGCCTATTCTCAAAAAACACGTTGGCCGTGTAGGTTTTGGTGATTTTTTTATGCGATATGTTTTCTACCCCTTCATTTACAAATACACTGTAATCGCCTTCAAGCCTTTCTGGAGCGTAAATTTTTACGGTACTGCCCTCGATGGCGTAGGCCGGATCGGTTACATTGTTAATGCCAATAAGGCCTGCCAACTCCTGCCCAACCATAATCGCATCTGAAAATTGCACCAGCACATATTGGTCATTATCCTGTACGGCACGAACGTTCAGCACTTTGAAGTCACCTATAGCAGGTACATCAAAATGCTGCTCGCCTTTTTTATCAACGTTGATACTGCTGCCGTCCCAATTAACAGTTAGCGCAGCAACTTCGCCCTTTTGCCGCTTTAAACCAGTTATTTTGAAGGTGTGGGTTTTTGCGGCTGTGTTGTGCTCCCAGCTGATCTTCACCGGCAGCATATAGTTTACAATAATTACTTTTTCAATAAGGGCAGGATCCTCGGTATCGGCCGTTTGTACCGATCCTTCCATCTTCATCTCGTCGGTAGATGTGCTGGTAGCGGTTTGCAGCCCGTTAAAAGCAACGTTAAAGTCGGGCTTAACCACCTGAAAGTTAAATTTAAACCTGTTAAACCTGGAAGGCACGTCAATCAGTTTGCCCAGTTTAAATTCGACATTGTAAGTTTTATCAGGATCGAGTTTTTTATCCGGCCGGAATTCAATGGTGCGCGAATCTGTCCAGTAAGCCTTGCCTTTTACCGACGGCGAAAAATCAAACAGGTTGTTATCAACCTCTTCGTTTTGTTGATGGGTAATTTGCACTGTACTGGCAAGGCGAATGGTAATGGGGCTTGCTTTTGAAATTACCCCGGTTGTGTACGACTCGATGTACTTGCTAAAGGCAGGATCGACCACATTTTTCTTTTGGCCATTAACAATAAGATAGGCAATAATAAGCAGCACTGCGAGCGCGGTACCGAATGTAATTAGGCTTTTACGTTTGCGGAACCTGGTATATCCGTTCTCCATGGAATAGGTTTATTTATTCCATGAATGTATAAAATTTATAACAACAAATAATTAATTGAGAAATATTTAAATGGAGAATAGTTGATTGAGTTGATTGAGTTGATTAGGTGAATGGTTGATTAGGTTAAGTGGTTAATTAGGTTGATTGGGGTTGATTGAGTAGTTTAAAGGAGAGAAAAAAAGCATTTAATTCAACTTAATTTATGACTAACTCAATCAACTTAATCCAACCTAATCAACTTAATCCAACCTAATCAACTCAATCTTACCTAATCAACCACTCACTTTGGCTGCTACAATATCATAACACCAGGCTTATTCAGTACCGGAAGTTTGATAAAATTCATCTCTACGATGCTCTCAGGCAGGAAAATGAACTTTTTATCGTAAATATTACCGCCGATGTAATAGCTTAGCCAATACTCATTATTCAGGCCGAAAGTTTGCTCGTCAATGGGTTCGATAAGTTTGTAGCCTTTGCTGTCAACCACTGGGATCATGTGGCGTAAAACGGAAGTTTTTACCTGCTCGCCGTTTTTTTCGCCGTACCCTTTAGAGGTGATCAGCACATTCTCGATAGGCTCATTTTTAAGGTTGATGAGGTACACGTACCAAATTTTGCTCTCCACACTTTCGCGCTCCAAGGCTACCGCTATGGCAATATCTTTAACGTTATTTTCGGGCAGGTCTTTGATCATTGCATTCTTTAGTGAGTGGTTGATTGGGTTGATTAAGTGAGTGGTTTGTTAGTTGGTGAGTGGTTGATTGAGTTGATTAGGTGAGTGGTTTGTTTTCAATAAATAACATTTACTTCAACCACTTACTTAATCAATATTTTCCAAACAATTGTTTCAATCCAACTACTCACCAAATCAACCATTCGCCAATAACCTATTTCTTCTTAGCCGGCGCTTTTTTCTTGGCTGGGGCTTTTTTGGCTGCGGGTTTTGCAGCTGCTACCGTTTTACCAAAGCGGCCTTTTTTGGTGTCCTTAGGCATGGCATCAGCCAGGGCCTTGCACTCTTCATAAGTTAAGATCAAGGGATCTTTATCCTTGGGTATCTTAACGTTAAGTTTGCCAAATTCAATATATGGCCCCCAGCGGCCGTTTAATACTTTTACTTCCGGGTCTTCGTCAAACGCTTTAATCAGTCTCTCGGCATCTTTTTTACGTTTGGCTTCTATAAGTTCTATCGCCTGGTCTACCGTTACATCCAAAGGATCGATATCTTTAGGTAACGATACAAATGCGCTGTTATGGCTAATGTACGGGCCGAAACGACCGATAGCCACTTTCATTACCTTACCTTCATATTCGCCAACAACTTTGGGCAGCTTAAATAATTCAAGGGCCTCATCAATAGTAATGGTTTCAATGCTTTGGCCGGTTCTTAAACTGGCGTATAACGGCTTTTCTTCGTTCTCCTCGGTTGCACTTTCGCCAACCTGTACAAAGGGGCCGTAGCGGCCAATACGTACCGAAATCTTTTTACCATTTTCAGGGTGCACACCCAATTCACGTTCACCGGTTGCTTTATCAGCCGTTTCAATAGTGCTTTGCACACCTTTATGGAAAGGGTTATAAAAATCGTGCAGCATGGCTGTCCAGTCTTTTAAACCCTGGGCTATCTCGTCAAATTGTTTTTCAACGCTGGCGGTAAAGTTAAAATCTACAATTTCTTTAAAGTATTGTACCAAAAAGTCGTTTACAACTGCGCCAATATCGGTAGGGAATAACTTGCCGCGCTCGGCGCCGGTATTCTCTGTTTTTTGTTCTTTAACAATCTGGCCATCTTTCAGCACCATCAGCCTGAAATTGCGCACTTTACCTTCGCGCTCTTCTTTAACCACGTAACCGCGGTTTTGGATGGTAGAGATGGTAGGGGCGTACGTAGATGGGCGACCGATACCCAACTCCTCTAACTTTTTCACCAGGCTGGCCTCAGTGTATCTTGCAGGCGGACGCGAGAAGCGTTCTGTTGCCGACATTTCCTGTAGCGCCAAACGCTGGCCACGGGTTAAAGGTGGCAACATTGCGTTTTCGCCATCCTGTTGCGGTTCATCCTCATCATCGCTTGATTCAAGGTAAACTTTCAGGAAACCATCAAACTTCATCACCTCGCCATTGGCTGTTAAATCCTCTTTACGGGTTGATATACTGATTTTTGCGGTGGTTTTCTCAAACTGCGCTTCACTCATTTGCGAGGCTATGGCCCGTTTCCAGATCAGTTCATACAGGCGTTTCTCGTTCGACTCGCCGGTTATAGTATGATTGTTGAAATAGGTTGGCCTGATAGCTTCGTGAGCTTCCTGCGCGCTTGCGTTTTTGGTTTTATATTTTCTTAGCTGATGGTATTTTTCTCCATAAGCCGATACGATTTCACTTTGAGCGGCATTTAACGCGGTATCTGATAAGTTTACCGAGTCGGTACGCATGTAGGTAATATACCCGGCCTCGTACAAGCGTTGTGCTACCTGCATGGTGCGCGCTACCGAGTAGCCCAGTTTCCTGCTGGCTTCCTGCTGTAAGGTTGATGTTGTGAACGGTGCAGCCGGTGAGCGTTTAGCCGGTTTGGTTTCCAGCGAGCGTACCTCAAAATCGGCACCGATACAATCCTGTAAAAATTTCTCGGCATCTTCTTGTTTGGCATAACGTTCGGCCAGTTCGGCTTTAAAAGCATCTTTGCCCTTGCCAAATATGGCTACTATTTTAAAAGCAGCTTCGGCAGTAAATTTATTTACTTCGCGCTCCCTGTCAACAATCAATCGTACTGCTACTGATTGTACACGGCCTGCAGAAAGCGATGGCTTAACCTTTTTCCACAAAACAGGCGAGAGTTCAAAACCCACCAACCTGTCCAATACACGGCGTGCCTGCTGTGCATTTACCAAATTGTAGTCAATTTTACGTGGCGTATCAATTGCCTTTAAAATGGCTGGTTTGGTTATTTCGTGAAAAACGATGCGTTTGGTGGTAGCATCTTTCAATCCTAAAGTATCAAATAAGTGCCATGATATGGCTTCTCCCTCGCGGTCCTCATCCGACGCCAGCCAAACCATTTCTGCTTCTTTAGCTAATTTCTTCAATTCGCTCACTACCTGTTTTTTATCGGCAGGCACCTCATATTTTTGAGCGAAGTTGTTACCTATATCTATCGCATCTTCAGACTTTACCAAATCGCGGATATGCCCGTAGCTCGACTTCACAATAAAGTCTTTCCCAAGGTAACCCTCGATGGTTTTGGCTTTCGCCGGAGATTCAACTATCAGTAAATTTTTGGCCATTTAAGCAGTTATTTTTTGCAAATAAAACATAAAGAAAGCGAAACGCCAATTAGTTTTGCTAAAAACGTTGGAATATTAGCTGTGAAGATTGTACGAATGCCTCAATTTTGAAAAGATGTGTTATTGTTTCGGGGGCGATTCTAAAGGCTGTTTTTGGGGCGTTTTGACCTTACTTTATACCCGGTTAAACACCGCCGGTTTTACACTATCTGACCCTCAAAATGAAACTACATTAAAAATCCGCCACCCAAAAGGTCATTGCCTTCATAAAAAACGGCCGATTGCCCTGGCGCGATACCAGATACATTATGGTGAAAATCAACCTTCATGTGCTCGCCCATTTGTACAATGCTACTGGTGGTACCGGCATCTTTATAACGGATTTTGGTGATAGCCTCGATAGGCTCGGTAATGCTGGCGTATTTTACCAGGTTTAGGTTTTTAACCCAGGCCTGTTTGCGTTCCAATTCATCGGCAGTGCCTAATACCACGGTATTGGTGTCAGGGTCGATACTGGTTACAAACATAGGTTGCCCCAACGCAATGCCTAATCCTTTACGCTGACCAATGGTATAAAAGGGATAACCCTGGTGTTTGCCCACTACGGTGCCGTTTGCAAGTACAAAGTTGCCGCCAGCAACACGTTCTTCCAAATTTTCAACCTTATGCCTTAAAAACGATCTGTAGTCGTTGTCGGGCACAAAGCAAATCTCGTAGCTTTCGCTTTTACCGGCAAGCTCAATCTGCCCCATATCCATAGCCATTTGCCTGATCTCGGGCTTCGAAAAACTACCTAACGGGAACTTGGTACGCGCCAGGTTTTTTTGAGATACTCCCCAAAGCACGTATGATTGATCTTTATTTTCGTCTTTACCTTTTGAAATTACATAGCGGCCATTATCCTGTAAACGGATATTGGCGTAATGCCCTGTAGCTATAAATTCGCAATCCAGTTTATCGGCGCGTTTTAATAAAGCTTCCCATTTAATGTGGGTATTGCATAACACGCAGGGATTAGGGGTTCGGCCGGCCAGGTATTCGTCAACAAAGTTATCAATTACAAAATCGCCAAACTCGTTGCGGATATCCAGGATATAATGCGGAAAGCCATAGCCAACGGCCAAAGCACGGGCATCATTAATGCTATCCAGGCTGCAGCAGCCGGTTTCTTTTGAGCTTCCGCCCGATGAGGCATAGTCCCAGGTTTTCATGGTGAGCCCGATAACTTCATAGCCCTGCTCATGCAGCATAACTGCTGCTACCGAACTATCAACGCCACCGCTCATTGCCACTAAAATCCTGCCATGCTTACTCATAATGGGCGCAAAGATACGCTTTTGTGTTTTATGTTGATATAGGGGTTAGGTCAGGGTACAGTAAATTGTTGCGAGTAGTCGAGTAGTCGGGAAGTCCGGAAAGTCCGAAAGTTAAGAAGGATGTAGGCTATATATCGGTTATTTGATTTTTTACATTGAGACTTTCTGACTTCCCGGACTTTCCGACTTCCGGACTAACGATAATGATAAAATATCCCCCTGTCAAACGGTGTCCACATGCAGGCGGTTTGGCCGCAGGCTTTAAGGGCGTTGTTGGCCCAGGTGTTGCAGGTGTAAAATATATTGTATTTGCGGTTGGCCTCGTAAAACGCGTCGCTGGTGCCGTAGTTGGCATTTGTTTTTATGTTGATGGCATTACCGGCACTGTCTCTTTTAAAGCTGCCGTTAACGAAGGCAATCAATCTTTTGTATTGCCCGTTGCTGATCATGATCTTTTTGCAATTGTTATTCTCCGGCATTGCCTGGTAGTAGGTTGCGTGAATGGCCGATGTGCTTAAAGCAAAGGCAGCCTTAAAAGCTGTACTAAACTTTAATTGCGACCAGGTAGGGGTGTTGAGGTAAAACCCCTTATCGCCCCAGCCCACAGCCAGGTATCTTGCCGTGGTATCGCGGCCGGTTGTGTTTTGATACGGTATTTCTTTGCTCCAATCTGTTACCTGGCTTTTTACGGGAACCACAATATCGGTATGATCGCCATTGGTAAGAATGTAGATGGCCACGTCGGCCGAAGTGCCGGATTCCTTTTTAACAGTCCATATCGAAAGTAAAAAAGCCGCCAACAGGAAGAGTGCGACAAATGCTACAATGCCCAATACGGTTCTTAAAATTATTTTCAGGATCTTTTTTATAATTATCATAATTGGCGATTGAGGTTTGGTTTAGTGTTAATACAATAAAAAGCACAAGGTAACCTTATGTTAACACTTATTCAGTTTCCCGAATCGCTATTTTGCAATCAATGTGCCCGATTTGTTATTGCGATATTCATAATTGCCCTTTTATTCTTATTAATTATTGATTAATTTATATTGATACTAAGAGTTTTATATATTTTATATAAAGCGTAAATTTATGTAAGTAGACGGGGRCTATTTTTAACGTGAAAATTACCCTCAACACAAAAGCCCATTGAATAAACAACAGGCTTTTGCTTTTTTGGTTAATGTGGGTGTATTAGCCGACACTCATCGGGCCAATTTAAGGTTACCCTTTTTTATTAAGCCATTGCTTAATACGCGAATTGAGCAGTATACCTGCAATGGTGCAGGCCACTAAAAGATATACGATAATGATGTGCTTTGGCATATTGGTTTGGTTTATAATCTGCGATAAATGTAACGGGGATGATACATTTATTGCAAGTGTTTATGAAAATAAACATTTAACCGGTTAAGAAAAAAAGTCAGATATCAGTGTGGGGGAAGGTTTAATAACGTGGCGTGGTTTAACCGGAGGATTTGACGTTTATTAATATAAAATTTACGTTTATGTTAAACGAATAAAAAAACGCGTAAAAAAAATATTTTTATAGCTAAAAACTGCCAATTTACCGTAGTGTTACACTAACACTATTTTAATGTTAAAACACATTTGTTGCTAATTTTTTAATGAATAAATGTGCAGTTGACGATTCTAAAAGTTTTATAACTATTTATTAAAATAAACGTAAAAATGAAAATACCTATTGTAACATTCGGATTACAATATAAATTTGCTTTACCCTAATTAATTTAAAATGATAAGCCAATTAACGTTAGAACAAAAGCTTCAAGGAGTGATCTTAATGATCATTTGCTTTATTGCCGTAGCGAACTATTTGATTAAGTGAGTGCCGACAGCAGAGAAGAGAAAAAATTAAGGTGCCTTCTTGAGGGCACCTTTTTTTGTGGAATGAACTTTTCCGATTGTTTCTTTTAACCATAAACCTTCGCAATAACGGCGTGCATGTGCACCGTTATTAAGGCTTAGGCGCACATTTGGGTAAATGATTTTAAGGATTCCTTGTTTGTCCGTTGCCTTTAACGATCCATTTGTAACTGGTAAGCTCCTGAAGTCCCATAGGGCCCCGTGCATGAAGCTTTTGTGTACTTATGCCAATCTCGGCACCTAAACCAAATTGCGCACCGTCTGTGAAAGCTGTGGATGCGTTGGCATAAACTGCTGCAGCATCAACATCATTTAAAAAAGTGGCAATGTTTTCGGCGTCCTCGGATATAATAGCCTCGCTGTGTTTAGAACTATTGACGGCAATATATTCAAGTGCCGCTTCAAAACTATCAACTGTTTTGATAGCCATCTTCATCGATAAAAATTCGGTTCCAAAATGCTCAGGCTGTGCTTTATGCAATAAAGCGCCGGGATAAGTGTTTTTTAGTTCCTCGTAAGCACGTTCATCAGCAAATAACTCAACTTCTTTTTCACCGAGTATATGACTTAACCTGGGCAGGTCACTTAACCTATTAGCATGAATAATCAGGCAATCAAGGGCATTACACACGCTCACCCTGCGCGTTTTGGCATTGGCAATAATCTCAGCACCTTTTTCCAGGTCGCCGGTTAAATCAAAGTAGGTATGAACAATACCGGCTCCGGTTTCAATAACCGGTACTTTACTATTATCCCTCACAAAATCAATAAGCGACTGGCTGCCGCGGGGTATCAGTACATCAACATAACCAACTGCATTTAGTAAAGCGGCTGTAGCCTCGCGTTCTGCAGGTAACAGGGTTACCACATGGGTATCTATGTGGTGATTATTTAATACTTGATGAATTACACCGATAATAGCCCGGTTAGAATAGTCGGCATCGCTGCCGCCTTTTAAAATACTGATGTTACCTGTTTTAAAACACAGCGCGAATACATCAAAAGTAACATTAGGCCTGGCTTCATAAATTACGCCAACAACACCTAATGGTACGCGCACCTTTGAAATTGATAGGCCATTGGGCATCTGCGCTTCTGAAAGTTGCTTGCCTAAGGGGCTATCCAATTTTGCAACACTGATCATATCGGCAGCAATAGCTTCAATACGGGCTGCTGTCAGTTTCAACCTGTCGTATTTAGGATCCGCAGGATCCATCAGGTCAAGGTCTTTCTGATTTTCGGCCAGTATAAGGTCTGTTTGGGCAACAGCTTCGGCAGCCACGTCCAATAAAACCTGGTTAATAAGAGCAGGGGCGAGGGTAGGCTTGCGGCCTGCAGCCCGGGCATCATCAAAATATTTATTATAACTCATTGTTAACCTTGTAAGTAAAGATAATCGTAATGCACCAAAGGCTTTTGGTTTTTTTGCCCGATGCGCTCTTTAGCCTTGTCCGATCCGTATTCGGCAATACCCAGGCCTATCAGCTTTTGGCTTTCATCCATCAGCTTAATTATATCGCCTTTTTTAAAGTCGGTTAATACCTCAGCTATTCCAACGGGTAACAAGCTTGTAGCTTTGTTGGATACAAGTGCAGCTTTAGCGCCAGCGTTAACCAACACGGCCCCCGTGGCCGATTTTTCGGAATGGGCTAACCATTTCTTTTTGCCAGAAGCTGTTTTATTGGGAATAAACCGGGTATGGGTAACTCTATTCTCCAATACATCTGTCAGAATATTATCCCGCTTGCCATTAGCTATGTGCACAGCGATGCCCAGCTGTGCCGTTTTTTGCGACATCGTTGATTTGGTGATCATCCCCCCGCGGCCAAACTGCGATTTGCCCGATGAAACAAACGCTGCAAAATCAACTACCGAACCGGCCACCTCTTCAATTACAGCCGAGCCCGGCGCTTTAGGGTCACCGTTATAAATACCATCAACATTGGTTAACACAATTAGAGCCTGCGCGTTTAGCATAGATGCAATTAATCCGGCCAGTTCATCATTATCGGTAAACATCAGTTCGGTAACCGATACCACATCGTTTTCGTTAACTACCGGTATCACCTGGTGTTGCAGCAGCAGATCAAGGCAGTTTTTCATGTTTAAATAATGCATTCTGTCCCTGAAATCCTCTTTGGTAACCAGTACCTGCGAGCAAAGAATATCAAAACGTTCAAACAGCTGCGAATAAGTATTGATAAGCTTTACCTGCCCGATAGAGGCTAAAAGCTGCCTTGCCGCAATGGCATCGTATTTTTCGGATATGGTGATCAAGCTTCGGCCCGAAGCAACCGCGCCGGATGATACCAGGATCACTTCTTTTCCTTGCTTTTTGATAGCGGCTATCTGGCCAACCAAATGTTCGATACGCTGCAGGTCGGGCAGGCCGTTTTCCTGGGTAAAAACATTGGAGCCGATTTTGATGATGATGCGCTGATAATTGAAAGACATTATGAACTAGTACGTGTTGAGCCGCCAATATTACGAAATTGAGAGGGAAGAGGGCGGGATTATTTGAAAATAAATCCACTAAAATGGTAGATATTCTCGAAAAATATGAATTGAGTCTTGACACCGACGAAAAAATTTCTATTTTTGTCGACTAATCCAATAGACTATGTATAATATTTACACTCTTATTACTTCGGCTCATTCAAAAACGCAGTTAAATGTTATGTGTTGCTGTTGATAGTTACAATACTCATACTATCTACATCCTTAAAACACAAACAGATATTTAATTATACCAATCCTTTTCATGAAAACAATCATAAATTCATTTAGGCTTATAGCACTTTTTGTACTTTTTGTCCCGGCGATAAGCCATGCTCAACTTAATGGCTCTTATATTATTAGCGGTTTTGTAAAAGACGACCACGGCCAACCGTTAGTAGGTACTACTGTGAGCATAAAAGGCACTACCAACAGCACAGCATCCGATAGTACCGGCAAATTCTCATTAACCACCAGCGCAAAATTACCCTATACCCTGGTTTTCACCGCAGTGGGTTTCCAGCCGCAGGAATTTTTTATTAAAAATACCAACAGTGCCCTGAACATCCAGCTTAGCAGCCAATCGTTACTGATTAACGAGGTGGTGGTAACGGCGTCGCGTAAAGAAGAGAAGCTTTTACGTTCGCCGGTTGCTATCGAAAAACTGAGTATTAACGCACTTAAGCAATCGCCTGGCCCAAGCTTTTACGATGCTTTGGAAAACGTAAAGGGCGTACAGATGACTACCACCAGTTTAACCCTTAAAGTGCCAAACACACGTGGTTTCAATAGCCCAAATAACTTTAGGTTTATGCAACTGGTTGATGGCGTTGATATGCAATCGGCAACTTTAGGTGTACCACTGGGCAACGCTATTGGCCCAACCGAGCTGGATATTGCCAGTATAGAAATTACCCCGGGCGCGGCAGCAGCCCTTTATGGCACAAACGCCATTAACGGTTTATCAAACTTAATAACCAAAGATCCTTTTAAATACCAGGGCTTAAGCGTTTATCACCGCGAAGGTGTGAACCACGTAGGCAACGACAGGTTAGGTGCAAGCGCACTTAACGAAACCGCGTTGCGCTATGCAAAAGCATTCAATGATAAGTTTGCCGTTAAAGTAAACTTTAGCTATATGCAAGGTAAAGACTGGCAGTCTGATACCCGTAAAGATCAAAATCCGTACAACTTGAAAACCGCAAATCCCGGCTTTCCACCTTTAACAGGTACCAGCAATGCTGCTTATGACGGCTGGAACAAATATGGAGATGATGCTCTTGCCGGAAGTAACACCGTTGTTGTAAAAGGCCTTACGGTAGATGGTAAAGCCATGCCTGGGCTTACTGTTGCCCGCACAGGATACAACGAGGTTGATTTGGTTGATCCGAAAGTTACCAACCTGAAACTGGATGGTACATTATCATATAAATTAACGCCTAACACTATTCTATCTTACACCTACCGTTACGGCAGGCTCGACGGTGTGTTTCAGCGTGGAAACAAAATATCGTTACAGGGAGCAACAGTTCAAAACCATAAAGTTGAATTAAAAGGGAAAGAGTTTTTGGTTCGCGCTTATGAATCGATAGAAAATACCGGTAACTCATTCAACGTAAAACCGCTGGCAGATAACCTGGATTTGAACCATGCCAGTAACTCGGCCTGGGGTACCACGTTTAAAAACGCGTTAAACGCCTACGGATCTGCAAACGGAGGCCTAACATCTTCAAACCTGGCCGCCGCCGAGCAGGCCGCAAGAGCTGCAGCAGATAAGGGCAGGGTAGAACCCGGCACACCCGAATTTGACGCTTTAAGAAAAACCATTATCGGCATCAATAACTGGGATATTAAATCAAGCCTGATACCAAACGCGCCTGTAACCGGTGGTGCGGCACTGGTGCAAAAAAGCCATATGTATAATGCGGAAGCCCAATGGGATTTAACAAACCGCGTTAAGGTGGTTGATCTGTTGGTTGGCGGTGATGTGCGCGTTTATGCCATTACCCCGGATGGTAACAACTTTGTTGATTTTAGCCGCCCTATTGCCGATAGGAACACGCCTTTGGCCGACGGTAGCTTTGGTAAAGATGTGATTTACAAAAAATACGGTGCATTTACACAAGTAACCAAAACGTTCTTCGACGAAAAGCTGAAATTATTCGGATCGGTTAGATGGGATTATAACCCTTATTTCGACCCTAAATTTACACCTCGTTTAGCAGCAGTGTATACCCTGAATGAGAACCATAATTTCAGGTTCACGTTCCAGAATGGTTACCGCTTCCCTTCATTATTTGAAGCGTTGTCATATGTAAACAACGGCCGTGTTAAACGTGTAGGCAGTTTGCCATTTATTAACGATGGTTTAGGTTATTTGGGCAATAGTTATACGCAAACTTCGGTAGCTAATTTTAACTCGGTTGTTAATGCCGGCGGCGGTACCGACCAGGTTGCCCTAGCCAACCGGAACCTGTTGAAAGTGGCCGATTTGCCACCTGCACGCCCGGAGCAGATTACTTCATATGAAGTAGGCTACAAAGGAATTGTATTAGATAATAAAGTGTTTATTGATATTGATGCCTACACCAACCGTTACGACGGATTTTTGGGCCAGGTTCAGGTATTTGTACCGAATGGCACCACCGTAGGTACAGACGCTTCTGTATTAGCTATGCTTGATGTAAACCGCGACCCAACTACCGGTACCTCAAGCAATGCTGCCAGCCAGGGGCAAAGCAGGTACCGCGTTTACACCAATGCTAAAAACATTTACCATAACTATGGTTCATCGGCAGGTATCAGCTATAACTTCTATAAAAGATATACCTTATCGGGTAACGTGAGCTTTAATAAACTGAAAGCTCAAACCACATCTGATATTTTTGTTACCGGTTTCAATACACCAGAATGGTCAGGCAACGTATCGTTTGGTAACCGCGAAGTGGCCAAAAATGTAGGCTTTAACATCGTTTACAAATGGCAGGAATCATTCCTGTGGGAAAGCCCGCTAGTAACAGGCAAGGTGCCTGCAATTGGCACATTTGACGCCCAGGTTACTTATCGTGTTCCGGCTTACTATGCTACATTTAAAGTTGGCGCAACGGATATTTTTAACAAACGTTATTATCAGTACGCAGGCGGCCCAACTATCGGAGGCTTATATTATGTATCGGTTACGCTTGATGGATTGCTTGCCGGTAAATAAGCAACAATTTTTAATATAATAAGCAAAAAGCGGATGAGGGCAACCCCATCCGCTTTTTGCTTTAAAACATGTTCGCAAAAATCAATCGGCTATCACCTTTACTTCAATATTACCCCTTGTTGCTTTGGAGTACGGGCAACCCTTATGTGCAGCATCAGCCAGTTTTTGGGCCACATCCCAGTCAATGCCCGGAATATGGACATGAAGTTCGGCAGATAGCGCGTACGATGATGCACCTTCCTTATTAAAGGTTATATGCACATCAACCGTAGCCTGTGTAACGTTTACGCCATCTCTGATACCTACCGAACCAAGCGCGCCCAGGTAACAAGCACCCCATGCACCGGCAAACAATAGTTCGGGGTTGGGATAACCATCTTCGCCTCCCATAGCCGCGGGAGCTTTTAGCTCCATATCGATTACGCCGTCTTCAGATTTTATATGGCCGTCGCGGCCGCCTTTTGCTGTTACTACAGCGGTATATACTTTTTCCATGATTCAAAACTCTTTTTAAGAGCAACGGAGAACAGGTTGTTATGTTTGGAGAAAATGAGATTTGTCTGAACCTGGACTTGGCAGATTTATTAAATTTCTCGGATTTTTTTAAAAAACTTGCCGGTAAAATCTCTGTAATCCGCTTTATCCAGGTTCAGAAAATAAATTCCAAATTAATTCAAATTGCTAAATTTATTAGTATTTTTGAATTGATATGAATGTAGAAAGGATAACAGAGAAGTTGAATATTTTGGCTGATGCCGCTAAATATGATGTGTCATGCGCCTCAAGCGGCAGTAAGCGTAAAAATGAAAACAAAGGACTTGGCAATGCCAGCAACGGTATTTGCCATAGTTATACAGAGGATGGGCGATGTGTTTCCTTACTTAAAATACTGCTTACCAATCACTGCATTTTTGACTGCGCGTATTGCGTATCACGCAAAAACAACGATATCAAACGGGCAGCATTTACGGTTCAGGAAGTTGTTGACCTTACTATTAATTTTTACCGGCGAAATTATATCGAGGGCCTGTTTTTAAGTTCGGGTATTTTTAAAGATGCCGATTATACCATGGAACGTTTGGTGAGGGTAGCTAAAAAGCTTCGCACCGAATGTAATTTTAACGGGTACATACACTTAAAATCCATCCCCGGCGCAAGTGACGAGCTGATGCGCGAAGCTGGTTTGTATGCCGATAGATTGAGTGTAAACCTGGAAATGCCTACAGAAGCCGGGCTAAAATTATTAGCTCCCGAAAAAAACAGGCAGGATATGATAAATCCAATGAACTTCCTGAAAAATGAAATTATCCTGCGGACCGAAGAAAAGAAGCTTTTTAAAAAAGCGCCCCTGTTTGCGCCGGCCGGGCAAAGTACCCAGGTAATTATCGGCGCCACCCCCGAAAGTGATCAACAGGTGTTGCAATCGGCCAGTTATTTTTATAAAAATTTCCACCTGAAGCGTGTTTATTATTCGGGTTATGTGCCTGTTTTGGCCGATAAGCGTTTACCAGCCCTGAATACATCGGTACCAATGGTACGCGAGAACCGCCTTTACCAGGCCGACTGGCTGATGCGTTTTTACGGTTTTCATGTTAATGAAATAGTAAACACTCAAAATCCCCTGCTCGATCTGGATATCGACCCCAAATTAAGTTGGGCTATCCGTAATATGCAGGCTTTTCCTATCGATATTAATAAAGCCGATGTGCAAATGATTTTACGTGTGCCGGGTATCGGCTTACTATCTGCGCAGAAAATAGTAAGCGCGCGCAAGTTTGCTAAATTAAGCTGGGAGCAGTTAAAAAAGATAGGGGTAGCCCTTAACCGTGCCCGTTACTTTATTATTTGTAAAAGTAATGAGTTTGAACGCCGGGACTTAACCGGTAACAACATCAAACAATTTATCCTGGCCGAATCGCAAAGCAAATACATTAAAAACACGCAAACCCAACTTAACCTGTTTTGACGATGTATACACTTGTTTACGATGGAACATTTGAAGGTTTACTTACCGCCGTATTTGAAATATATGACCGCAAACTGTTTCACGTAAAGCTGATAAAGGCGGAGTGGCGCAGCAGTGCCATGTTTGAAGAAGTGTTACAGGTAATAACAGACGAGCGCCGCGCCAACAGGGTACTGAAGGGGCTAAGAAAAAAACTCTCGGCCGCGGGTATTCAACGCCTGTACATTGCCCATATGGCCGAAATGGAAAATGAAGAAAGTGCCCTTGTTGGATTTATTCGGTATGTTTTTGATACTGATGTAAACGTTGAAGAAGATTACGGCAATAAATACGTGATGCGCCTATCAGAGATTTTGAAGATGGTAAGGCGGGAAAAGCATAGGATGGAAGCGTTTATCCGTTTCCGGAAACTTAAGGACGAAACGTATTATGCTGCCGTTGAGCCGGACTTTAATGTACTTCCCTTACTTATCAGGCATTTTAAAAACCGGTATACCGATCAAAAATGGATCATTTATGATATTAAACGCAAGTACGGCATTCATTATGATCTGCATGATACCCGCTATATCACGCTTGACTTTTCGGAAGTTAATAAACCTACCGATGTAGTAACTGTTTTTACCGAAGATGAGCAGGTTTACCAGCAACTTTGGAAGAGCTATTTTACCAGCGTAAATATTGTAGCCAGGAAGAATACAAAGCTCCATTTAAGACATATTCCTAAAAGATATTGGCGGCATTTAACTGAAAAAATTTAGTGTGTTGATGATTTTACGCTTTTTGTAAGTGTGGCAAAAAGGCCTTTTCGCCTATTTTTGTTGATAAGGTTTATGTTGATAACCTGAAGGTTAAATCGGATTTAATTACTTAAATCATTATTAATAAGCTATTTATAATTGTTTGTTTATTAACAATGATTGTTAATAACGTGTATATAACAAATTTATTTTTTGCTTGACAAAGGTGCCTTTTAATCCCTATATTGTAATCATCAAGAACGACGTACTTTGACAACCTTTCAGGAAAACAGAAATTGAATCGGGCGAATCTTCGGAGGAGCTAAAGATCAAAAGAAGTTCACTGAGTTACATGAAAAAATGAAAATTACGAAAGTCTTTGAAAAAAGATTGTGATTAAAGGAGGTACCAGGAACGATGCGGAGCTTTACGGAGAGCCAAAACAGAACTGGGGGTATTGCGGTAGTCGGTAGTTCGCAAGAACGACAGACGAAGGCATATCGGTTAAGGATACACAAAACTTGATGCCACTGGGAAACTACGGTTGAACAGGGGTTTGGAAACGGGAGTTCAAATCGCAAGAGGAGGCTCCCGTTTTCGCTTTTATAAGGTTTTTTTATGTTCAGAATGTTTTTCGTTTTGAACAAAGGTTAAAAAACCTAATTTAGTGGGATATGAATAAGGACGGCCAGCGTAACCAGAAGAAGATATTCGTTTTAGATACCTCCGTGATCCTGTATGATCACAACGCCTTTCAAAATTTCCAGGAGCATGATGTTGCCATACCCATACAGGTATTGGAAGAGCTGGATAATAAAAAGAACGGCAACGATACCCGAAACTTTGAGGCCCGGAGTTTCATCCGCCTGATGGATGACCTGTCGAAAAACAACCTGGTAAACGAGTGGATTCCGCTAAACGGGAAAAGTAAAGGCAGTTTTAAAGTAGCCATGGATGTAAAAACTACAACTGCCGATGCGGAAGAAGTTTTTGGATCGGACAAGATAGACCATCGCATATTGAACGTTGCCTTAGGTCTGCAGGAAGAATACCCCGCAAAAAAAGTGGTGCTGGTATCAAAAGATATCTGCCTCAGGCTTAAAGCCAAATCGCTTAACCTGCATGCTGAAGACTACGAAACCGGTAAAATAAAAAACCTTGCCGAGCTGTACACCGGCAAAACGGATGTAGATAAGGTTACCGAAAAACTAATTTCCCAGTTCAACAAGCAGGAAAACCTGCCCGCCGAAAGCCTAAGTGTACCACAGTATACCAACAATCACTTTTATATATTAAAAGGCAAAAAAAGCGATGTATCTGGTTTTTATAATGCAGCAACGCAACAACTGGAAAAAGTTACTGAGCAACCTGTATTTAATATATCGCCCCGAAACATCGAGCAGGCTTTTGCTATACATGCTTTGCTACATCCCGATATTAAACTGGTAACTATACAGGGTAATGCAGGCACCGGCAAAACCTTGCTGGCGCTGGCCAGTGCACTGGAGCAGCGTAAATATTACCGCCAAATTTTTGTTACCCGCCCTATAGTACCGCTAAGCAATAAAGATATTGGTTTTTTACCGGGAGATATCAAATCCAAGATAGATCCCTATATGGCCCCCATTTGGGACAACCTTAAATTCATCAAAGATCAGTTTGCCGACGACGATAAAATGCAGGCTAAAATTGATGAGTTGGTAAGCAACGATAAAATATCCATTGCGCCGTTGGCTTTTATCCGCGGCCGTACGCTCAGTAAAATCTTCTTTATTGTCGACGAAGCCCAAAACCTTACCCCGCACGAGGTGAAAACCATTATATCCCGCGCAGGCGAAAACAGCAAGTTTGTTTTTACAGGCGATATTTACCAGATTGATACACCTTACCTTGATGCCGAGAGTAATGGCTTATCGTACCTGATTGATAAAGCTAAAGGGCACCCGCTTTACGCGCACATCACCTTGCAAAAAGGGGAGCGGAGCGAATTGGCGAATTTGGCCACAGAGTTGCTATAAACACAATTTCGGGATTTGAACACCATTTAATGATTTAACAGGATTTTAAAAAAAGGCACCTTTAATATAGTGCTTTTACTTGTGTAAAAATTATTAAACTTATTGTGCCTGTTGGGTGTATACTTTATTGAAGCTAATCCTGTAAATCTTGTTAAATCCTTAAATCGTGTTAATTGTGTATGAAGATTTCTAAATACCTCCATTCCTGCCTTGTATTTGAATTGGATGATTATAAGTTATTATTTGATCCAGGTAAATTCTCGTTTGCCGAGGGCGATGTTACCACACAAATGTTTGCGGATGTAAAAGCCATTGTGATAACGCATATCCACCCCGATCATTACGACCTGGAAATTTTGAAGAGTATCCTGGATTTGAGCGGCGCCATAGTGATTACCAACAGCCAGGTAGGGCGGGAGCTGGATAAAGCCGGCATAGTTTACACCATATTTGAAGAAGGCAAACAAAATTTTGGCCCCTTTATTTTAAAAGCTATCCCGGTTACACATGAGTTAATTATGGACAATCCCTTGCCCCAGATGACCGGGTTTATCATTAACGACAAAGTACTGCACCCTGTTGACTCCATGGAAGATAAGCTTTTGGAATATAAAGGAATTGAGTTGCTGCTTATGGTAACCATGGCGCCTTTTGCCAATGAAGTACGAATTTCGGGCTTTGCCGATAAACTACAGCCAAAACAAATATTGCCGGTTCATGATGGTTATGCTAAAGAGTTTTTCATAAAACAACGCTATGACGCATATGCAAAACATTTTGATAAACTTGGTATCAAATTTCACGAAATTTACAGGGTAGGTGATGGTATAACTATCGATTAATTGGTATTCACGAAACTACGGATCAAGCGGAATTCTTGTGGGGGAATAAAAAAAGTATTTGTTTTGCGACAGGAATAACAAATACGAATACCCTTGTCAGCAGCATACGAAACCCTTGTCCGTTTAATCTTACCTGAAGGTCTTTTAGAATATTTTGAACTTATGGATGTTCGCTCATCTGAGAGCGGGCAATTGAACATTTACCTGGAAGAAAAGAACCTTGCTCCATTAGGATATGAGAAGCCACAACTGGAATCCAAGGGCTTCT
>NZ_JBFUIJ010000065.1:0-23457 GCF_056401935.1 Mucilaginibacter sp. P4_D1
GTAAAACGTGGGAGAGTAGGTCGGTGCCAAATCTTATCCGCCTTAAAGGCTGAATCGTGAAACCCTTCATCATACTGATGAGGGGTTTTTGCGTTTTGAAAAGTTCAATCATTCATTAGTTCATTGGTGTTCGGTTGGATACCTTGCTTTGCTGAGTTTAGCTTACAAAAGGTACACGTTTGTGGTAAAAAGATGTACTTCCTGCGCAGGTTATTGGTACTAATAGGCAATAAATATGCAATAAGTTACAACATGTTTATTACCGCTATTTGGAAGCTTTGAARACGGCTCACCTGGGGCGTTTTTTTACCCAACCGCAACACTTTTTTTCAGACATAAGACTTCAAGTCCGCAAGCCTTACCCGCCTCTGAAACTCCCCGTCCCGCCGTTTCGCCCCCTTGTTTTTCAGGCTCACCGTTTTAATGGCACGCAGCTGGGTGTTTTCATGACAACTTTACCGCAACAAATTAAAGCACCATGAAAAAGATTATTTTATTTATAGCCATCAGTGTTGGGGTGGAGTTGCAAACTGAAGCTAAAACAAGGATAGTAGTAGTACGCGCACCTGCCCGCAGGGTGGTAGTTGCCGCCAGGCCAAGGGTTGTAGTAGTGCCAGCCAGGCCGAGGGTTGTGGTGGTGCGGCCGGTTGTGCCACGCAGCAGGGTTATTGTACGCAGGCGGGTGTTGTAAACCGCCTGCACCCAGCCTTTAAAATGTTTTAGCGTAAGGCAACATCTGCCATACCGGGCTATTTTTATTTCTTCAATAGCTCAACCGAATTTAAAAACACATCGTTATTTTGGGTTACCAGGTTAGGGGGCACCCGGCACACGAATGAGTAAATTTTGCTGCCAATTAATATCATATGTATTATTGCCTTATTTTTATTAGTGTTTTCAACTCCCGAAAAACTATAGCTGGTATACGTTTTCCATTTGCCTATGGTGATATCTCCAAAAGTATAGGTCGGCTTTTTCGAAGCAAACCCCGTCCTCATTTGATTGGCAAATTCCTGTGTATCCTTCATTGGTGCCAGGCCTGCCGAATCCACATGGGCTACAACCTCAAAATCTATCACGCCGGCGCTATATATAACACTGTCCTTCGCTTTTACGGTATAACTTTCAACGCCGTTTTTAATTACCTTTTCAGGTTCGGACGGGAATTTTACCGATAGTTTTGCGCCCAGGTTTTGTGTTACCCAATTGGTTTGGGCCTTAGCTGCTGCCGATAGCGTCAGCATAAACAATAACAGGTAATAGGTTTTTTTCATTTCCAATAAAAGTATCATATTATTTTCAAATAATTCTAATGTAAAGTCAATAGTACTAAGTTTTAAGTCAAAAGTCCAATTTATTTTTGGGCTTAGAACTTAAAACTTTCGGCTAAGAACTATAGGGGATGCTTATATCTTGCCGATGCTATAAGCTTATTCCGTTAGCAATTAAATAACAGCTTATCGCCGTTAACTATTTAGATGCGTTTGCCCTGCTAAGCACTATCCTTTATTACCTGATTAACATAACACTAATACGATTCTAAAAATTCGTCTATTGTACCTTCGTCATCCAGGTTTTGTATGGCGTTTGCCAGTTTAATTTCGCCTTTGGCCAATGCAATAGCTGTTAACGCAGCCGATGCCAGGCTTAAGTCCCAGGGTTGGCTTATGGCCTCAGCGGCCAGTTGGCCTAAATTGGCTATGGCTTCATTGTAAGCAGGGTATAGCGCCCTGGGCAGCGGCGGGTTATCCTTATGCCGTTGTATTTCGATCACCGAAACAAGCCCCAGTACATTATAATCAACAAATTGCTTTTCGCGGGCTATCCTCACCAAATGCGGAACGGCGTAATACGATGCCAGGCCCACATCGCCCTGGTGATGCAGCTCGTTCCATAACTCCTGGTAAATATGGTTAATGGCTTGCTTGTCGTTTGCCTGTTCCAGCTTTTTTAAGGCTACCGAAGCATTGTATGGCGTGCCTTTGTAGCCGCCTTCTAAAGTATCCCATTTGGGGTCGTCAAGTTGTAAAGCCGGTTCATTTACCGGTTTTTTAGGGAAAAAATCACCCAATCTGATGGCCATGCGGTTTTCGTTTTTCAAATATAAGCAAACTGAAATGCCAAAAGCAATCGCCGTCCACAAAGCCGCGCCCACCAAATAACATTAAGCTAAACGCATTTAGCATTTAGGCATTTTGTTTAGCACATAATTCATCATTCCCCAAATCCTTCATCTAAAATCCTCTCACCCATCCATCTTGCTACTTGCTACTTGATACTTGCTACTTCAAATGGGCGTTTCCCCGTTGGTAGAAACGGGGCCGGGCTTTACATTCATACGCCTGCAGGCATTACGCTCGCGGGCCGGTACCCATTGCAATCCCTAACGCGAACGCGGGGGGGGGCCTCATATCTTTGTAAATATTAATAAACAGGACTAAGGGCAGCACTTTGACGGGAGCCTACAGACACCGCATCGCGGATGTCGGCCGCAAGATAAACCTGCCTTTAGTTTCTTTTTACCAAGCCAGAACAGTACTTAAGGAGATAGACAAATGTTCTATCATCCTGTATAAGACTATGAGAAAAGGCCGTATAAGAAGTTCCTGTTAGTGTTTTACTTTTTAACAAAATCGCTTATGTTAAAGTATTCTCTTGGCATCGATATTTCCCAAAAGGATTTCCATGCCTGTCTCTCCGTTATTGATGCCAGTCAACAAGTAAAAGTAAAAGCCAGCCGCAAGTTTTCCAATCAGGCAACAGGGTTTAAGGAATTGCTATTGTGGATGGGGAATCACAGAAAAGAGTTAAATGTACCGCTCATTATTGTGATGGAGGCTACAGGGGTTTATTATGAATCCTGTGCCATGTACCTTTTTAAGGCTGGATTCGAGGTTGCTGTGGTATTACTTTCAACTGGCAAAGGGGGCCTTTTTGAGTGGGCCAAAAGGGGTCATTTTGGTGTGTTTTATCCACTATAGCTACCAGGCCGATGTAGATAAAAACACCGATGAGCTTAACAGCGCGTTTATTGACCAGTACAATGCCGAAATTGAACAGGCAGATGCTGCGATTGAAGCCGGGAGCTTTGTTAGCCACGATGATGTAGAACAGCTTTTTAAAAATAGGAGAAAAGCGCTTTAATGCAAATTAAATGGAATAAATTGGCTGTAAAACAGCTGATAGATGCTATTGAATACCTGGAAGATAACGACCAGTTTGCATATGCTGAAAAAATTGAACAACGGATATTATTAAAGATTAAATCGCTCCCCCTTAAATCAGAACTCTACCAACCCGATAGACTGAAGAAAAACAACGATGGCAGTTTCCACGCCTTTGAAGTTGACAGCTACCGAATTTCGTATCGGGTGTTACCGAAAGAAATACGGATATTGAGGGTGAAGCATTCGAGCCGAAGGCCATTTACCCGGTAAGATTCAGAAGCCCACAATTACCCGCAGGGAACGCCATTATGGTTCATTGGTTCATTTGTTCATTGGTTCATTAGTTCATTGGTGGATGGTTCATTAGGATGGTTCATTGGTTCAAGGTTCATTATTTCATTGGTGGAGGGCTTGCTACGGGCTTGGCGTGGATTTGTCGGGCCCGCACTTTGTTGGGGTTGTCCTCCAGCAAACTCGTTGCCCGTTATGCTGTCGCAGAAAACCGATGCATTTTTTCGACGATTGCCCCGTACCCAGGTAAGCAACTTCGGATTCTTCCGCTTTTTAATTTCGTGCTAATCTCTGCTTAAAAAAGACAGTACAGGATAGCGCGTCGAAATCAATAAGCTACTTTTAAAACAACCGTTTATTATAACCATTACCTGCCTGGCGGCGGTGTAATATGATCTCATTTAATTTATCTACCTGGTGATGAACAAATTCAAACTGTTGTTTTGCCTGGCGCTTATGCTGGCATGCTTTGTTGTTTTTAAGGCTAAAGGCCAAAGCCCTGCTAAACATTATGATGTGGCCGCGTTTTACTGGCCTGCGTATCATCCCGATGCCAGGTTTAAGGATATTGGCGTTTTCCCGGATGGGAAAGGGGAGTGGGAGGCTATTTACAAGGCAAAACCCAAGTTTGCAGGTCACGAAGTGCCCAAGGTGCCGCTTTGGGGCTACGAGGATGAAACCGACCCGGCAGTGATGGGTAAAAAAATAGCTACGGCTACAAAGTACGGCGTTAACGTAATGATATTTGACTGGTATTGGTACGATAAAAAACCTTTTTTGGAAGATGCCCTGGACAAGGGTTTCCTGAAGGCTAAAAATACCAATGATATGAAGTTTTACCTGATGTGGGCCAACCATGATCATAACTCGTATTTAGATCCGTCGAACCCGGATAAAAGCAAGGTGTATTTTTATGGCGGGGTGGATAGGAAAACTTTTGAGGAGATGATAGCGCATATCATTAACGATTACTTTAAAAAGCCCAACTATTATAAAATAAATGGCCGGCCGGTGTTCGGCATTTACGAGCTGTCGACCTTTATCAAAGGCATAGGCGGATCTGAAAAGGCAAAGGAGGCTATAGATTATTTCCGTAGAAAAACGATAGAAGCCGGGTTCCCCGGTCTGCATTTGCAGGCTACGCTTTGGGGCAACATCCCGGCAACGTTAAACGATGTGCCGGGCGATAAGGTACAAACACAAAACTCGACCCTGGAGTATTTTGGATTTAACAGCATGACCAACTATCAATGGTGCCATTTTGTAGCGCCAAGCGGCGATTATATTCCCTGGGGCCAAAAAGCCATAGCCAAATGGGCCGAGTGGGATACTACCTTTAAAATTCCGTACTGCCCGCATGTTTCTATTGGCTGGGACAGCAACCCGCGTTTCCCCGTACAAAAGCAAGACCTGGTTGTAAACAACAAACCCGAATATTTTGAGATGTACCTGCAAAAAGCAAAAGACTACATAGACGCCCACCCTAACCAGCCGCCACTAATTACCATAAACGCCTGGAACGAATGGGCCGAAGGCAGCTACCTTGAACCGGATAAAAAACACGGCTACGGTTACCTGGAGGCAGTTAGAAATGTGTTTTTAAAATAAGTGGCTACGCATCTTTTGGATCTATCTCATCAATTAATAAAGCAAGTTGTCATTTCGAACGAATCAGCGGTGGATTTGAGCGTTGGGGTGAGGAGAAATCTTTAACGCCTTGCAATTCGACATGCTTTTGGGGTGCAAGGCGTTAAAGATTTCTCCTCGTACCTCGTTCGAAATGACATTTTCTTTTGTTTTAAAGATTTGTACATACGGTAGTTCCCGCTGGGAGGGAATTAAAAGAAAATCGATCTTCCGAACAAAAAATCTTGATACTTACTACTTGATACTCCTAACCCACCACCGTAACCGCTATCCCCTTTTCCTGCAATACTTTAAGCATGGCGGGGCTGATGCCGCTATCGGTAATAATGTGCTGAACCTGGTCGAGGGGGCAGATTTTGCCTAAGCCGCGTTTGCCAAATTTGGTGCTGTCGGCCAGTACCACTACGGTTTGGGCGGCGGCTATCATTTTTTGGTTCAGGCGGGCTTCCATTAAATTGGTGGTGGTAAGGCCAATTTCGGGGTCGATGCCGTCGACACCTAAAAAAAGCATGCTGCATGCCATATCCTGCAGCATCACTTCGGCATATGATCCGGTTACCGATGATGACGAGCTGCGCAACTGGCCGCCTAACTGGATTACTTCTATATTGGGATGATGCGATAGCTCGATAGCCACGTTGAGGGCCGATGTGATCACCGTTAAATGTTTCCCCGCATTAACCGACCGCGCCAGGGCCAGCATAGTAGTGCCCGATGCAATAATGATAGAATCGTTATGACCAATAAGCGCAGCAGCGGCTATGCCTATCTGCTGCTTTTCGGCAGCGTTCAGCTTTTCCTTTTCGGCAACGGGCCTGTCGTTGGTGTAGGGGTTGCTTTTGGTAGCCCCGCCGTGGGTACGGAATAGCAGCTTTTTGTCCTCCAAAAGTTTCAGATCCTTTCGGATGGTCACTTCCGAAACATTTAGCTGTTTGCCCAGTTCCTGTACGTTTACAAAGCCGCCGTCTTCCAGTTGCCGGAGTATGATTTTATGCCTGTCGGTATTTTTATTCATAACAAACAAAAATAAGTAAAAAACTGGGATGGGATAAATTGAAACAAAAAATAAGTTTCGATTTGTTATTTTATGTTTCGATATTGTATATTTGAATCGTAATCGAAATGCAACAGAATTAAAATGAGTATTTTCAAAAGAGATTCCATTTTGCAATCCATCCATAACCAGGATAAAATTTGGGATATCATTATTATTGGGGGCGGCGCTACCGGCCTGGGCGCCGCGGTTGATGCAGCCTCGAGGGGATTGTCAACCCTGCTATTGGAGCAGGCCGACTTTGCCAAAGGCACATCAAGCCGGGCCACCAAGCTGGTGCACGGCGGCGTGCGTTACCTGGCGCAGGGCGATATTGGCCTGGTTCGCGAGGCGCTGCACGAGCGGGGTTTACTGTTAAAAAACGCCCCGCACCTGGTGAAAAACGAAAGTTTTATTATTCCTAATTACAGTTGGTTTGATGGTGTGTTTTATACCATCGGCTTAACCATATATGATTTGCTGGCCGGCAAGCTGGGCTTTGGCAGGGCAAAACACATCTCCAAAAAAGAAACCATCAGCAGGCTGCCCGGAATTGAGGAGAAAGGCCTGCATGGTGGCGTGGTATACCACGACGGGCAGTTTGATGATTCGCGGCTGGCCATAAACCTGGCGCAAACCGCTTTGGAGCAGGGCGCAACCGTGTTGAATTATTTTAAAGTTACCGGCCTGATTAAAAATGGCAACCAAAAAATAGCCGGCGTTAAAGCCTCCGATGCAGAAACCGGGCTTAGTTACCAGCTAAAGGCCAAAACCGTGATTAACGCTACCGGGGTTTTTGTAGATGATGTGCTTAAAATGGATGTGCCCGATAAAAAGCCACTGGTAAGGCCAAGCCAGGGCGTTCACCTGGTTTTCGACAGGCAGTTTATGCCCGGTGAAGACGCCATCATGATCCCCAAAACCGAGGATGGCCGGGTATTATTTGTAGTGCCCTGGCATAACAAGCTTTTGGTAGGCACCACGGATACACCTATTGATGAACATAGCCTGGAGCCTGTGGCCCTTGAGGCCGAAATTGATTTTATTTTGCGTACCGCCGCTAAATATCTGAAAAAGGTACCCGCGCGTGCGGATGTATTGAGCGTTTTTGCCGGACTAAGGCCATTGGCGGCCCCGCAGGATGATTCATCTAAAACAAAAGAGATTTCGCGCAGCCATAAATTGATTGTTTCTAAATCAAACCTGATCACCATAACCGGCGGCAAGTGGACCACCTATCGTAAAATGGGCGAGGATACCATTGATAAAGCGATAGAGGTGGGCAAATTACCAAACAAGGTTTGCCACACCGCAGGCCTATCCATCCACAGCAGCCGGCCGAACCCGGATAGGAGTAACCACCTATACGTTTATGGTGATGATATAGAAAAGGTACTGGCCCTAACTGATGAGGATGACGGCTGGAAAAACCGGGTACACCCGGATGATGAGTACACCAAAGGCGAGGTGATTTGGTCGGTACGGTACGAGATGGCGCGTACTGTTGAGGATATACTGGCCCGCCGTACCCGCGTATTGTTTTTAGATGCCCGCCTGGCGATGGCCATGGGGCCAGAAGTTGCCCGGCTGATGGCAGAGGAATTAAATAAAGATACCGAATGGCAAACAGAACAGGTAAAAGCCTTTAATAAAGTAGCCGGAAACTATATATTAGCAGGAGAAAGAATCAAGAGTTAAATAGAAGAATCAAGAGTTAAGAATCAAGAGTTAAGACAGCAAAAAAAGTCTGGCTGATAGCAGTGTTTATTAGAACACGCATTGGAGTAAGCGAACTGTTTTTTTCTTGATTCTTGACTCTTAATTCTTGACTCTCAAATAACCAACCAATTATAAATACCTAAGTAATGGAAGAATACATTTTGGCCCTTGACCAGGGGACAACCAGTTCGAGGGCGATCATATTTGATCATGCGGGGCAAATTATAGCGCTGTCGCAAAAAGAATTCAAACAATATTTCCCAAAACCGGGCTGGGTTGAGCATGACCCGAACGAGATCTGGTCGACCCAGGCGGGTGTGGCCGCCGAGGCCACCGTTAAGGCCGGGCTTAATGGCAAAAATATTAAAGCCATAGGTATTACCAATCAGCGTGAAACCACCATTGTATGGAACCGCGAAACCGGCGAGGCCATTTATAACGCCATAGTTTGGCAGGACAGGCGCACCGCCGTCTATTGCGATAAACTAAAACAGGATGGCCACAGCAATATGATCCGCTCTAAAACCGGGCTGGTGATAGATGCCTATTTTTCGGGCTCCAAAATAAAATGGATCCTGGATAATGTGGATGGCGCCCGCGCACTGGCCGACGCCGGTAAACTGGCATTTGGCACGGTTGACAGCTGGCTGGTATGGAAATTTACACGCGGCCAGGTACATGTTACCGATGTAACCAATGCCAGCCGCACCATGTTATTCAATATCCGTACCCAGCAATGGGATGATGAGTTGCTGCAGCTGCTGGATATCCCTAAAAGCATGTTGCCCGAGGTAAAACAATCAAGCGAGGTTTACGGCGAAACAGCTACAACGATATTTGCCAGCAAAATACCTATTGCAGGTATAGCCGGCGATCAGCATGCCGCCTTGTTTGGGCAAATGTGCATTGATAAGGCCATGGTTAAAAATACGTATGGTACAGGTTGTTTTATGCTGATGAACATTGGCAATCAGTTTATCGAATCAAAAAATAACCTGCTTACCACCATAGCCTGGAAAATTAACGGCCAGGTACAATACGCCTTTGAAGGCAGCATATTTATTGGCGGCGCCGTAGTGCAATGGCTGCGCGATGGTTTAGGCATCATCAAAACATCGGCCGATGTGGAGCAGTTGGCAACCAGTGTTAAAGATACCGGCGGTGTATTTTTTGTACCGGCTTTTGCAGGCCTGGGCGCCCCTTACTGGGATCCCGAGGCGCGGGGTACTATTGTTGGCCTCACACGCGGAACCACCGCCGGCCACCTGGCACGAGCGGCCCTGGCATCCATAGCCTACCAAACTATGGATGTTTTAAAAGCCATGGAAGCTGATGCAGGTATGCCCATTAAAGAGCTGCGGGTAGATGGCGGCGCAACCGCTAACGATTTGCTGATGCAATACCAGGCCGATGTGTTGAATTGTAAAGTGATAAGGCCAAACGTGGTAGAAACTACCGCTTTAGGCGCGGCCTACCTTGCCGGCCTGGCAGTAGGCTTTTGGAAAGATGTGGCCGAAATACAACAACTTTGGCAATCTGAAAAGGAATTTATCCCCGCCGGTAACCCGGAAGATATTAAAGCGGATATTGAAGGCTGGGAACGGGCCATTCATGCGGCCAAGTGCTGGGCCGATAAAGACTAAAAGCGAAAGGTAGAAAGCATAACGCCTGGAAGCAGAGGGAGTATTTATCAATACGGTAGGCTGATGCGTCTGGATTTATTATTATAACCTGTTACAATTATTCAAACCTATAAATTTTATTACCATGTCTCCATTTATTGCCGAATTCATTGGCACCATGTTACTCATACTTTTAGGCGATGGCGTTGTGGCCAACGTAGTATTAAAAGATACCAAGGGAAATAATAGCGGTTGGATAGTAATTACCACGGCCTGGGGCCTGGCGGTATTTGTGGGGGTTGTTGTTGCCGGGCCTTATAGCGGTGCTCACCTTAATCCTGCGGTTACCATAGCGCTGGCTATAGCGGGCAAATTTGCCTGGGCACAGGTGCCATTGTATATAGCAGCTCAATTTTTAGGTGCTATGGTTGGCTCGTTCCTGGTGTGGGTGATGTATTATGATCATTTTAAACGAACTAATGATCCGGCCTCGATATTGGCGGTGTTTTGTACCGGCCCGGCGGTGCGCAATTACATCTCAAACATTGCCAGCGAAATTATTGGTGCCTTTGTGCTGCTGTTTACCATATTTTACATTTCGGGCGGCCAGATTGTGCCCACCAAAGTACCTATAGGCCTTGGCTCGGTTGGTGCCATACCTGTAGCGTTATTAGTGTGGGTAATAGGTTTATCGCTGGGTGGTACAACCGGCTATGCCATTAACCCCTGCCGCGACCTGGGGCCGCGCATTATGCACATGATACTTCCCATCAAAAACAAAGGCACCAGCGACTGGCCCTACGCCTGGATCCCCGTTTTAGGGCCAATTGCGGGCGCGTCAATTGCCGCGGGGCTGTATTTATTGATTAAATAGATAGTTTTGAGAGTGTAAAATATATGTCACCCTTTTAGGGCTGTCTCGTCAATATATTTTTAACCGATGGGCGACGCCCATCGCAGACGGATGTCGCCCTTTCATGGCTAATGAGGCTGTCTTTGCATGATGGCCCTATGATATGATACTCATACGCCAATGAGCAACACAAAGCGAAAGCTATCCAGCGAGCCACCAATGAACTAATGAACCAATGAACGACCTCTAAATTGTTAAATTTTGTTAATTCTACGAAAACTTCGTAGTTTAACTATTCTGTTAGTTATATTTGATCTGTAATTATTAAAACAGGTATAACCTTATAACCATCATGAAAAAAACGATACTCTTTTTAGCCTGCCTGCTTGGCCTTGCTGGTGGGGCACAGGCACAAAAGCCCGATACTGCCAGGGCTGTTGTGCATTACAAGTTTTCGCACCTGCGCGATACTACGCACCGGGATAAGCCATATACCGAAAATATGGTGCTGTTTGTGGGCGCAACTTCCAGCGCTTATAAAAGTTACGACCGCAAGTTGCAGGAGGCCCTGATGAAAAAACAAGTAGCCGACCAGATGGCCGAGCAAAAGGGTAATGGCGGTCGAGTGAATATTAAAGTAACCGGCGGCGCGCCTACCACCCGGAACGAGTTTTACCAGTTTCCGCTGCAACATAAACTGGTACGTAAAGAGCGGCTGATAACCCCGTATATGATTGAAGAGCCCATGCCCGTGATTGACTGGAAGATAAGCGCCGATACGGCCAGCTTTTCGGGTTTGCATTGCCAAAAAGCTACGGGACATTTCAAGGGCAGGGATTATACGGCCTGGTTTTGTCCGGATTTGCCTTTTCATGCCGGGCCGTGGAAACTGAACGGTTTGCCGGGCTTAATTGTGGAAGCCTATGATACCAATAAAGAGGTAGTATTTAAGTTTGACGGGCTCGACGAGGTAACCAACTCGCCAAAGCCGGCTGCAGAAGCCCCGGTTCCGGGTGGTGCAACAATTAAACTGATTGGCATGGACGATGCCAGCGACGATCCTAATGTAATAGCCCTGCCAACCGACGCGGTTAAAACCACCGAAAAGGAATTTAAGAACCTGGAAGCCGCCATGCGGAAAGATCCGAATGCTTTTGCACAGTCGGCCATGGCCGGCTCGGGCGGCGGTATGCGGGCCGGCGGGCCGGGTGAAGGCCCGGGCGGTGGTGGCGGCCCTCAGATGCGGATTCAGATAAATGGTACAGGACCGGTAATTAATAACCCTTTAGAGCTTCCCGAGAAAAAATGAGCCGCCCGCATAAAAGCGCCGGAGTGTTCATATTTTGGATGCTCATGGGCATGGTATGCCTTGGCCAAAGCATCAAAGGCAAAGTTACCGATAGCCTGGGCAAGCCAATAAGCTACGCCGGCATCAATCTTAAAAACAGCGCAGGCCTTATTATTGCCTATACCACCAGCGATGCCGGGGGGCTTTACAGCCTTGGGATTCCGGTAAATGCCGATAAAAGCGGCCTTACATTAGAGGCCAGTTGCATAGGCTTTAAAAAGGCGGGGCTGCCGGTAAGCAGCTTTACACCCCCCTACAACTTTAAACTTGCAGGCGCGGTGCATCAGCTGCAGGGGGTTACCATAAAAAATAGCCGGCCGCGGCTGCGGGTTAGCGGCGATACTACCAGCTACAAGGTGTCGGATTTTAGCAGCCCGCAGGATAGGGTTATTGGTGATGTAATTAAAAAGCTGCCGGGCATTGATGTAGCCAAGGATGGCAAAATAAGCTACAACGGCAAGGCTATATCCAACCTGTACATAGGCGGTGATAACCTGCTTGATGATAAATATAATATTGCTACGGGCACCATACCCCATGGGGTGGTTGACCAGGTGCAGGTGATGGAAAACCATCAGCCCGTAAAAATGCTGCGCGATAAGGTGGTAAGCGAGGATGTGGCCCTTAACCTCACGATAAAAAAAGATGCCAAACTACAGCTGATAGGGCAGGAAACTATAGGTGCGGGCTTGCCCAAAAAGTACGATGAAGACCTTAATGCCATGATGTTTAAGGATAAATACAAGGCTATTAATTACCTGAGAGGTAACAATACGGGCTATGATGTGGCCGGCGATCTGGTGTCGCACAATTCGGCCGAGCACATGCAACGCCTGGATAATGATCAGCCCGGTACGGTATTGTCCTTAGGCACTGCCGGCGACCCGGATTTGCCGCGCAACAGGTATTTATTTAACCAATCGGGTATAGTTAACCTTAATAACCTGGTTCACCTGAAAAAAGATGTACAACTGCGGGCCAATATATCATACCTGCGCGATAGTCAGCACCAGGATTACAGCCGCCTGAGCGAGGTTTACCTGCCCGGCGATACCATCCGCTATACCGAAAAGCAAAACAACAAATGGCGCCCCGATTTAATCCATACGCAGTTTACCCTGAACGTTAATCAAAACAAATATTACCTGAACGATAACCTGGTAACCGATTATAACCACAATACCTCGTACTCAAACCTGGTGAGTAATGGCGTACCCGTAAACCAAACGTTTAAAGATAATTTGTTCAATTTTTCTAACGAGCTTAATTGGATGAAAACCTTCCATTCCGATAAAATTATGGAGGTGTATAGTTACATTAACCGCACATCGGAGCCCGAGAGCCGGGTTATCGAACCTAATCTTAACCCGGATATTTTTAACAATGGTGTTAATTATTCGCTGCTTACCCAAACTGTAAATATCCCTACCTGGTTCAGCAACAATTACCTGGCTTATAAAATACCAGGGCAGCATATAACACAAAGCTATAAGGCGGGGTTCAGCAGCCAGTGGCAAACGTTAAACTCGGCGCTATCAGCTACCCAACAAAACAACGCGGTTAACCCGGTTGGCGATAGCACCCGCAACAGCTTAAACTGGAGCCGTAACAAGGCATACGCCGAAGCAGATTTTGACATACCCGGCAAAATTCTGAAGATAGAGGCCAGCCTGCCCCTCAGCTGGCAGCAAACCCATTACAGCGATGACTACTACCAGTTAAGTAATAGTCTTAACCGCTTGTACTTTAACCCGCGGCTTTATGTAAAATACCAAAGCGGCATCGAAAACTATTTTACCCTGAACTACGGTTTGCGCAACAACATTGGCAGTATCCAGGATGTGTACCGTGGCTATATCCTCACCAATTACCGCACGCTGTATGCCAACAGCGCCGACCTTACCGAGCGCCAGAGCCAAAACGCGGGCCTGGGCTTTAACTACCGCAAAGCCATTACACTGTTCTTTTTTAGCCTGAATGTTAATTACAGCCATATTTATGCTAACAATATCGCATCCAGCACATTAACCAATAACCTGCAGCAACGGGTTGTACTGCCCTATGATAACAAAACAGACGCCTGGGCGGTTAGCGGCTACATCAGCAAGTATAATTTTGATTTGCAAACCACTTTCAGCGCCGGGGCTTCCTGGCAAACCGCCCGGCTAAACCAGCTGCAAAACGGGCTTATCCTGCCCTTCAATACCGTAGGCGAAACGCTGAACGTGGGTGCCGAAAGCAAACTGAGCAGTACAGTTAATTTAAGCTATAAGGCCAATTACAGCCAAACCACCAGCAAATCAACAGCGGTTGCAGGCAGCAGCAAATTTCAGCGGCTTATCCAAACCGCCGCCATTGAGTATAACCCGCTTAATACCCTGCAATTCAACCTTGCTGCCGATCATTATTACACCCACCAGCAGCAAGCCAATGATCTTAAATACTTTTTTGCCGATGCAACTATGCGCTACAAATTCAGTAAACCTAAAATAGATGTACAGCTAACCGCACAAAACCTGTTCAACGTAAAAAACTATACTTCGCTATACTTGTCGGCCAACGTGTTTACGTCAAGCACGTACAGCATTCCGGGCAGAATGTTGCTGGCTAAGGTGATGTTTAATTTGTGATGGGGGCATGCCCGTTTAAGAATAAGGTTACAATAATATTGAACACCGAATGTCCAATATCGAATAATGAACGAGAAAGTTCGGTGTTCGATATTCAAAATTCATTGTTCGAAATTACTGATACCGCCGTTTAATTGAGATGTTCGTATTATGGCGTGTCCCTCCCGCTGGTAGAAGCGGGGGGCCCGGGCTTTCCATTTATACGCCTGCAAGGCATTAGGCGCGGCCTGGCTGCTGCCCACTGCCGGGCCGGTATTCATTGCAATCCTTCAAGCTATGCGGGTACATTACCAAAAAACTGTATTAATCTACTTTATTGGGATTAGTGTATTTTAACGTATTAACTTTTAGGAAGTCATGATGATTCACCGGCAATGATCCATTGAGATACTTGATTATTGCAGAGGTATCAACCAGATAGGTCTTTGCCATTCATCCCGGATATTATGGAGTTGCTCGTCAATTTCTTCATTACTCATTTTAGTTTGAATTTTTTTTCGTAATGAGGAAAGTGTTGAAGGCCTTTTTATCACTTTAATGATATTAAGCTCCTCAAGGTCTTCCAAAATTTTATAAGCCTTTTGATTAGTCAGTTCTATAATAACTGTTTCCATATCGCATCTTTTTATGAATACATTATTGTTGGCTTGTCGAGAATGCCAATAATAATCTCATTCAAACAAATTAATGATTTTATCTGATCTAATGCATTTTTATAAAATGTAACGAACTGTTTCCGCTCTTTTTCTTCTGCCGGCGTTTAAGTACATTTAAGCCAGATAACCTGCACTATCATGATACCCGAACAAGAGTTACTCTGGCAAAATATTCAACACTATAGTATAGATAAACCTGGGGTCGGTTTCAAATTTTCGGACAGGCTGGCCCGCGAAAATGGCTGGCCGCGCAACTATGCCTTGCGCGTGATTGAAGAATATAAAAAGTTTATTTTCCTGTGTTGTATCACTCCTGGTGGGGTAACCCCGTCTGATCCGGTAGACCAGGCCTGGCACCTGCATTTAACCTTCACCCAATCATACTGGAACGATTTATGCCGCGATACCCTGGGCCAGCAAATACATCATAACCCAACCAAAGGCGGCCAGGCCGAGGCCATTAAATTCGATGGTTATTACACCCATACACACCAGCTGTATACCCAAACCTTCGGCACTATACCTCCGGCAGATATCTGGCACAACAACAAAACGCGCTTTACAGATATCAATTTCAGGCGGGTAAATGTGGGGCGGTACTGGCTGCTGCCCAAGCCCCGAAGTATCAGCCAGGTTGTTATTTTGCTGATGCTGATTGTTGCTGCAGGCTTGTTTATACAGGCATCGGAAACCAGCATTGCGTTGGCTATTATGATAGGGGTTATTGGGCTGGTAGTTGTGGCGGTTTACAAGGGCGGCCACGATTATAGCGATGAAGATCGTAAAAACAACAATGATGGAAACAGTGGTTACGGTGGCGACACGGATAGCGGCCACCATGGCGACCATTCCGGTCACGGCGGTTCACATGATCACGGTGGTTCACATGGCTGCGGTGGGCACAGCGGTTGCGGCAGTGGATGCTCGGGCTGCTCATCCTCGGGTTGTAGCGGCTGCGGCGGTGGCGGCGACTAATAAAGCGCGCTGTGCATATTATCACCCCACAACATCTATATTAGCCGCACCAATAAATCACCAATGGAAAACACCGCAAAAACTGCTGTTGAACAAGTAGTAAAAAAACAACTGGATGCCTATAATGCAAAGGATATTGATTTGTTTATGACCTGTTGGACTGATGACGCCCTGTATTATGAATTCCCGGATACACTGCTGGCCAGCGGAGCCGCTGCCATTCGCGAAAGGCACCTGGTTAGGTTCCTGGAGCCCGATTTGTTTGGTAAGCTGCTCACCCGCACGGTGCTCAACAATAAAGTTGCCGACTTTGAGTTGGTATCCCGTACTTTTCCTGATGGGCCGGGCCATATCGACGCTCTTTGTATTTACGAGGTGGCCGGCGATAAAATTAGTAAAGCCTGGTTTGTAATGGGCACGCCAATGCTGAATACTACGGGGGAATGTTGATTATTACCTTTAAACATAAAAGACCTGCTTTTTGTGGAGCAGGTCTTGGTTAATATAAGTCAGTCAATAGTTAATAGTTCAATTTTATCGGATGGAGATGATTTTGTACAGTACCCAGTTGTCCGTTTCGTGAACACGGCGGTAGTTAATGCCGCTGTTTGCGATACGAATGGCCGGTATATACTTATTGTTAAGCTGTGTGTAGCCGGTAAACGGATTTTTGGCCGTTGCAATCAGGATGTAATCATCATACCGGTAGGGCGTTTCAATGGCGCTTAAAAACAGGTCCTGGTAGGGAAGGGTTAACCTCCTGATATCATTTGTAAAGGCTGCAACCGGGTATGCTATGGCATCGTCCATAAGCACATGTGAGTTTTTGGGCAAGGTATTAATATAACCTGCCATGTCCATAATTTCCACCTGGTCCATATTATGTTCGCCGGTCACAAGTGTGGTTATAAATGCTTTTTCATCATGGATGAAAGACCCCTTTAAAAACGAATAACCGGTGTAAAACGAGACAAGCGCCGCAACCAAAACAATTATTTTAAAAACCTTTTGATTTTGAACCACCAGGGCCTTAAATATAAGGCAAAGCAACGATAGTATGAGGAAAATGAGGTAGTACTCATAAGTAATATATAGCTTGTCGTATTTGATATGCAAAAATTCGATAAACGCGAAAGGAGATAAAATAGTTAAAGCCTGGTAAGTACTTTCGCGGAAGAGGTATATAGCTATCAAAATAAGCGGGCAAAAATAGATGACCCTTACAGATACCAGTACCGAAAGTTCGGGCAGCTGGTAATTGGTTGCAGCTGTTGTAATATCGTAGTTTAATTTATCAACCAATACATTCCAGGTGGCGTAGGGGCTTTCGATAAAGTAGTTAAGATCGTTGGAGTGGGTTAGGTTGAGCAGCTTGTAAGAAATGATAGAGGCAATGGGCAAAATAAACAGGATGATATAAATTGCGAATGTTTTGCTTATGAGCTTACGGCGCAGTGATGGGCTGTTAAAACTTAAAAACAGCCGGAAAATGGATTCCTTTTCGCCAAGGTTTAAGCTTTGTAAAGTAATGGCCAATACCAGCGGTATAAAGAAGAGGCAGAGCCATACAAACTTATAATCGCAAAAAATAAGTATCACCAGCGAAATACTGGCTAATGATACGTGGAAAGTTGTATTTGAGCGATAAAACTTTAGCAGGTTAAAAAAGAACAGGAAAAAGCTGATAAGCACCAGGTAAATAGCCTTGCCCGATGCTGCCACATAAATGATACCCGGGTGTAAAAAAAACAGGGCAACAAATATGTAAAAGTAAAAATCGTCGTGCTGGATACGTGTTTTTAATGTAGAGGCAAGGATGTAAAATAAAACGGCTGTACCCAGAGCCGACGCTATTACGGGTGCCAGGAAAGTACTTACAGAACTAAAAATTATGGAACAATAAAAGGGTAATAATGGCGAGGTAAGCCCCATTACTTTAATACGGTTGCCAAGGCCCTCAAAAATGATCTTGGTTTTTTCAATATAAAAAATACTCTCCTGGTTATAATAGCCCAAATGGTTCATGTAAATGCCCACTGCCAGGTAATAAACAGCAAGTATTGCGGTTATTATAAACAGGTATTGACTTTTAGAGATCCTCATTTTTTATTTAACAACATTTGTAGGATTTTTAACTTTGCTTAAACCATGGTTGGTTTTTTCCCAATAAAACGGATTGGTTATCAGCTGGTATAAGCCCATATATGCTGCTGCCGAGTGCATTAACCAATAAACCGGGTTGGCAAGGGCAAACAATATCAGTTCAAAATAACGGCGTTTAAATACGGCCATCATGTTTACATATATCATCAGGATGTTGCCTACCATCAAATTAAATATAGCCATAAACAAAACCCAATCAGGAAACAGGGTGCGGATTGTTGAAAAATCGAAAACCAGGTAACAGATAAATATGGCTAACAACAGCGGGTAAACCAAAAACGTGGCCGATGTAGCGCCGATAAAAAAATTGAAGCCTAAAAAACCTTTAAAGCCAATCTTCCTGATTAATTCAACAGGGTTACGCATGTGTACCAGGTAGGTTTGCATATAGCCCTTTATCCATCTTGAGCGCTGCCTGATCCAGTTAATGGGTTCGTTGTTAGCTTCTTCGTAGGTGGTTGAATTGATGATGGCTATTTTATAACCTTTGGCATAAGCACGCACACCAAGGTCGGCATCTTCGGTTACGTTAAAGGGATCCCAGGCGCCAAGCTCAATAAGGGCATCCATTTTAAAGTGGTTGCTGGTGCCGCCCAAGGGGATTGGAATGTCGAGGGTATCTAAGCCGGGCAACATATAATCAAACCAGTATGAGTACTCCAGGGTAAACATACGGGTAAGGAAGTTTTCATTGCGGTTAAAATAGTTAAGTGCGCTTTGAATACAAATGTAATGATCGGGCAGTTTGGCAAATAAGGTAACTACTTTTTTAAGCTGATCGGTATCGGGGATATCCTCGGCATCGTAAATGGTTAGGAATTTACCCCTTGAAAAATGGAGGCCATAATTACAAGCTTTGGGCTTGGTTTTAGGCATGTGAAAAGGCACCACAATTACCTCGAAAACAGCAGGGAAATCAAGGTTTTGAACGGCTTTTAATGTTTTATCATCATCTTCTTCAATCAGTAACTTTATATCCAGCATCTCGCGCGGATAGTCAAGGCTTTGCAGGTTCCAGATCAGTTTTTTAATGAGTTTGTCTTCTTTATATACCGGCAGCAGCACGGTGTACATGGGCAGTTCGGCATCAACCACATCGCGCACTTCATCCTTGGTTACGGCCTGGTGCAACTCAAACCGCGACCCCACCAGGGCCAGGAACAGTTTAAAGGTAATAGCCACCAGGAAAAACATACTGATAACTACGTTGATGGCAATTGATGTGTTCTTAAAATTTAAAACCATCCCTGCAGCTATAAGGCCCAGCAGTATAAATATGAATGCCAGTTGAGGGGTGGTGAAAGTAGTAGAAGCCGAACTTTTAGGGTCGCGCCTCATTAATTCATAAACGGATGCTTTAACATACTTTTCGCCCAGCAACTTGTGGCTAAACCACGTTATATCCAAATCATAGGCAACAATGATGTCGGGCTCCATATCATAAGTAAACCTGATGAAATCGACAAAAAGCTGATCGGATGGATCGGCCATAAGCGTAACCACCCGGTTGTTTTCTATACGCAGAGGGAGCGCGAGGTGGTCATTAGCAAATTTGAGTTCAACTTTTTTCAATACTTCGGTATCAAAAACTTCCTCTCGAATTTGTGCAAAATGATAACCGGCGTTACTTAATGAGCGTTCATAGTTTTTGCGGGAAATGTAACCAAAGTTAAGCGCTATTTTAACGTAGGCCATACCCGATCTTTCTGCAAAACTTTTGATTTTTACCTGATCGCCTGGTGTTATAAACCCGTCATTAACCAAAAGTTCAGGAATTGAAATACTCATTATATATATGTAAGTTACTTTATTAGTATCAAGTAGTAAGTATCAAGTATCAAGTATCAAGTAGGTGGTACCGGTTTAAAATCTTGATAGTTTAAGATCGGTTAAACCTGGTAGTTAGTACTTAGTATCAAGTAGCTGGTACTGAAAGCCGCATTTGCAGCTATCTTGCTACTTGATACTTACTACTTGATACTAAATCAAAAGGTTAATCATTAAACAGATCCTGTGATCTTTGAACTCTTGAACGAACGTACAGGAACGATAGCAATATTAATATAAGTATCCCCAGCAAAATGTACAGGTTATAGCTGTCCCAGAAACGGGTTAACCCGCTTTTGGTATCAATATACTCCAGGTTTTCGCTCGATTTATTGATGTTGAACAAGTATTTGTTGGAATTTACATCTGATATACATACGTTGCTCGATAGGGTAGAGAGCTGCTCCGTGATTGATTTTGACGCAGCCAGGAACGCATCGCCAATGTGGGTTCCGGTTGCGGTGAGTACCAGGGTGGCGTTGTTGCTGCGGCCGTAAAATATTTGCGCAAGCCCGTTTGATACAGTATCATTTAAGGAGTATACCGTTGTGTTATCATCGGTTTTATATAGCCTGAAATCCCTGTCGAACTTAATTGGGGCATCAGGAAACTCGCCCATTAATTTGTCGTTTTTTGATAACAGGGCGATGATATTATATTTTTTCAGATCGCCGGTTGGAATTTCGTCTGAATAAACAAACTCCGGGAAATTATTGGCGTTAATATTGTTGTTTAATTCATAAATAATCTCGCCTAAAGCCCCTGCTGCATATTTTGCATAATCTTTGGTTACCACTATACGTGTTGTGCCAGTGTTAAAGGCCTCGGGATATTGGTAAAAACTCAGGTCGCTGGTTACAAACGGGTTTTTTGATTCCAGGTATGATTTGTCTACATCAACCTCGGCAAAAAAGTTGGTAAAGCTATCCTTGCAATGGCCGCTGGTTGGGTAAAACCTGAATTCGGCCTCCAGGGTATTGTATTTATGATGCTGATAACGGTTAATGGTAATAGCCGTGTTTAATTTACCGGTACCGTCAAGTTTTTCGCTGTTGATAAGCAAGCCATTAAGGTATATGTTAAAAAACCCACGGTCGCCTGCGCTTAAAGCACTATAGTTGGCCACAAAACGAATCTCCACTTCTTTTGGAGTAAAACTAAAATCGCTGTTTTTAAACGAGTATGCGCTTTTTAACGATCCGATACCTGATAAAAAGTCGGCTACACCGCCAATTTGTTTTAATGAAAGTTTTGAACGGTTTTCGTCGATAGTTTTAGAAAATGTATTTTGTGCTTTTTCAATCAACAGGTAGTCACCATAGGTCGAATTTAAAATATTCATGTTACCCAATGCGGTAATGGCTTTCTCGTAACCCTTATCATCACCGCCGGTAACAAATAATATCTCTTTTGGCTGCAATTCCTGTGTTGCTGTTTTTACCGCGGTAAGTACACCTTTAATATCAACCAAACGGGTATTGGTATCAGTAACCATACTCATTGATTTATGCAGGTAAAATAAGCCCTGGCCACTTTGCGGGGTTACTTTTAACAACCCGCGCGAATCGGCGTTTAACGAGCCAACGGTACCAACTTTAATATAATTTCTGAGGGTATCAGGCACATGGGCTTCGTCATAAACCATGATATCCCTGGTTTGTGTCTTTTTTAACCTGGAGTAAGCCCATGCCACCGCTTTAAGATCGGGAAGGGTAGGGTTTGTAGGGTAAACGATAGCCTTTTTTGAATCGAAGCAATTGCTAATGTTTACGTTATCAAAAAAGCCTTTGGTGTTACGTAACAGGGATAAATATGAATAATTTTTAACTTTTAACCACATGCCGGGGTTGTCCAGGTCGCGGCACTCATCATCAGTGATGGTTAGCAGGGTTTTAACTTGTATTTTAAGGAATTTATCGTTGGATAAATCGGCCCTGGTTAAGGTAAGCGTTACTTTTTGGATAGAATCTTTAGTCATGCGGCCACTATAGGCCGGCTTGTTATTTATAACGACGTTTATATAGGAGTGTTCTTTGAGCAAGGCTTGTGATGGCTCAAAAAACAACACCACTTTACTGCCATTCATTTCGGTAAGCGGCGTTATTTTAAAATAAAATGAATTGGCACCACTCATGCCATATATCATATCGTCATCATGGCCCAGCGTTTTAAAAGTTACAAGGTGTTGTGCTTTTGACGCTGTACTAATAAGAAATACAAAGGCTAAGAGGGAAAGAAATTTATTCATCGGGTTGTAAATAATTAATTTATAACGTAAAACTCTACTCGGAAATAATTACCATTTTCATTACTACGGTATGTTAGGTCGCCGCCCATTTCCTGGGTCATTAGCTTGGCTATTGAAAGGCCAAGTCCAAGGCGGCTTTCGGTAACTCCCGATGTATCATTTAATGTTTTTAGTTTATTGAACATCATATCCAGTTCGCTTTGCCCTATAGCAATACCTTCGTCAATAATTTCAAACACAAAGCGCTGGCGCTGCAAACTGGTTACAATTTTTATGGTATTATTGGTTTGCGAAAATTTGATGGCATTTGATAACAGGTTTTGAAAAACCTGCCCGGCAAATACCTTATCAAGTTTTACATTAAGCGGTAGTTTTAATATGTTATCAACCAAATGGATATTTTTCAGCTGGGCGGTTTCATACAAACCTTTAAAAATATGCATTACTTCAACGTTGATATCAAAAATCTCCAGGTTGAATTTAATCTCGGGCGATTCGATCTCTTTAACATCCATCAGCTTATTAAGCATATACTGCATTTTATCGGCCGATTCGGCTATATAGCCTACAAACTCTTTCTGATCGTTGCTTAAGCGGTAATCTTCCTCTTTGATCATGTTATTGCTCATGGTGATAGAGCCAATGAGGTTTTTTAAATCGTGCCCGGCTATATTGATAAAGCTGTTTTTTTGCTCATCAAGTCTACGCAACTGCTCATACTGTAAATCAATAAGGTTGTTTTTTTCATTGATAGATGTATTTTGCTCCTTTAGCTGTTCGTTTGATTTCTCGATCAGTATCTGCGAACGCACATCACGTTGCATTATCTTGAAGCGGGTGTTGGGCACTATACATGATATGGCCGATATGATAAAAAACAGCTGTCCGCCGCCGTTTATCACGATATCAAGGTTGTACTCATGCTGCATGTTAAAAAATACGGCAAGAAACAAAATGGCCAGCATAAACTGGATAATTGAATTGATGGGTTCCCAAAAAACCTGCAGGTTAAAAAACAGTACCAGGGTAGCAAAAAGCGAATAATATATATTTAAATTAGATACGCTTACAATATTACAAAGCAACGCCGATGTTACCGATAGCAGCAACATGCTAACATGTAACAATATCCGGTAATTGTATTTTTTGTATTGCACGTAACTGTGTAAGGCATAAATTATAAGGCAGGTAATTATCCTTACAATAAAAAATTGTATCCAAACATCGGGCGCATATATAAAATCGACTATACTAAAAAGCGGGTAAAGGAATATAATC
>NZ_JBFUIJ010000066.1:0-23374 GCF_056401935.1 Mucilaginibacter sp. P4_D1
AGGGATGGCAATATAATGAATGTTTACAGACGTTTTTTTTAATATTAACAAGTGTTATTGATTACAGGCCATTTATTTTTATATTTATCAATTGATACAACTATAAAAAACGTGCTGCTTAAATAATTGTATGATTATTAAAAAAAGACTGAAATGTTAAGTTGCCACAAATAATAAAAATGCCTCTAAAAAGTCCATTTCTAAAACTTTTACTATTAATTCAATTTTTAATCCCGGGCGCATATGCCAGTACGCCATACCAGGTAGTTTACTTAAAAAATTATAGCGCAAGCGACGGCCTGCCCGGATCGCAGGTTAACTACCTGATGCAGGATAGCAAAGGTTTTATCTGGATAGCCACGGATAAGGGTGTAAGCAGGTTTGACGGGCAGCACTTTAAAAATTTCACAACCGCCGATGGGCTTGAAAGCAATGAAGCTTTCCGGATAGCCGAAGATAATTATCACCGGATTTTTTTTTTACTGCAATAACTACCGGGTTTGTTACTACGAAAACGGGCTTATACACAAACTGACGCCAACTCAGCGGGTTTTGGTGCAGCCATTTGCCAACATGTTTTTTAACCGTTACAATGAACTTTGTGTAAATTACGAGCTCAATACCAAAGTTTACCGTTTTGCGGAACTGAAATCCCAAAAACATTCGGGCCAACAAACGGATAGTTGTATTTATRGTACTGGCGGAGAAGAAATTATCCTTTCTGAACACGACCTTACCATACTCAAAAATGAGCTTGGCGCTGCGCATTTAAACGGCACAACAGCCAAAATCAATACCAAACCTTATAGGTTGGCCATACTACAAAATCATTTATTGTTGATAACTAAAGATTGGGTACATGTTTATCAATATCAAAAAAGCGGGATCATCCCCATCAATAAAATCAATTTCACCGGTAATGTAACATCGGTTTACGTTACCGGTGAAAATACATTTGCTGTTACAACGGTAAAGCAGGGCACGTATATTATTAACTACATTACAGGCGAGCGGAAAAACTATCTTAATAATCATATTACCACATCTACGCTTATTGACCGCGAAAATAATTTATGGTTTGGCACTTATGACGCTGGTTTCTTTTTAAGTACCGATCCCGAAGTAAAAATCATAAACAAGGAAAGCGGCCTGGAAAATGAAAGCGTTTTGAAGCTGGGTATAGCTGGTGGTTACCTTTTTGCGGGGCATATTTTAACAGGGTTGAGCTATATGAAACTGGGGACTAATCAAAATCCCTCAATAGGCACACTTTATTTACAGCAAAACCGGTCGGATTTTAACAGGGTAACCAGCTTGCTTCCAATTGCCGGCAATAAACTCTTGATAGGTACCGATAATGGCCTTTTCGGGTTGAACGTATCAAACGACAATCCGTCATCGTGGCGCCCGGAGTTTTATACCGGTGGCCCGATAAAAGGCATTATACAACCCCGTGATACCATTTATTTCCTGAGCTCTCAAACTATTGCAACGTTACAAGGCCGATACGGGTACATGTTTTCCCCTATCCGGCTAACATCATTAGTCTGGCATAAAGATAACCTGCTTGTAGGTTCTCTCTTCGGTTTATATAAAATTGCCCCCCCCCTTAACCCCAACCATTTCAAATATGTACGGATACTGGCCGAAAAAGGAATAAATGCCGTAAAATGCCTGGCATCTAACGGACAGGCATGCGCTATCGGCACCGAAGATAAAGGGTTATTTCTGTCAGCAGATAAGGGCGTTAAGCAGTTTAACACCCCTATTATTTCATCCGGCAACATCCGCAAACTTGTATGGACGGATGCCAATACCCTATGGGCATGCACAGCCAATGGTGTAAGTATCATTAATTTTAGCAATAATTACAAAACCTACCGGGTAAGCCAGTTAAATACCAGCAATGGGTTGCCATCAGATAATGTTGCGGATGTAGTCCGCTACGGAAGCGATTATTATATAGCTACCGATCAGGGAATTGCTGTTACTCAAAATTTATGGCATACCAACCTGCCAAGGCCAATACTGATTGATGATGGTATACCGGGAAAACAAAAAAACTTTACGTATGGCCAGCCGGCTGTGTTTAATTGTGTTGCCCTATCGTACAAAAGCATGGGTAAAATACAATACAGGTTCAGGCTTAAGGACATTGATAAAAATTGGAGTACGGCTCCATCGGGCGAAAAACGGTTTGACCTGCTGCCGCCTGGCCAATATGAATTAGAAGCGGTGGTTGCCGATAGGTTTAACCAATTAAGCAAGCCACTTATGTTTCAATTTACCGTAATGCCGCTATGGTACCAGCAGCTTTGGTTACAGGCCATAGCCGTAATAGGCATTATCGTTTTGGCTTTTTTGCTGGTACGAAAATACTACCTGTCTATCATCGGATTACAAAAAAAGGACTATGAAAATGCGCTTGCCCTGCAACGCGAACGCCAGCGCATTAGCAGCGAGGTACATGATGATTTGGGGGCAAGTATATCGGGTATTAAGCTACAAACCGAAATGCTGAGCCGGAAGGTGACCGACCAACCGGTCTTCAAGGAAATAGATGCCATTCATGACGCTATTACCGACATATCTACCCAGGTGAGATTAATTATCTGGAGCCTCGACGTTGAAAACGATGAAGTAAGCAGCCTGGTAAATTTTATCCAGAAGCAAACCACTAAAATATTTGATTTATGCGACATTCAACTCCATGAAAATATTTCAGTTGGTGAAAGCACCATAGCCATTAGCGGCGAAAAACGACGACAAGTATACCTGCTGGTGAAAGAAGCCTTAAACAACATTATTAAACACTCGAACGCCCAAAACGCGTTCCTGGCAATTAGCCTTTACAAAGACCGGTTGCATATCAACATCCGGGATGATGGCAAAGGCTTTGTGCCCGATGTTCGTAAGCACGAAACTATGGGCATACGTAACATTTATGCGCGCGCAAAAAGATTAAATGCCGATTTGAAAATTGACACAGCACCTGGCAAAGGCACCTCCATCAGCCTTAAGCTAAATCTATAAGTGGTGGCCATAATAGGTATTTTAAACAAGGATAATTTTAGGATATTAGCGTTTTACATTTACCACAAGCATGCTCCAGATAATTTTGTTAGAGGATAATTTACATTACCGGCGGGGGCTGGAACAAATTATTCATGATATGAGCGGCGTAAGCCTGATGGGGTCATACACCAATGCCGAAATTGTATTAAAAAAGATAACCGAACTTAAGCCGGATATCTTTATTGTTGATATAAACCTGGAGGGGATGTCGGGTATTGAATTCATTAGGCAGGCAAAACCCCTGATGCCCCAGGCTGAATTTTTGATGTGTACGATAAACGACGATAATACCCACATTTTTGAATCGCTTAAAAGCGGCGCCACTGGCTATATCCTGAAAGAGTCATCGGCCAGCGAGATCAGGAATGCTATTACCGAAATAGCAGCGGGCGGATCGCCGATGAGCGCCTATATATCACGTAAGGTAATTGCTTCGTTTAATGAAGCCCCACCAAAACCGGCAGTGGCTACCGAAAACCTGACGGAACGGGAGGTAGAAGTACTCAACCACCTGGCGCGGGGGCTTCAATACAAAGAAATAGCCGACAAACTTGATATTAGCACAGGTACCGTTAAAAAGCACATACGCAATACATACACCAAGCTGCAGGTACAAAACAAAGTGGAGGCCATAAACAAATTCCGCGCCATATAATATACCCCTTTTTCAGTATTGCAGGGCCTGGGGGTTAATACTAATTTAGCACCATAAAGAAACTAAAGGGCCATGTTGAATAAACAACCCGATAGCTATTTATAAGCCTAAACCTTATCACTTTAATAAAATCAAGCCTGTAATAAAGGTTTGATTTTAAATATCAAGCTTCCTTTATCCCCGCAATAATTTCTTATCAATAAACTATTGTACTTATAGTTACTGGCCCGGTAAGTCCCGATGGTTGCAACCTGCTATTTTCATTATAAGGGTTTACTACAGTCCATGTTTTTCTTTGATCGGCCTGCAGCTTGCTATCGCCAATCAAGCGGTTAACCCATGTATTTACTACTGTTATGTCAATGGTATTTACACCTGGTTTAATAGCTTTGGTAACATCCACCTGATAGGGGGCTGTCCAAACGCCGCCTACATCTACCCCATTTACCTTCACCTTGGCCATTGCTGTAACAGCGCCCAGGTTAAGTATTAAATGCTGACCATTTACAGGTTTAGAAGCTTTAAAGGTGTTATGATATACGGCATGTCCCGAAAAATATTTGATACTGTCTTCGGCCCTTTCAGTCCAGTCGGTAAGTTTATCAAAAACTACCGGTTTAGCAGGCCCCCATCTATTGCTGTCAAACTTCACCGTCCATGGCGTATTTAATTTAAGCACATTTTTTCCTTCGGGAAAGTTATTATCAACATTAGGTTTGTTACCTGCTTTACTGTCTTTACGAAAAACAATGAAGGCACTTTGATTGGCCGATAGCTTAAGTGGCACCTCTGTAACGCTACCTGTTTGCTTAAATGAAGGCAAATCGCGGGCGGTTCCGGTTACCGCGTCCCATAGCTCGGGCTGTTTTCCATGAACCCTGAAGGTAGCATTTAAATCAATTTCTTTATTGGTTTGGTTTGATACAAAGTACACATCGCCATTATCCAATTTGCGGTGGATGAACAAAGCTTCATCGGCTTTGTTAAATTTACAATCGGGTATAACCTTTACCAGGTCAAGCGCCTGCTGCATATCCAGCCCATTAATCACCAAGCCTTTGCCATAGGTATGTTTTGTTGTTTTTTCCCCGTCAATATCTCCCCAAAGTTCGGCAGCTATTTTTTTAACCTCGACATCTGCCGGGCCATAGTTTTGTAAACCAGGCGACCGTTTTGGTGCCGGCCCTAAAATAGTTAGCCCCTGCCCTACCAGTTCCTTTATTTTTTTGAGCAATTGCGGCCGCATGGTTTCCAGTTTAGGCAGCACCAATATTTTGTAGGCCATACCACCAGGCAATACCAGCTTACCATTTACCACCGTTGCACGTTCATTTAATATCTCGGCATTAATGTAATCAAATGAATAACCCTTGGGCAGTTCAGGATCACGGATGCCCGTCATTTTAGGTGCATCTTCGCCAATAAAGTAGGCAACATCAGCTACGTATTTACCCTGGCGTAACATATAGCCACAGCGTTTAAGGTATTGGGTAAACATATCCATATCGTAAAACCAGGTGTTAAGGCGGTTAAACTCGTTGGAAAAACCTGCGTTAACGCCGGGCACCTTATCTTCATAGGGCTGCTCGATATAAACATGGAGTAAGGTATTGTTGATACCTTCGGTAAAAAACCGGTCGCCACGCTGTTTCATTACAGCCGGGTAGCGCGAATATGCGCCGCCACCGCAGGTAAATGATTCGGCCGATACTTTATTTTTTCCATAAATATGCGCGCATGACGATGCGGCCCTGTTTTCGATATTTCCCAGGTCGCCCTCGCTCCAAAACTCACCACCTACCTCGTCCGACTGGCCACCATACTGCAAAAACTCGCCAGGAAACCCCCAGTGGCCATAATTTTCCAGCCAGGTAGTAAGGCCGTTTTTGTGACTAACATCCCTTAAACCTGCAACATATTGATAGGCAACCTCGTCGGCAATAAACCGGCGCATATCCCATAAAAACCTGTCAGACATATCCTGGCTGCCCACCACGTTACCGCTCATTACCGGGATGTAGGGAGTTGGATCGTACCCAAATGATGATTTAAATTTATCTGTTAAACCATCTGTCCAGTTTTGGCCGCCGGTTTCATAGCTATCTTCAACAGTTACCTTAAAACTCTTACGATCGGCAGCCGGTATGCGGCGCAGTATCTCGCCCAAGAAGGCGTTAAAATGTTCGGCAATGTGTTTTTTGCTCATTTTGTCGGTTTCAAAACCCCGGCCTTCCGGCGATGCGGGACCATTGGTTACCTGGGTAGGCGTCATCCCACTGCGCATAATTACCCAGTTACCTGCCGGAACGTTCCATTTTAAAGTACCATCGGCCGCAAGATATTTTGAAATGTCAATCACTTTTTGCGGGTCTATCACGTAACGTGCATCATCAACGGCGGGTTGCACCGGCCATTGATACTCTTTCCAGTAAGGGAAAGGTGTCTGAAACATTTTAGCCAGCGTTTTCTCGATATAATTTTCAACCACCGGCGATGCGGATAATTTCAGTTCGGCAATTGCACTATGCTGGCTTTCGTTATTAAAAACAATTCTGAAGTTTTTGGCCGTAGTGGCTGGTATTGATACGCCTGCTGCTCCGTAGGGGCTGAAGCCCACGTTAAGTTCGCTATTACTCCTGTCAACCACAAAATGTTTAATGGTTTGGTAGTTGCCATTGATATCGGCCTGGATGTCGCCTTCAAAACGCATGGCGGTTTTAGCCGGGTAAATAGTTAGGCCACGCGCGGTAAATGAGGTGCCGGCCTTTATATCAACGGTAAACGTTTTATTGTCGGGAAGTTCAAGAACGCTATTTTCATTACCATCCATGATGTTGGTGATATTACCCACTGAAGGCTGAGCACTAATTACAGGCTTTAAATCACTAATTGTTAAATCATTATCCTGGGGTGCAGGATAGGCTAATAGCTTAACATCCTGGAACTGATCGGCAGGTTTGCTCAATTTCTCATTAAAAAAGAAGGGCCCTTTTACCTGTTTCACCGATGATGTAAGATAGCGCATGGCCTGCTCGGGCTTAACCCATGGACCGCCAGACTGGCTCCATCCAGGGCCATTAAAAATCCCGATATCAATGCCGAGTTTTGTGGCGGTTTTTAACGCTGTATGCATAATATCCCACCATTCGGCCGAGAATAACTTCACTTTGCCATAGGGAGTTTCGGGGATACCAATATTGCCAATGAAGGCCCGGTTGATGCCTACCCGCTTCATTGATTCGAGGTCCTTGATAACACCCTGTTTCGAGATATTATCCGACATCCAATACCAATATATACTTGCTTGGATAGAGTCGGGCGGCATTTTAAACCCGGAGAGTAGTTTTTGCGAATAATTTTTTTGTTGCAGTTTTACCTGGGCAATACCGGGCAAATTGGTAACAAACAAAACAGCGAGGGTTAAAAATAACCTAAAAACGTTTTTATAGATATACTGCATGTAATGCGGATAAGTGATTTACGAGCTAAATAAGAATATTTAAATCCTGGCAAATGCACCGTTAACCGGCGTTATGAGTCAGGTTGAAATATCTTCGGTTTATATTCAGCTATTTTAAATCATTAAAATAAAACCTGCAACCTCCACTGTCTGCTTCGCCTATCCATTCTGTCAGCTAATATATTTTTGAGTTGCGCCAAACAAGGCTGTACCAATCACCGGCCGGTGCCTAAAACAAGATATCCTTAAACAGGCAAATCCCGGATGCTACCTACACCCGGGATTCGCCAGTTTCTCTTGTATGGTAACAAAGACAGATAAAATATATTATTTTATTGTAGCAATTGCCGGATAGACCAATAACGGTATTTCAACATGTTTAGCCAGCTGCTGCGTGTAACTACCTGAAAAAATCCTTTCTATAAAATTTTGATGCCGGTGCACGGTAGCTATCATATCAATTTGCCCGTTTTTGCATAACCAGTCAAGTCCCTGGTCTACGTCGGCGCTTTTTACATTTCTGTAGTATATTTTAGGGTAATTAATTTTGTCAGTTACTTCACTTAAAAATTCAGTCACCTGCTTATCATCCAACCGGGTGTCCTTATCCGGACTGGCAATGTGGGCAATCAAAATTTCGGCGTTAAAATATCTGGCTATTTCGGCCACGGAATTTAACACATTAATATCTCCGGCCAGCATATCGGTAGTAAAAGCTATTTTTTTTACGGGTTTAAATTTAACACTAGGCGGTACTAACAGCACAGGGAATTTTGCATGATCAATTACCGACCGGGTGCTACTCCCCATAAACAGCCTGCTTAATTCGCCCGCACCCGACATCCCCATTACAACCAGCGATAAACGCTTTTCATCAACAATTCTATCCACTACATCAGCTACCAACCCCATGTGGCACGAATAATCAACATGAGGTTTAGAATTACCGACGTTAGCAGCCAGTTCATGTGCCATCTCATTTTCCATTTCGCCGGCGGTTACGCTTAAGGCATTCATGGTGGCAGTTTCCAGGTGCGAATAATCGGAGGTTGCCCATGTATCCGGATTGACCGCCAGCGTTTGAACAGGTATTAATATAGCGTGACAAATATGTACGCCAACCCGCAACCGTGTAGCCAACTGCAATGCATAATGACTTGCATTTACCGCGCAGGGAGAAAAATCTGTAGGGACCAATATTTTGTTCATAACCAAGGGACTAACTATTATTAATAACAAATATCAGTTGGCTAAGCCCTGTAATAAATGATACCGGGCATAATTACAGATGATAACGATCATCCAGGTTACAAAATTGGGCTAACCCGTAGCATTTTGATGCTTGCAAATTATTGGCCCGCGCGATACTATATCATAATAAAAAGTGACGGGCATCACTTTTTAAACAACCTCATTTCCTGAATTTTACTCAAAATAATTAAACAATTAAAGCCATGAAAAAAGTATTGATTGCTACCGATTTTTCAGAGAACGCCAAAAACGCCGCCATTTTTGGTTATAAGTTGGCCGTGCAAACAAAAAGTGATATAGAAATATGTACGGCGATGACAATCCCGGCCGAAATACCCCAGGCCGGCGTAATTGTATGGCCTATGGAAGAGTACCATGTTATTGAAGAAGCTGCATTAACCGAACTAAAGCAGTTAAAAAAAGACCTTGAAGCCCAGCACGCAGCCGGCGATTTTAAACCCAACATTAACTTTAAAGCCGAACCAGGTACGGCCACAGATGTAATAAAAGCATTGGCCGCCAAGGATCATGTTGAATTAATAGTTGCCGGAACTCATGGTGCCGGGGGCTTAAGCGGACTGATGCTTGGCAACCATGCGCGTAACCTGATTGATGCTACGCCAACCCCACTGCTACTAATACCATCGGGCTTTAAGTTTAGCCCTGTTAAAACCATTGCTGTGGCGCTTGATATGAAACATAAGGGTGATGATTTTGCAACCATTACTGCCATCCAGCCGCTGGCAACTTTAATGGATGCCACCATGCAACTGGTACACGTTTGCCACGAAGGCGAAAATACCGACGAGGCAGAAATATACCTGGCCGAGATAGAGCAGGAGGTTAAACAAATTGCAGGATATACTAAAACAACTTCATTGATTATTAAACAGGCACTAACCGAAACCGGGCTTAACTGGTTATGCAACTATGGCAATGTTGACATGCTGGCTATGGTGCACCACCATCGCGGTTTACTGGCATCACTATTTACCGGCAGCCATACTAAAAAAATGGCAGGGTACATTGCATTGCCTTTATTAGTAATACCTGCAAAATCTTAACACCCATTTCAATAAAAATTACCACCATGAATAAGTTAACACCCGATAACGATTTAGAAGACGAAATACAGGAGCTGTATATTTTAGCCAGCCACTGGATGAAAGACGTTTGTTTCATGGAAGATGAAATCCGTTTTTTTAACAACATTCTTGATAAATATAAGACCGCAAAACTTACGCCTGATATGGTGGTAAAAAAGGAAGAATTTGAACAGGAATTACTCAAGCAGGCAAAAAACATCAATGATCTTAAATCCGACATACCGGTCTTCCTCGTATTTCTTAAACCGTTTGTAGGTAATGAAAAAGAGGCGATGGGGCTTCAGTTTATTGAAAAGTACAGTACATTGGCGGGTGGCCTGTCCGACTCGATGGCTGCATTAAAGGCGACAAAAAACAAGTTGTTTGCATATGCGGAAAGAATTATAGCAACCGGCAAAACCATACCTGAATTAAAAAATTGACCTACATGAAATCGATAGCAGTACTCACCGACTTTTCAGAAAAATCTGACCATGCGGCTAAATATGCATTGCATATTGCAAAAAAGATGAAGGTTAACGTAAGGCTTTACCATTTGCAGCTTACACCGGCAGCATTATATGCCCAGCCTGTATTAAGCGGACAGGAATATCCCGAAGAACCGGTAATTGATACCAGGCTCACAGAATTTTCAGAAGCGTTAGCGTCTGATTTAATAAAACGGGTTTTTCCGGGATCTTATATGCCCCAGATATCGTTTTATGCCGGCAGTGCAGATATGGTAGATGTGATGACCGAAATCATCAACCATTCAGAAACAGCTATGATTGTTACCGCACCACTTGGAACTGATGATTTAGCGTCTTTTATGATCAGCGAAGCGTGCAGCAGGATAATAGACTGGACAACCGTTCCTGTTTTGGTGGTACCCGAACACGCACCTATACGCAATATGGAAAAAATGGCATTTGCCACTACATTGGACGCCGGCGATATATTATCTATAGCCGAGCTTGGTAACCTGATGGACGGTTTCCATGCCGAATTGATGGTTGCCCATCTGGATAGTAACCAGGCAGACGATCATATAAAAACCACCGAAAAAGAGCTTATCTGTAAACTTTATACCGACCTGAATTGTGGCGGCGTATACTTTCGCAGCGTGCCCGATATCAAACATCAAAAAGACTGGGAGTGGCTGAAAGCCAATAAACGTACAGACTTACTGGCCGTGGCCAAACGCCCGAAAGAGCAAATGACATCATTTTTTAAACGCGGCCAAAGCAGCCACCTAACTCACCATATAACCATCCCGGTTATGGTATTGCCTAAAAGGCCCTGATAATTACATTAAGGTAAAAAGCCCCGCATGAGTTGGGGTTTTACCTGTTCTGTAAAAAAATGCTTCTAAATCATTCAAAAAAACACTTGTAGTCGTCAAGGTGCGGCTATCGGCTTAGCGGGTATTATCGCGGCACAAAAAAGGCAGCCCGAATTAACCAGGCTGCACATATATTCCTTTAAGCTATACCTATATGGCTATATTGCTTAACTGCTCTTCCGATGTACTCAAATCGCTTATCCAATCCTGTATTAAATCAGATGTTTGATTTGCCGAACTGGCAAACAACTCTTTATAATAAGCTATACCATCCTGCAGCTGCAATTTAAACTTACTCAATTGTTTCTTCTTTTTTTCGGTAATATCTTTCAACTGTGATTGTAAATCGTTTTGAAGATAATCAATATAAAGGTTCAATTCCTTTATAAACATATGCGGCCGTTTTATTTTTTMAAGCAAATCTGTAGCGCCGTAAATATGGTGCACCATCTCATCTAACGAATAGGTTCTTGAAAAATAAGCCAGGTTAGGGCCAGGGCATATGGCAACAGCCTTATTTTCCCTTGGCTTTAATAAATCATATTTGATGTAGGCAGATGCGCACAAACCCTCGCAAAGGCATATTTTTTCGGTTACTGCCTTGTATTGTTGTTCGTATTCATCTGCCGCAAGCCCCAGGGTCTGCAATTGTTCTATTTTCAAGTGCTGATATTCCCTTGATGCGGTACAAATAGGTGTTTCGGTAAACTCGGTATTGCTTACCAGGTACTTTTTAGTACAGGGGCTTCCAGGGCGCCCTCTTTCAAGCCTGCTCAACCGCAATTCTTCAGAAGTACACTTTTTAAAATTGTTAAATTGAATGCCCAGGGGTGATGATCCGCTTAAATAGAAATCCTCTTCCGTAGCGGTTTCCAGTTGGGCAAGTGTATCGTCATCAACATTGGTTACTTCCGGTACCAATAAAAAAGGACTCCCCCACCCCGTGCCGTCCATATCATAGTGGTCTAACAAAAACTGGTTTTCATCTGCGGTGCCAATGCCGCCCTGTACGGTAAGTTTCTGCTTTGGTGCATGCGCAATAACTATTCCTTTTTGCAATAATACAGCCTGGTAAGTGTTAAACAGCTCGTCGAGCATCTCCTGCCTTTTTTGCTTAAACTCTTCTAATATAGGGCCAAGTAAAAAGCCTTCGGTGGCAAACGCGTGCCCGCCACAGTTAAGGCCCGATTCTATCCTAAATTCAGATACCCACAACCCTTTTTTTACCAAAAACTTGGCCTGGATAAAGGCCGACCTGAAATCGCTAACCTTTAAAACAACCTTTTTTAACAGGTGCCCTTCATTGTCAGGGAAAAAACTGGGAAAAGTCTCCAGGTAGCTGTACAGGCGAGGGTTCATACCTGCTGATAAAATAATTGACGATTGGAGCTTACTTTCGGCAAAACCGCGCAACGCTGCCAATGCATCTGTAAAGGTGTCACCTGTATAATCGCCATTGGCAGTATAGTTCATTTTATCAAGTTTCGACATGATGTTTACATCAATGCTTCCGGGCTTCATCTCTTTAACCAGCCTTCGCTGGAATACTCTTTTTTGCGCGCCTTCCGGATAATCCAGCATCAGATCATAACCCTGCCGCAGCCTCGATTGCTCGGGAAGCAACTCAAAATACCTGCACAGGTCATTTCCTTTATCAAAATCCATATTGCGTAAATGATCAAACTGGCGGGTAACAAGCAAGTTCACCAGGTCAAGGTAGGCAGTAATGCGTTTTGCCCGGTAATCGGCTTCTTTTTTTGTTATAGCTATGTAAGGTTCATCATTTAGATGACAGTGGTAAGGCCGCATTCTCTCAATTAATTCATCGTCTACGATAGAAATAACCGACGATATGCCATAACGTGCAACCTTTAACGGGGTATCAATGGAGTACCCAAGACCCAAAACCGGGATATGAAATGTGTGAATCATTATTTTTTTATATTTAAAAAACAGAACTTAATTTAACATTAGCTTACAACAGCTTATCAGTGAGAAATTTGCATTGCCCTCATTTTATCGCGAATGGTTATAACTTTAGGGAAAAGTAAATTATTTTCAAGGTGGAAATTGAATAGCAGGTCATCTTCATATTCCTGCAGAAGTTTATACAAAATATTATAGGATGAAGAAACGTAACGCGGCACCTGGTAATTATTGGTTAACTGCCTGATAAGGCGAAAATCAGCCGCTATTTTTTCATGTGTTGCCATCATACTATAAAAGGTGGTTAAAATATCGTCTGTTGCATCCTTTGCAGGCACGCAACCTTTATTATAACACTCCGATAGCTTAACAATGTCGGGAAACAGCGACTCCTCTTCCGTCAGGATATCGCGCATCATAATTTCGCCGGCATTAAAAAAAAGAGTACTAACCCGGCCAGCCTGCGGATGACTGTCTTTATAACCAACAGCAACTTTTTGAGCCAGTTCGGCAATGAAGCGGGTGTTTATTTTGATGTATTGATGATTAAGATTGATAAGGTAACGGCATAAAAATGCCGGAGCCCAACTTAATAAGTTTATGGTTTGTACTGCAGGTTGGGTTAAACACATCTCAAGCTGCATACGCAGGTCGTCTATATTCAAATAATAGTCTGTGCAAACCTGTTCCAGCGTCCTTTTGCCATCGCAGCTAAAATCCACATCCAATTTTTTAAATACTGCGGCGTTTCGGTAATCGCGGGACACCATATCGCCAATGGTTTCACTATTTGCTCCGGTTACTTTCCTGGTGAGTTGAACACGCCAGGCTTCGGGACCATCATCCAGTGTTTCCCAGCCGAGCGCATGCCTGTATTCGGCCTGCAAACGAAAATAAAGTGGCCTCAGATTCTGATCGTGAATGATCACTACCGACTGACCGATCTCCATCGCACTTAGCCTATCAAAAATATCAATGTGCATTGTGCCAGGATCAATCATCCTGACATCAAAAGTTTTCGGCGTGTTCATMAATTACAAATCTATCGGCATTCATACCTCCAAAAAATGACGAGGGTCACATTAGCCTATAACGTCCATCATTAATACTCCCACCCTTTAAATGGACTTTTGGTAAACCAGAATAAAAAGATGACGAACGACACAATTCTTGTTAAAACATCATGCTACCATTGCGGAGACGAGTGTTTAACCACCTCATTTATAGCCGATGAAAAACAGTTTTGCTGCCAGGGCTGTAAAAGTGTTTACCAGATATTGGCGGGTAATGGCCTTGGGAGTTATTACAATTACAATGACCATCCGGGTGCAACCCGCGCCCGGGTAACCAAACGGTTTGATTATTTAAGCGAACCATCCATAGTTAACGACTTGTTGGATTATACTGATGATCATATCACTATCATCACTTTGTATATACCCCACATTCATTGCAGTTCGTGTTTGTGGCTGCTTGAACAATTAAACAGGTTTAACCCGGCCATCCATTACTCCAGGGTCGATTTTATAAAAAAGCAATTAATAGTACGTTTTGATCATCGCATTTGCAGCCTGCAGCAATTGGTAGAGCTGCTTTCTGACATCGGTTACGAACCATTAATCAGCCTGCAGGATGTTATTAAAAAGCAAAATTCGGCCAATAAAGGAAATCTGGTTCAAAAAATCGCGGTTGCCGGTTTTTGCTTTGGCAATGTTATGTTGCTAAGCTTTCCTGAATACTTTGGCCTATCGGCCTTTGAGCAAACTTTTAAACACTTTTTTGGCTATCTAAACATTGTTTTCACATTGCCCGTGGTGTTTTTTTGCGGCAGGGATTACTTTGTTTCTGCATTTAAAAATTTAAAAGCCAGGATACTTAATATCGATTTTCCGCTGGCGCTGGGTATTGCCGTTCTTTTTATTCGCACAGTAACCGAAGTATTGGCCCACACGGGTGCCGGGTATGCCGATACGCTTTGCGGCCTGGTTTTCTTTTTGCTGGTGGGTAAGTTTGTACAGCAAAAAACATATCACCATATCTCGTTCGAGCGTGATTACCGCTCATTTTTCCCGGTTGCCGTGCAGGTATTAACGGGCGATACAGAAAAGTCTATCCCTATCTCAAAAATTGTTACCGGCCAACGCATATTGATACGGCATAATGAGATTATCCCGGCAGATGCCATCCTGCTAAAAGGGGATGCACTCATTGATTTTAGCTTTGTTACCGGCGAGGCAATCCCCGTAAACAAAACATGGGGCGAAATCATTTACGCAGGCGGCAGGCAAACGGGCGATGCTATTGAGCTTGAAGTAGTAAAGCCGGTATCGCAAAGTTACCTTACCCAACTTTGGAATAACGAGGCTTTTACCCGGAAACAGGACAGTCGGGTAAAAACTTTTAGCGAGACCATAAGTAAGTACTTTACCGTTGTGCTCCTGGTTATAGCATTTGGATCATTATTGGCCTGGTTATTTACCGATTACCGCCGCGGCATTGATGCCTTTACCGCAGTACTTATTATTGCCTGCCCCTGCGCCCTTGCGCTAAGTACACCATTTACCATGGCCGCGGCACTAAGTATATTTGACAGAAACCTTTTTTACCTTAAAAACACCCGGATTGTTGAACAGCTGGCAGCCATTGACACCATTGTAATGGATAAAACCGGCACTATATCAACTGGTAACAGCAAAAGCGTGGTAATACAAGGCCAGCTTACCGAAAAACAAAAGCAACTGATATATAGTGCCTGCCGCGCCTCGATACATCCCCTAAGCCGAATGATCTGTCAATTTTTAGGCAACTACAAAAAACTTCCGGTAACGGATTATAAAGAGATTCCCGGTAAGGGAATTACGGCAAGTGTAGAAAGCAATACTTTACGCATGGGTAGCGGCGCCTTCGTATTTGGCTTTGCCGAGGGCGTGCGTAATACCAGCGTACATATTATGATCAACAACCATTACCTGGGGTATTTTCAATTTGCCCAGGAATACAGGAAGGGGATGGAAAACATCAGCTTGTTAAGTAAAATTTATGGCCTGTTTTTACTTTCGGGCGATCATGATCATGAGCGTACAGATCTTGTGCAATTTTTTAAGGCCGATAAAGCGATGCATTTTAACCAGTCGCCCCAGGATAAGCTGGATTTTATAGAAGCTCTTCAACAAAAAGGAAAACAGGTTTTAATGCTGGGCGATGGGTTAAATGACTCAGGCGCATTAAAACAAAGTGATGTTGGCATAGCAGTTACAGACGATGTAAACAATTTTTCGCCGGGCTGTGATGCCATTTTAGATGGAAAATCATTTAACAAATTACCAGCTTTTCTTCAGTTTGCCAGGGATACGGTAAACATTATCCGCCTGTCGTTCCTCATCTCTCTTACCTACAATATCATCGGTCTTAGTTATGCGGTTACCGGCCACCTATCGCCGCTCATAGCTGCCATATTAATGCCTTTGAGTACGGTTACCATTATTTCATTTACCACGCTGGCAACTCATTTTGCCGCAAAAAAACGAAAACTCATATGAACATCATTTATTTTTTAATTGGCTGCAGCGTTTTGCTTGCGCTGATATTTTTAGCCGCCTTTTTTTGGGCGCAGCGTAGCGGTCAAAATGATGATCTGTACACACCCTCCATGCGTATCCTGCTTGATGATGACGATGCTGAAGCAGACAAAAAGTGATGCTAATCATATTTAAAGCCAACTGTCATCATTCTGTCACCCATCGCACTTCAATAGTTTTACACCCATAAAAAGACAACATTTTATGCAGCCCGAAAAATTTTACTATGACAACAAAATCGTCCGGAATTTTGGTATCGCTACCGTAATCTGGGGGATAATCGGCATGACTGTAGGCTTAATTGTAGCCATTCAGCTTTATCATCCGGCCGCCAACATGGGTAACCAGTACACTACCTACGGCCGTATCCGCCCGTTACACACCAACGCGGTAATATTTGCCTTTGTGGGCAATGCCATTTTTATGGGCGTTTATTACTCGTTGCAACGCCTGCTCAAAGCAAGGATGTTTAGCGATGTACTTAGCCAAATCCATTTCTGGGGCTGGCAGCTGATTATTTTATCAGCAGTAATTACACTTCCCTTAGGTTTAACCACATCACATGAATATGCCGAGCTGGAATGGCCTATAGATATTGCCATCACCATCATTTGGGTTGTGTTTGGCTGGAACATGTTTGGCACCATATTTAAACGCCGCGAAAGGCATTTATACGTAGCCATCTGGTTTTACATAGCCACGTTTGTTACCATAGCCGTATTGCATATTGTAAACTCATTTGAGTTACCTGTATCTGCATTTAAAAGCTATATGGTTTATGCCGGCGTTCAGGATGCCCTGGTACAATGGTGGTATGGCCACAATGCAGTTGCGTTTTTCCTGACTACGCCTTACCTGGGTATGATGTATTACTTTTTACCCAAAATGGCTAACCGCCCTATTTACTCCTATAAATTAAGTATCCTGCACTTTTGGGCGCTTATATTTATCTATATCTGGGCTGGTCCTCACCACCTTTTATATACCACCTTACCTGGCTGGGCACAATCATTAGGTGTAGCTTTTTCTATTATGCTGATAGCACCAAGCTGGGGCGGTATGATCAATGGCCTATTAACCCTGCGCGGTTCATGGGATAAGGTAAGAGACGATGTGATCCTGAAATTCATGGTAGTAGGCTTAACCGCCTACGGCATGGCCACTTTTGAAGGCCCAATGCTTTCCCTTAAACAGGTAAACGGTATAGCTCACTTTAGCGACTGGATTATTGCACACGTACACGTTGGGGCTTTAGGCTGGAATGGTTTCTTAACCTTTGCTATCCTGTACTGGTTAATTCCACGTATTTATAAAACAGAGCTGTTCTCTAAAAAAATGGCTTCCTTCCACTTTTGGATAGGCACACTGGGTATCCTTTTTTACGCCATCCCAATGTATTGGGCCGGTTTTACACAAAGCTTAATGCTGAAGGAGTTTACCGCCGAAGGCATGCTGAAATATCCAAACTTTTTGGAAACTACCCTGCAAATTTTACCAATGCACATGATGCGCTCTGCAGGCGGGGCTATGTACTTATTGGGCGTAATAGTTATGGCTTATAACCTTACCCGTACAGCGTTACAAGGCAAACTGGTAGCCAATGAAGCAGCGCAGGCCATGCCGCTTGAACCTGTTCATACAATTGCCCTGGAAACCAGCTGGCACCGCCGGCTGGAGCGTAAGCCCATTCAAATGCTTATTGCTGCCCTGTTGGTTATCCTTGTAGGCACCTTTATTGAACTGATGCCTACTTTAACCATATCCTCCAATATACCTACCATTGCCTCTGTAAAACCTTATACTCCGCTCGAGCTCCAGGGCCGCGATTTGTATATCCGCGAGGGTTGTTCTAACTGTCACTCTCAAACTGTCAGGCCGTTCAGATCTGAAACCGAACGTTATGGGGAATACAGTAAGGCCGGCGAATTTGTGTACGACCACCCGTTTTTATGGGGATCAAAACGTACCGGACCTGACCTGGCCCGCGAGGGTCAAAAGTACAGTAATGCCTGGCACTACAAACACCTGATGGACCCGCGCACGATGTCAGATAAAAGTATCATGCCTAATTATGACTGGCTGAAAACGCAAGACCTGGATACTACATCAACCCGTCCAAAAATACATGCTATGCGCATACTGGGTGTACCGTATCCGGCAGGTTATGAAAACATAGCCAACCAGGACCTTGAAAAACAGGAAAAAGAGATCAGGGACAACCTTTATGCCGACCATATCAAAGTTAAAAGCAACAAGGAAATCATCGCCGTAATTGCTTACCTGCAGCGGTTAGGAACAGACATTAAAGCAAACAAAACTGCCAATAAATAATCACCATCATGTTTAAGCAATTTACAGAAAACATCAACGCAAACCAGGCATACCTGCTTTTCTCGTTGGGGATATTCTTTGTGTTTTTTATTGTAGTAACCATCATGCTCATTCGCATCCGGAAGCCACATGTTCAATATATGAGCGATTTGCCATTAAAAGATAGTTTAACAGATCAACAACCTTTTCAATCATGAAGTACCACCGCATTATATTAATATCAGCATTTGTTTTAGTTATTCAGCCTGCCATGGCAAGCGACGGCCTTATTCCGGGTGATGTAATGAATTATATTGCCTATGGTGTTATTGTTGGTATGCTGCTGCTTTTTTTAATAGCTATGATGGTGCTGGTGAAAACATTTAATGTTTTAGCACGCGTAATGCTTAAACAGCAGGGATTATCAGATGCCGAGATAGCCGCGCAAATGAACCCCGTTAAGGAAAAGAAGAGCAAAAAACCAAAAGCAGAAGTTTGGCAAAAGCTTCTTTCACTCAGGCCCCTGGAAGAAGAACATGAACTCCTTATACAGCATGATTACGATGGCATACAGGAACTTGACAACCCAATACCGGGCTGGTTTATGTACTTGTTTTATGGCTCTATTGTTTTTGGGATAGGCTACCTGCTTAACTACCATGTATTTAAAACCGGGCAGTTGCAATATGCCGAGTATAAAACAGAAATGGCGCAGGCCGACATCGAAAAAAAGGCATACCTGAGCAAAGCTGCCAACCGGGTAGATGAAAACACTGTAAAACTGGTGAAAGATCCGGCAGTAATTGCATCTGGCGAGGGTATATTTAAAACCAACTGCGTTGCCTGCCACGGCGATCATGCGCAGGGAAATGTTGGCCCCAACCTTACAGACGATTTTTGGCTTCACGGTAACAAAATAAACGATTTGTTTAAAACCATTAAATACGGTGTACTTGCCAAAGGTATGCCTACCTGGGAAAAACAATTATCGCCAAAGCAAATTGCCGATGTGGCCAACTACGTTAAATCATTACATGGTACTCACCCCGCAGGCGCAAAAGAGCCGCAAGGCACAAAAGAGGCCGATACAGACGATAAACTTGCAGCAAATAAATAATCATGGACGGATTACTGGTAGCGAAAGAGACGAATAAGCGCAAATGGATATACCCGCTAATCCGTAAAGGAAAATTATATAAATGGCGCTCGTGGATTAGTTATGGCTACCTGCTCATGTTTTTTGCAGGGCCGCTTATCAGGATCAATGGGCAACCATTGCTGCTGTTGAATTTTATGGAAAGGCATTTTGTTATCCTGGGGCAGGTTTTCTGGCCCCAGGATATCTTCCTGTTTGTTTTGGCATCACTGGTATTTGTGGTTTGCGTGGTATTGTTTACTATCGCTTTCGGTCGTGTTTTTTGCGGATGGATTTGTCCGCAAACCATCTTCATGGAAATGTTTTTCAGAAAGATTGAAAACTGGATTGAAGGAGATGGCAGCAAACAAAAAAAATTAGATGCAGGCCCCTGGACGAGGGAGAAAATACTAAAAAAAAGCAGCAAGCATTTGCTGTTCATTATATTCTCATTCCTGATAGCCAATACCTTTTTGGCTTACCTTGTAGGCAGCGATGTGCTGTTTAAAATAATAACCGAGCCGGTGCAATTGCACCTGGTTGGCTTTTTAAGCATCTGGGTTTTTACAATTATTTTTTACCTGGTTTACAGCCAGGTAAGGGAGCTGGTTTGCACGGTGGTATGCCCATACGGACGCCTGCAAGGTGTGCTGTTAGATAGGGACACCCTGGTAGTAGCCTATGATGAGGTTCGCGGAGAGCCAAGAGGAAAGCTTTCAAAAACAAGCGATAACAGCGCAAAAGGCGATTGCGTAGATTGTGGCCTGTGCGTATCGGTTTGCCCTACGGGTATCGATATCAGGCAAGGCACACAAATGGAGTGCATTAATTGTACCGCCTGTATTGATGTATGCAACGAGGTAATGGAAAAGATTCATAAGCCATTGAACCTGGTTGGGTTTTACTCCGAGAATATGATTCACAAACAGCAAAAGCCGTCATTTACAGGCAGAATGATGGGCTATAGCGGCATCATCGCTGTTTTAATGACAGTACTTTGTTACTTTATTTTTAGCCGGGCCGATATGGACCTGGCGGTTATGCGCAGCGCCGGCATGCTGTACCAGGAGCAAAAAGGTGGCCTGGTAAGTAATATTTACAATGCCGAGGTAATTAACAAATCAAATCAGAGCCGCGATATCGTTATTCAACCGGATGATCAGGCAATAAAAGTCAAATACATACAAGCTCCTGGTAAAATACAGGCAGGTGGGTCTGTTAAAACTGTATTTTTCCTGATGATCCCGGCTTCGCATATCAAAGGAGAAAAAACGGATGTTAAAATTAACCTGTTATTAAACAACAAAGTAATTCAAACGGTAAGTACAACGTTTGTAGGACCATCAAATGATTAGAAATATGAATTGGGGAAAAGGAATAGTTGCAGGCATGGCCATGTTCATGCTATTTATCATATTTATGTGTGTACGGATGTTTGCCTTGCCGGCCGATGAATATGACCACCATTATTATGAAAAAGGGCTAAACTTTGATAAAGATTATGCAAAAGAAAAGCAGGTTGTTACCGACCATGCCCAGCCTGCAATCCGGGTAAACGGCAGACAGGTCAGTATTGCATTTACAGCACCTGCAACAGGTAGCGTTAAATTTATACGCCCCTCCAGCCAGGCGCTTGATAAAACCTTCCCCATAAACACCGAACTTGACAGGGTTGCCAACGTATCTGCCACGTCCCTTGTTAAAGGCCGCTGGCATATTGTACTGGAGTGGCAAAGCAACCGCAAAGCGTACCTGTACGAAAAGGAGGTGGATATAGAATGAGTAGTAACCAGGTAGCCCTTTTTATTGGCCTGTTTGGCAGTGTACACTGCATTGGTATGTGCGGACCGCTTGCTTTTGCGGTACCATCCTTTCATTCGCGATGGTGGATGGTGGTAGTTGATAAATTTGTTTACAATGCCGGGCGCGTTATAACCTATACCCTGCTGGGCTTGCTGATTGGCTTATTGGGCAGACAGCTTTGGCTGGCCGGCTTACAGCAAAGTGTGGCTGTAATTAGCGGCATATTAATTATCATGGCGGGCTTTTCGCGTATGTTTAAAGTCAGGTTCAGTCAAAGTAAGCTGATGCCCAAAATGTTGACGCCAATCAATAAGCTTATCGGTTTCGCGCTGAAACATAAGGCAGGCCATTTCGCAGTGGGTTTACTCAACGGTTTCCTGCCCTGCGGCTTTGTTTATCTTGCACTTATCGGCGCCGTAAATACCGACTCTGCCTATTCATCTGCCCAATATATGTTTTGGTTCGGGGTGGGCACTTTCCCGTTAATGCTGCTGGCTACAGTAAGCATGGGTTTTATTGGCCCACAGGTACGCCGCCGCATTAATATGGCCATGCCTTACCTTATGGTTTGTTTAGGTTTGTGGTTTGTGTTGCGCGGATTAGGTTTAAATATCCCCTACTTAAGCCCTGCCAAACAATCGCAGGGAATAACCAATTGCCCTTAGGATAGTCCTTAGTCGAAAGTTTTAAGTTCTAAGCCAAACATGGCAATTCAGGCTCAAAGCTTAAGACCACATCCTTTTAGACTTAACAATAATATTTGTCGAAAGGCTCAGGTTCTAAATCAAAAATGGCAATTTAGGCTTATGACTTAAAACTAATTACTTACGACTTATCTATAACGAATGCTGAGACACCTGGGTACCAAAAGAACGTATAATCACAACGTAAAGCTGGCTTCGCTGCTCGGGCTTACGGCGGGTTTTGTAAATGCGGCCGGGTTTCTTGGGTTTAGCGTACTTACCACCAATGTAACCGGCCACGCGGCATTGTTTGCAGAGCAAATTGCCCTGCAAAATTGGCAAACAGCCAGAGTAATTGCCCTATGGATGTTCCTTTTTTTAGCCGGGGCCTTTGTATCAAGCTTTATTGTTTCCCGCATCGGCAAAAACCAACAGTACTCTTATGTAATCCCTATTTTAATTGAAACAACCATACTGCTCAGTGTAGCCGTGTTTGGCTACCGGTATGATCATAGCTTAGTAGGCAAAGAGATATTTGCCGGTAGCCTGCTGTTTGCCATGGGCCTGCAAAACGCGCTGGTATCAATGGTTTCTGGCTCGGTTGTACGCACCACACACCTTACTGGTACATTTACCGACCTGGGGATTGAACTTGCCCAGTTTTTACGCCATAAAACAGAAGACAGGACGGCCCTAAAAGTTAAAATAAAACTACGGGTGGCTATTATTTTTTTCTTTATGTGCGGAGCTTTGGCTGGTGCCTATATTTTTCGCTGGCTGCATTTTTATTGCTTTTTTATCCCTGTTATCATCTTAATATACACCCTGTTATATGACATTTTTCGCATCGCTGTTAAACAATATTACCGGAGCTTGCAGGGGCGTCTGAAAAAATCAGTTTAAGTAATTCTATCGAATTTTTTTTAATTTCCTCCCCATCGGCTAACTTGTTCCCGTATCTTTTTAGTTCAACAAAAATGTCATTTCGAACGAGCCCAGAGGGGGAATAGAGCGGTGGGGTGAGGAGAAATCCTAGACGCCCTGCAATCCCAAAAACCTATCGAATTGCAG
>NZ_JBFUIJ010000067.1:0-23312 GCF_056401935.1 Mucilaginibacter sp. P4_D1
CATTGGTTCATTGGTTCATTGGTTCATTGGTTCATTGGTTCATTGGTTCATTGGTTCATTGGTTCATTGGTTCATTGGTTCATTGGTTCATTGGTTCATTGGTTCATTGGTTCATTGGTTCATTGGTTCATTGGCAAAATAGCAGATAAGTTAGGTAAATTATATTAATTGTTGACTATCGGAATTATCATCTGTTAAATTGCTTTACATAATCGGCCAGCGGCCCTAAATTCATTTGCTTCCTCAGCTTGTCGACCATTTTAGGGTATTTTAACGGGAAGGGTGCCGATTTTCCTGTTTTAGGGTCGCGCTTTATTTGGGTACCGTAAATTTGTTTTTGATTTCTGCCTACCAATACCCTGTCGGTTAGCAAAGCGTAGTTGCTTTTGTCGGCATTGTTTTTATCCACTTCTTTTTTTAGTAGTATCAGTACCCTTTCCTGGAAAGCAATATCATCATCGCAATGCTGTACTATTGCCCAAAAATGGTTGCTTGTTTCGCCAACCTGGTCGTAACCGGGGAAACCGTATTTTTTGATGATGAGCTTTGCTTTAACCTCATTGATACTATCTGTTTCGGCCCATTTTTGCTGGATAGTTTCGGCGCTGTAAGCCGATTTTCGATTTCGCTGCAGTTTTTGATCTTCTACCCGCCAAAATTGGTCGTCCTTAAACATCGAGTCAATTTTTTTAATTAATGCAGGGTTCAATTTGCTGGTTTGGGCTGATGAAGGGAGATCAAAGCATCCACAAAGTAAGAGTAGAAGGGCTAATGTTTTCATATTAACTAAAGATATAGTTAATTAAAGTTAAATTCAAAACCGATAAAAGATTATCCTCATAAGAACATAGTTATCCGATCAAAATTCAAATGTTTCTGAACCGGAATTTATGGAATTGATGAATTAGCAAAATTCTAAAAATTCCTGAATTCGATGAATTCCGGCTCAGACAAAAAATCACAATCGGTAAAAAAATACGCTCATCATCTGCATATTTGCACATCTGAAATCTGCACATCCAATTTTCATGTTAAAAAAATATTTCTCGCTATTCCTTGTCATTGTTCTCTTGCTCTGGGGCTGTAACCCCAAGCCCGACTACCTGTATAAAGTGGTGAAAATTAAAGATGGCGACACCATAGGTTTGCTGAGCAGCGATAACCAACAAGTGACAGTAAGGCTGGCCGAAGTGGATTGCCCCGAAAAAACACAGGCCTTTGGGCAGGCGGCTAAAAAGTTTACTTCGGATTTGTGCTTTGGCAAGTATGTAAAACTGGTAGGTAACGTGCATGACCGTTATGGCCGCACCGTAGCATTGGTTATTTTGGAGGATGGCACCAATGTAAATTACCAGCTGGTAAAAAGCGGTTACGCCTGGCAGTACAAACAATATTCGCAAAGTGYCCAGCTGGCCGGGTATGAGCAGGAAGCCCGCCAAAGCAGGCTGGGCCTTTGGGCCGATGGCAACCCGACACCGCCATGGGAGTACAGGCGCGAGAAAAAAGCGGGTGCTCTGACAGCCCAACCTGACAGCCTGCAGCAAAAACCAAAAAAACATTATCGCAAGCGTAAGTCAAAGCTTGAAGAAGCATATTAAAACCTTAACTTTATAGTCGATATCCCCCTCATTTGACTGATGAAATTTATAAAAGCCTTTTTTTCCATAGCCTTTACCCTTGCCCTTATCTGGTTATTGCAAACCAAACACGGCCCGGTACCACCGGTAGGGAGGTTTTTAAGCCCCGCAGACGGTTTTTGGCAAAATGCCGAGAGCAAACATATTTTGGCTTCGCGTACATTAAATCTTCCTGGCCTTACCGGCAAGGTTATTATTAAGTACGATGAAAACCGAATCCCCCACATATTTGCTGATAACGAACATGATTTGTACTACGCCCAGGGCTATGTAACCGCAACAGAGCGCCTTTGGCAACTGGACATACAAACCCGGAGTGCCGCAGGCCGCCTTGCCGAAATTGCCGGCCCGCAGGCTTTGGAGATTGACCGCTACCACCGCCGCATGGGGATGGTTTACGGTGCCGAAAATTCTTTGAAAGAAATGATGGCCGCCAAACCCATTCGCGAAATGATTTTGGCGTATACAGATGGCATTAACGCTTACATACATCAGCTTGGGCCGCGCGAATACCCGCTGGAGTTTAAATTGCTGGACTACGCCCCTGAAGATTTTAAACCCATTAACTGCGCGTTTTTACTGAAGCTAATGTCCGAAACGCTGGCGGGCGGCTCCAACGAGTTTGCCATGAGCAATGTGCTTAAAAAGTTTGGCGCCAACGCCACTAACGACCTGTTCCCGGATTATCCGATGCGCGAAGATCCTATTATTCCCGCAGGTACCAAATGGAACTTTAAGCCGTTGTCTATCCCAAAACCATCCGGCAGTTTCTTGGCAGCTATGAATGATAGCGCCAAACGCGTAGTAAAAGAGGAAGGTATTGGCAGTAACAACTGGGCGGTTGCAGGCAGCAAAACTGCTAATGGTTACCCTATTTTGGCTAACGACCCGCATTTAAATTTAACCTATCCATCCATCTGGTTCCAGCTGCAGCTTTCGGCGCCGGGGGTAAATGTGTATGGTGTAAGTTTGCCGGGCGCGCCCAGCGTCATATTGGGTTTTAACAACAACATTAGCTGGGGTATTACCAACGTAGATGCCGATGTGCTTGATTGGTACCAGGTTAAATTTAAAGATGATAAAAAGAACGAGTACTGGTACAATAACCGGTGGAACAAAACCACCCGCAGGGTAGAGGTGATTAATATCCGCGGCGAAAAATCATTAATTGATACCGTTATTTACACCCATCACGGGCCGGTAGTTTACGAAGATAAAAGTAAAACCACCGCGCATACGCCCGGCTTTGTGCCCATTGGCGATGCCTTACGATGGATAGCACACGACAAATCAAACGAGTTGATGACCATGTACATTCTGAACCACGGTAAAAATTACGATGATTACCGCAAGGCGCTTACTTATTTTAATGCTCCTGCATCAAACTTTGTATTTGCCAGCCGCGATAAAGACATAGCTATAACCCCCAACGGTAAATTCCCGCTGAAATATAAAGACCAGGGAAAGTTTATATTGGATGGCACCGACCCGGCCGATGACTGGCACGGCTGGATTCCGTTCGATCAAAACCCAACGGTTAAAAATCCGCCCCGGGGGTTTGTAAGTTCGGCCAACCAATCATCAACAGATCAAACCTACCCGTACTATATTAACTGGCAGTTTGCCCCATACCAGCGTGGCAAGCGCATTAACGACAGGCTTAGCGTGATGCACAACGCCACTGTAGATAGTATGCGGATATTACAGACGGATGTATACAGCATCCGTGCCCAGGATATGATGCCCGTGCTGCTCAAATATCTTGATGCAACTAAACTGGATAAAACCCAAACAATAGCTTATAACACAGTAAAAAACTGGGATAAAAACTTCTCTGTAAACTCAGTAGGTGCAAGCATTTTTAACGCGTGGTGGCTTAAAATATATGATATGATATGGAGTGATGATTTTGCCGCCAAAAACCTGCGGGACAATTACCCATCAATGGACCGTACCGAAAAACTGATAGCGAAGGAACCCAACTCCAAATGGTTTGACGATACCCGCACGCCTGTTAAAGAAACCTGTACGGAGATCATCAACGCGGCATTTACCAACGTGGTTGATGATTTGGTGCACAAATATGGCCAACCCGGCCAGGCATGGGAGTGGGGGAAGGTTAAGAAAATGGAGATAGCCCACCTTACCAACCAGGAAGCCCTAAGCTCGGGCAATTTTGAATCGGGCGGAACAGGATCAACCATCAACGCCTTAAATAACGGGCACGGCCCGTCATGGCGTATGGTGGTACAAATGGGTCCCACTGTAAAAGGCTACGGTATTTTCCCTGGCGGCGAAAGCGGCAACCCCGGCAGTTTTTATTACGATGATATGCTCAAAACCTGGCAAAATGGAGAGTTGAAGGAGTTGCTGTTTATGCAATCGCCTGCCGAAAAATCAAGCCGTATTAAAACAACCCTAACCATCAGCAATCAAAAATAAGCTTATGTTATTCCTCATTATCCTCATATTATCCTTTGCAAGCGGTTTCTTTTTACCCTGGTGGGTAGTGGCCATAGCTGCGTTTTTGGCCGCGCTGTTTGCCGGCAAAACAGCCAGGCAGGCTTTTATCTCGGGCTTTGGCGCTGTGTTTATCGTATGGGTGGTGCTGGCCCTGTTTAAAAGTATCCCTAACGATCACATTTTGGCCAAACGGATTGCCGCATTGTTTCATTTACCCTCATGGTGGCTCATACTGGTAATTACCGGTGTAGTTGGTGGTTTGGTGGCAGGGTTTGCTGCCTTATCGGGGTTGCTGGTAAAAAAGGCTTTTGAAAAGGAGGCCGATATACACGCGTAAGTTTATGGGATTAATAAATTATCTGAAGCGTAATATTAGTATATCTAAAAATTCGGCACAACAATTATTAAAAATTGCTATTGCCCATGAAGAACGTGGTGAAACGGCCGATGCTATAGCTTGTTATCATCGGGTCATTAAGGCCGACGAAAGTTGGGCGGTACCTCATTATAATCTCGGCCTGTTATACAAATATCAGTGCAATTGGCATTTATCATATGAGCATAATAAAATTGCAGTTGAACTGGATGAAGATGACAAGGCCGCGATTTGGAACCTGGGTATAGCCGCAACTGCATTGCATGATTGGGAAACCGCAAGAACATCCTGGAGTAAATTTGGTGTCAAAGTAGAAATTAACGACGAAGAACCTGATCTTGTATTAGGCGCGGTACCTATAAGATTAAACCCCGATACCGATGGCGAGGTTGTTTGGTGCAAGCGCATAGACCCGGCAAGAACAGTCATTGAAAATATTCCTTTAGGCAAATCAGGCCACAGGTTTGGTGATATGTTACTTAACGATGGCGCTGCCGTAGGGTATCGAAAGCTGGAAGATGGAACCGACGTGCCTGTATTTAATGAACTTCAGCTTTTAACTAAATCCGCATACAAAACTTTTTCGGTTAGCGCTTATATCAACACCGTGGATGATATCAATAAGCTGGGAGAGTTGTGTCGCAATTCCGGTGTTGAGATGGAAGATTGGTCGACCGTGAGGATGCTTTGTAAACAATGCAGCGAAGGCACTGCGCACACCGATCATGACCATGATTTACAAGTTGATGAGGATAGTGGGCGATACATTGGCCTTGCCGCAACAAACCACGAGGCTGTACAACAAGCGCTGGCCGACTGGCGGGCTATTACTTTGTGTGAGCATTCGGCAATTGTTTTAGAATTAGAGTAGATGATGGCTTTGCGAATTTTGAACCCTTCAGCGGCTGTTTAATTTCCTCAAGGGCGTAGCCCTGGCACATTTTGTAGCAAGGGGTTTCAACCCGGGGCTAATAGATGATCCGTTCGCTATGCGGACGCTGATATGGGTAAAAGAAAATATAGTAGATAAGAAGCTGATTTTTTTGACTGTGTATTTAAGCTTTTTGACTTTACTTTTGCGTCCTGGCGTCTTAGCGCGAAAAAACATTAACGTAAAAATTGCCAGGCATGCATAAAATTTATCAAAGCGATATCCCTCATTAAAATTCATTAGCTTTGATATAACCGTTTATAAAATCAGCCAAACATGAGGATAAGAGTAATACCCACGTTACTTGCCATCTTAGTTTTTGTTTTTTTGACCGTATTTTACTCCAAAAATAACGCTCCCGTTGATGGTGTAACATCAATGGGCTTCCCTTGGCTTGTTTATTGGAAGCTTGGTGCAAAAACAGTTGATCATCAGTATCATCAATATTTTTCTGCGCCCTGTTTGATATTGGATTTAGGCATTGCCTTACTCACCATAGCGACCTGCAATGTGATGTTTCATTTGTTATATCTCCGAAAGACCTTTCTAACCACTTATAAAACCAAAAATCCATGAAATTAGTATCCTACAAAACCGAAGACCGGGAGCATTTGGGCGTTTTTGTGAACGGCCATATTTATAACCTCAACTCCTGCGATAAGCTGATACCCGATAATATGAACGAGTTTTTGTGGGGCGGCGATGAGCTGATGGATCACGCACGCAGGGTATACGCCGCAATCAGCAGCGGTAGTATGGAAGCAAAAGAAGAATTGTTTTTTGAGTTAATGGCCCCCGTGCCTCACCCATCATCATGCCGCGACGCCTACGCCTTCAGGCAGCATGTAGAAACTGCCCGCCGTAACCGTGGTGTTGCCATGATCCCCGAATTTGACCAATACCCTATATTTTATTTTACCAACCATAACGCCATACAAGGCGCCGGTGAAATTGAATGCATGCCCGATCATTTTGATAAGCTTGATTTTGAATTGGAAGTGGCGGTTGTGCTTAATAAAAAAGGCCGCAACATCAGGGCGGCAGATGCTGATAGTTTTATTGCCGGGTTCATGATCATGAACGATATGAGCGCCCGCACCCTGCAAATGGAAGAGATGCTGCTAAACCTTGGGCCCGCAAAAGGAAAAGATTTTTCGACCGTGATTGGCCCCTGGCTGGTAACGCCCGATGAACTGGAAAAATATAAGGTACCGGCTAAACAAGGCCATACGGGTAATGCTTATAACCTGGACATGAAATGTGTGGTAAACGGTAAACAAGTATCGGCAGGTAATATGGCTGATATGGAATGGACCTTTGCCGAGATCATCGAACGTTGCGCTTATGGATGCGATGTGTTGCCCGGCGATGTAATAGGATCCGGAACGGTTGGTACCGGCTGTTTCCTGGAACTAAACGGAACAGGATTGTTAAACGATGCATCTTATCAGCCCCAGTGGCTAAAAGACGGTGACCTGGTAGAAATGGAAGTTACCGGCCTGGGTATGCTTGGCAATATAATTACAAAAGCTAAAGATGATTTTTCGATACTAAGCCTGAAGAAGAAATAGTTCTAAGTCTTAAGTCCGAAGTCTAAAGTCTGATTTGTTTTCTCGACTTTAAACTTAAGACTTCGGACTTAAGACTTAGAACTTGAGACTATTTAAAATCTTTTAAAGCATCTTTCAGGTCCTTAACTTCTTCCGAATCGTTTTTTGCGCTTTCAAAAATGTCCTGCGAAGAATCGGTATTGCCGTAAAAGTTTTCGTCGGCATTGTTATCGATATTCAGGCCCGAGCCGTTCAGGCTGATGCCTGCAAAAAGACCACGGCTACGCGAATAGGAATAAATTTCGGCCTCCAGTTTATAGTCGGTAGTTGCCGATTTATTGCGGTTAACCGGGCCGGCTGCAGCAGATATATCGCCACCGATAGTAAAATTGCCTTTTTTGATATCGGTTAACACACTTTTATGACGGAACACCAGGATCAGATCAACAGATTGTACACCTATCTGGAAGCCAACGCTTCCGCCTGTAAGGGTAACAAAAACCGGGTCGCTCCATTTACCATCGGCAAGCTTCACCATAGCTACGCCCTTGCCGCGTTTACCGCCAATGCCCAGGCCTGCATTAATCAATTTAGGGATAATTACGATGCCTTCATATTTTTTCATCAATTCGCTCGGGATGCTTTCTTTCATCTCGGCAAAGTTCTTGAGCACGGTGGCCGAATTTTGGATCCGCTCCGTTTCTTTATCATCGGCTTTGGCCGATATCAGCACAAAAAACAGGCTTAATATTAACGGGAATTTTAACAGTTTTAACGTTTTCATGGGGTGTGTAAATTAAATGCAATGTTAGCAATTAACGTAAGCAACTCATAAAACGTGCAGTTGTTTGTGTTATTTATTAACCTTTGTATGACTTACGGGGAAATCGCGGTAAATAAAATTGTGGCTTATAAACCAATGGCGATGAAGTTAAATAACTCATCGCCATTGATTTGTTTTAGCTAAAAACTAACGCAGTTGCTTTTTTTAGCGGAAAAACGATCAGGCATTTTGCTGAAATTTCGATGCTTAAAAAGCGCTCAAAGTTTCCTTTAACACAACAACCGACTCTTTTTTACTGTTAGACATAGCGAAAATATCTTTCGACGAATCGTTATTTCCATAAAAATTAGCGTTGGCCGTTTTGTCGATACCAAGGTTTGAGCCATTGATGGTAATGCCCGCAAATAAGCCCCGGCTGCGCGAGTAGGAGTATACCTCGGCTTCCAGTTTGTAATCGGTGCTGGCTGTCGAGCTACGGCCAACCGGGCCGGCTGCTGCCGAGATATCGCCACCAATGGTAAAGTCGCCGTTCTTAACTTTAGTCAGCACTCCTTTATGACGGAATACCAAAACCAGGTCAACTGATTGTACGCCTATTTGCAAACCAAAACTGCCACCGGTTAAAGTAACAAAAACGGGGTTGCTCCATTTACCGTCGGCCAGTTTTACCATGGCAATACCCTTACCACGCTTGCCACCTATGCCCAGGCCGGCGTTAATTAGTTTGGGTATAATTACGATGCCCTCATATTGTTGAAGCAGTTGGCGCGGTATGCTTTCCTTCATTTTAGAAAAGTCTTTTAATACGTTTGAAGCGCTGTGCACACGTTCGTTTTCCTTGTCGCCGGCTTTTGCCGATATCAGTACAAAGAATAGGCTAAGCATCAATGGGATAGCCAAAAATTTTAATGTTTTCATGGGGTATGGTTTTTAATGTTATTGTTGATGTATTATCAACCCATATACCCCATTGGTTGTTTTTAAATTAAATTATTTAACTGTGTTGTTATCTGCGTTCAATTTTGCATATAAAACAACAGGCCTGGGCGTTGCGCGCATGCAGGTATTCGATGTTGGGATACTGGTCAAATAACTCGTTTATCAATTCCTCCACGTCAGCATCGCCAACCAAACGGGTCACGGCCATCATCTGGTCTTTATTGTACCCAATAAGTGATAGCGGGAAGCTTTGTTTATTCGCCTTAATCTCGGGCGGAAAGCGGAATATGTCGGTATACTCATCTACGTCTTCTGCATTCACAAATACCGGCCCGGGTTGGTTGTAAGCATTTTCAAGTTCAAAGGGCGAGTGTTTAAATAATAACCGCTTGTCAACACCTTTGTTAAAGGGTTTTAAAGAGATGCGGCAGGGGCCCAGGCCGGTTGCCAGTTGTTCAACAACGGGGTTGCCAAAATCATCGGTCATGGTTGTTTTTATTTTTTGGACGAACGCTTTGGATAGCGGCACGATTTTAAAGTTGTTCATGGCGTTTTTTTTTATTTAGATCAAAGGTGGTAGTAAGAGCAGCGGATTAAAACCCGGAACTTGCGGAAATTGATGTGCAAGTGTGTAGATTTCAGATTATTCGTCCCATTTTGTTGGGCAGTTTAGATATAGATAGATAAAAACATCTGCACATCTTGAATTTGAAATCTGCCCATCCGATTCCATATCTTTGCGCCTGATGACGATGCCCGGTAAACAACAGGTTTTTTCGATAAATAGTAAAGAGCAGTTTGAGCAAACAGCTCTGCAGGTTTTTAAATACCAGGCCCAAAATTGCGCCATATACAGGCAGTTTATCGACGGTTTAAAAATCGATTTAGTGCAGGTTGATACGGTTGAAAAAATTCCTTTTTTGCCCATTGAGTTTTTTAAATCGCATGCCATTGTTAGTTCAAATGATCCAGTTGAGGTCACGTTTACCAGTTCGGGCACTACGGGTATGATAACCAGTAGCCATCATGTAACTGATAAAACGTGGTATGAAGATAGCTTCAGGAATGCCTTCAGGTTGTTTTATGGCGATATTAAGGACTATACGGTATTAGCGCTGTTGCCTTCTTATCTGGAGCGTGAAGGCTCATCGCTTATTTATATGGTTGATGATTTGATAAAACAGTCTGATAACCCGGATAGTGGCTTTTTTTTGTATAACCACGATGAACTTTATCAACAGCTTATAAAACAACAGCAAGCTCAAAAGCCTACTTTATTAATAGGGGTTACCTTTGGGTTGCTTGACTTTATTGAGCAGTACAATATTCATTTCCCCGAATTGATTGTAATGGAGACAGGGGGAATGAAAGGCCGCCGCAAGGAGATGATCCGCGAGGAGTTGCACCAGGTTTTGTGTAAAGGGTTCGGAGTAAGTACTATACATTCCGAATACGGGATGACGGAGCTGTTGTCACAAGCTTACTCAAAAGGGGAGGGGATTTTTGATTGCCCGCCCTGGATGCAAATCATCATCCGCGATACTAACGATCCTATCACTACGTTAAGCAATGGAAAAACAGGCGGAATTAACGTGATCGACCTGGCCAATATCAATTCCTGCTCGTTTATAGCCACCCAGGATTTGGGTAAAACCTATGCCGATGGCTCGTTTGAGGTGTTGGGTCGGTTTGATCAAAGCGATATTCGTGGGTGTAATTTGCTGATTGCTTAAAACTTATAGCCAACTTAAGTATTATTGTTATTTTTGCACGCATCATAAATGYTGAAAACATGATTGAGAAATTTTTAAACGAGGAACAAGATCCAAAAACGGTTGAGAAAGTTTATTTCCGCCTGGTCGACCTGCTTTCTTCTGGTGAAGAGATCATTTACATAGCGGTTCAGAAAAAGCCATTGGTGAATTTGTTTCCGGATTGCATTGCCATAACCAATAAACGTATCTTATTTTTTACCCCGGCCAACCTGGGCCTGTCCATCAAATTTGTTGATTTTGTATGGAAGGATATTGTTGATGTATATACAAAAGAAGAAATTATTGGCGCTATATTCAGCGTAAAAACCACAAACGGCGCCGAAATGGCTGTTGATTACCTGCCTAAAGTGCAGGGCCGTAAGTTATACCAGTACGCCCAGGAACGTAAAGAAGTTGAACGCGAAGCCCGCCGCCAACGCGACCTTGAACAAAAACGCGCAGAATCTGGCGCTGTTCAGTTTGACAACGCTGCCCGTACAGCACCTACTCAGCAGGTGTTTGCTGCCCAGCCACCGGTAGCCGTGCCACAAATACCAACGCCGGTGCCAGTGGCTCCGCCCGTTCCAACTCCGGCTCCCGAGCCAATTGTGCAACAAGCTGCCCCCCCAAAACCGGACGAACTTACTGAAAAGTTAAAGAGGCTTAAAATGCTTTTTGATAATGGCCTGATATCGCAGGAAGAGTACAATGCCAAAAAGCTTGATCTGTTAAGCGATTTTTAAAAAAAGTAAACCTGCCTAACGCAGGTTTACTTTTTTTCGGGTAATTCTATCGGGTTGTTATTTGTTTTGGAGTTTAAATTATCGCTCCTGGTAATATTTATAGACGATATTTTATTAGGGTCGATATTGGCAAGGGACGGCCCTGTGTTTCGTGAACCGCCACTGAAACTACCATGTGCACTTTTCATAAACCCTTGCGGATCTTTGTCCCTCGCTTCTTTTAGCCGGGCTAATTCTTTTGACTGTGTTTTAATGTCATCAGCGGGGGGCTGTATGGTTTGCTTGCTTTGGCTAATGTCCTCAAAACCCATAAATTTAAAAACAACTTCTTTTTTTACGTCAGCTGCCTGTACAATTAAACCGGGGAGGCCATTTAGTTTCCATGGGCCGTTTTTAAACGGAATGTCGGCACAGAACCATGCTTCATAGTCGCGCCCTTTAAAATGAGCAGTAGCCTTTTGGCAATGTAGTGTGCCGATACTCAAAGTGTCATTTTGTATCGTCCAGTTAATAACGGGCAGTGATTCCTCTGTCAAATAAAAGTTAATAATCTTTTCTTCGGTGTATAGCTTTTTTGGGGCCGTGTATTGGTAGTACTCCTCATTGCTTATCACGCCACCTCCGGTAATAGTTAAAGAAAGATGATTAGGGTCGGCGGCCCCTTTAACTTGGTTTGCAATTTCGTTGGCCATTTTTTCTTCCTGTTGTTGCTTGGTAAGGCTTCGGTAAACGCTTGCATTACGGCCAGATAGTAAAACCATAGTTTCTTTATAGGGCTTGGTGCGGTTAGTTGTATCCCTTATATGAGTAAACTCGTAAGTGGTTTTTGCAATTGCCAAATCCGGCGTTTGGGCCAATGCATTGTAAACTGAAAAGCATATACTTATGAGTAATACTGTAAAGGTTTTCATATCGGTTATTATAATTTGTTTCGAGGTTTTGTAAAACTAATATTTTAGTTATGGTAATTGCAAGTGTTTTTACAATTACTATAACCTGTAGTAAAAGATAAAACAGCTGGTTTTTTTATTTGAGTTTGCTTGCTGGAGGGGGAGAGGATCAAATGCTAATACAGTAGGAGGCGAGATTTAAAAAAACTATCGGGTGCAGTTTTATTTAGGGATAGTTAAAGCACTTAATTAGCTAAAAAAGTAATAGCTAATTTAAAAGTCGCTCATCAAAGCTAAATGTTTCTGTGTTTGTTAGTTTTACCGCTGATGCAGCCGGATGTAATGGATTTATAAGGTAGTTATATTCGGCAGGCACAATGGATGAGGGAACTTTCATTACCAGGTATTCGCGTTTTTTTAAAAACTCATCCCCCAATTGACGTAATGCCACCGGGGCAGGTATATCCCGCCAGTGTGGGGGCAACAATGCCGGGTTTAGGGTATAGATATTATCTTCGGGGATCTCAATTTCTACAAGGCAAAAATTGTCAGGTATCAATAGGGGAGGCAAATGGACCAATACTTCAAGCACCGCCAGCGCCCGTGATGAAGCCGTGTAAAGCATCGATTTACCTTCACTGTTCCACCGGCCTCCATATAAACGGGCTCCTGTGCCTGTTAAATCACCGGCATAGTTGCAGTTGGCAATGCGGAATAGTATCATCAGGCAAAAATACCGTGCTCAATTCGGCCCAATTCTTTAAAAACCATATCAAAACCTGCGGATGTATCCAGGATGGTAACCGGGGCTTCGCCTTTGAATATAAGTGACGGAGTTTTTATCCAGGTTTTGAATTTATCCATCGAACCAAAAACTTCCTGCCCACGGGTATAAAGGCGGGCAAGCTCAACGGCTTTTTCGGCGTATTCAGTTTTAATAATGGCATCGTCTTCGTAACGCTGTAAAGTACGTTCGCTAATGTGTAAGATAACGGCTAACTCCTGTAGGGTTAAAGATATTTTTTTTGCCAGTGAAAGTAGCGCACTTTTAGGGAAACCTTGACGAGCGAGGTTAATGATGTCAAAATCGGAGTTGAGCGTTAATGCTTTTGTACCTCCAAGCAAGTTATAAAACGAATGCATAGTACCCATGCTGCCATAGGCTACCATAGGCTCGTGGAGCACGTTTTGCGTTTCTTTTTTTGTTTTGTACGACATATATACAAATATAATTACCATTTGTCGTATATACAAATATTAGTCAATAAAAAAGCGATGAGTTTTCGGCTCATCGCTTTTTTACTTAATAGAAGACTTGTGAACTTTCAAAAACTTCGCAAGCCTGATCATGTGCTTATTCGGCCACTATCAAAAAGTAATTCTTTTTCCCTTTCTGCGCCACTATAAATTTTCCGTTTAACAGAGCATCTGCATTATAAACGTCATCGGCCGTTGCAATCTTTACCTTGTTTATTGATGCGCCACCACCAACAATCGTTTTCTTTGCTTCGCCCTTTGATGGGAAGATGGTGGTTTTAACAGCTAACAAATCGGTAATGCTGATTCCCTCGTGTAATTCAGTTAACGAAATTGCAAAGTTGGGTACACCAGCAAATAAAGCCAATACCTCGGCATCGTTTAGTTCGCTTAAAAACTCTATGCCAACATTCCCAAATAAAAACTCTGATGATTTAATCGCTTTTTCATACTCGGCTTCGCCATGCACGCGAATGGTAATATCTTTTGCCAATGCTTTTTGTAACACTCTGGTATGTGGTGCTGCATCATGCTCGGTTTCCCAGGCTTCAATCACTTCGCGATCATACAAGGTAAATATCCTGATGTAGGCCTTCGCGTCAACATCGGTAGTGTTTAACCAAAACTGGTAAAACTGGTAAGGCGATGTACGTTCCGGATCAAGCCAAACGGCGCCGCTTTCGGTTTTGCCAAATTTGGTCCCATCTGCTTTTTTTATTAATTGGGTAGTAAGTGCAAAAGCTTCGCCTGCATCTTTCCTGCGAATCAGCTCGGTGCCGGTAACAATATTGCCCCATTGGTCGCTGCCACCCATTTGTATGGTGCAATTATGGTGTTTCCATAGGTAATAAAAATCATATCCCTGCACCAACTGATAAGTAAACTCGGTGAATGACATCCCGGTATCACCTTCCAGGCGTTTCTTAACCGAATCTTTGGCCATCATGTAGTTTACGGTGATGTGCTTTCCAACATCGCGGATAAAATCGAGGAAAGTAAAACTCTTAAACCAATCGTAATTGTTCACCATTTCGGCACTGTTCATGCCGCTGTCAAAATCCAGAAAACGGGTAAGTTGCGCCTTTACAGCCTCCAGGTTATGTTGCAAAACATCTTCAGATAATAAATTGCGTTCCTGCGATTTGCCCGAAGGGTCGCCCACCATGCCGGTAGCACCGCCAACCAGCGCGAATGGTTTATGGCCCGCGCGCTGAAAGTGGATCAGGGTCATGATCTGTGTAAGGTGGCCTACGTGCAGCGAATCTGCAGTTGGGTCAAATCCTATATATCCCGAAGCCATACCTTTATTAAGCATTTCTTCGGTGCCTGGCATAATGGTATGCAGCATGCCGCGCCAGGTTAGTTCTTCAACAAAATTCATATTAAGTGTTGTTTCAAAGGTTGCAAAGATATAAAGCTAAAGCACAAAGTTACCAAAATGTAACTTTAGGAAACTTTTTGTCAACCGTTAACTACACGTAAAATCTATTTCAAATAATTACTTATTCTTTGTATCTTGAGCAAAACGGGGTATTTTGCAACTCAATGCTTATGAATTTTTTATCGCATTATTATTTCGACAGGGATACCAGCAACTGTTACCACGTATTGGGAACGGTACTGCCCGACCTGTTGAAGAATGCTGATAAACACATTATCCTGCACCCCGAAAAACTGCAACACCCTGATAACGATGTTAATTCTATTATAGTAGGCTGGAATAAGCACCTGGCTGTCGACAGGTATTTTCACTCTTCTGGTTTTTTTGCAACCCACTCGCACGAGTTAAAAAAACTCCTGCGCCCTGCTATCGAAGGCTCGCCGGTAAAGCCATTTTTTTTGGGCCACATAGCATTGGAGCTTATTATAGATAATTTGCTATTAACCACGGGTAAAGTAAAGGTTGATGAGTTTTATGACCATCTATCCGGCTGTAAAACAGAAACTATAAACGAGTTTCTGACCTTTTCCGGTCTGAAAAACACTGAAGTGTTTTTTAAATTTTACGAAAAATTTAAAGCGAGCAAATACCTGCATACCTATGCCGAAACCCACCAGATAGCCTATGCGCTTAAGCGTATTTGTATGCGGGTATGGAAAGATCCTTTTACGCCGCAGCAGGAAGAGGCGATGAATGACGTGTTAGGTATATACCGCGATTACCTGGAAGGTAACTTTATGACAATCTTTGCCGAGATAGAGGCCAAATTATAGCGCATCTAACAGGTTGATGTAACGCGTTTTCAATAAAAAAGATGCCGTTGCTTTAATCGCCTGCTCAAAAAATGAATCCATCGGCTCAAAAAGGCTTAAATATCAGCAATTAACATTAAATAATTCTTTTTTTAATAAAATTATGTCCTTACCTTTGCAGTCCCAATTAACAAATTGGGAAAAGGAGATAAATTATTTAATGGCAAAAAAACAAGAAGCAGAAAAAGAATTAAAAGCGAAAGAAGCTGAACTGGGTACAGTTACCGCATCTGGCGAAAAAGAAACTATTGAATCAGAAGCTGATTCAATCTCGATCGAAGAGATCAAATCTAAAATTGCAGCTACACCAAGCGAAGATTTCGACTGGGATGCAGACGACAAAAAATTTGGTAACTACAGCGATAGCGACCGTGAAAAATTTGAGAAATTGTATGATGGAACTTTCAGCTCTATCACCAAAGGCGAAATCATCACCGGTATTGTTGTTAACGTTAACAACAAAGATGTAGTTCTGAACGTAGGATTTAAATCAGACGGTTTAGTTTCAGTTTCAGAATTCCGTGATACACCTGATCTTAAGATCGGTGATTCAGTTGACGTATTTGTAGAGTCACAAGAAGATGCTAACGGTCAGTTAGTACTTTCACGTAAACGTGCAAAAACTCAAAAATCATGGGAGCGCATTAATTCAGCACTTGATAATGATGAAATCATCACTGGTTTTGTGAAGAGCAGAACTAAAGGTGGTTTAATTGTTGATATCATGGGCGTTGAAGCCTTCTTACCAGGTTCACAAATCGATATTAAACCTATCAGGGATTACGATGTGTACGTTGGTAAAACAATGGAATTCAAAGTTGTTAAAATCAACCACGAGTTTAAAAACGTAGTGGTATCGCACAAAGTGCTGATTGAAGACGATTTGGAAAACCAAAAAACAGAAATCGTTGCCCGCCTTGAAAAAGGTCAGGTATTGGAAGGTACTGTTAAAAACATTACAGACTTTGGTGTATTTATTGACCTTGGTGGTGTTGATGGTTTATTACACATTACTGATATTTCATGGGGCCGTATTGAGCATCCGCGCGAAATTCTTGCATTGGATCAAAAAATCAACGTTGTTGTGCTTGATTTTGATGACGAGAAAAAACGTATTGCTCTGGGCTTAAAACAATTAACTCCACACCCTTGGCAGTCGCTTGACGAGAATATCGTTGTAGGCTCGAAAGTAAAAGGACGTATTGTTACTGTTGCTGATTACGGTGCATTCCTTGAAATCATCCCTGGTGTTGAAGGTTTAATCCACGTATCAGAAATGTCATGGTCACAAAATCTGCGTAACCCTCAGGAATTCCTGAAAGTTGGTGACGAGATTGAAGCACAAGTGTTAACACTTGACCGCGACGAACGCAAAATGAGCTTAGGTGTTAAACAATTAACTCCTGATCCATGGCAAAACGCTGGCGAGAAATACGCTATCGGCACAACTCACGTTGCTACAGTTAAAAACATGACCAACTTTGGTGTGTTTGTTGAACTGGAAGACGGAATTGACGGCTTAATCCACATCAGCGACTTATCATGGTCTAAAAAAGTTAACCACCCTAATGAATTCACTAAAGTTGGTGAAAAATTAAACGTGGTTGTTTTAGAGCTTGATATCGATAACCGTAAATTAAGCTTAGGCCACAAACAGCTTGAAGAAAACCCTTGGGATACTTTTGAAACCATCTTCACTATTGATTCAATACATGAAGGTACCGTGTTAAAAGTAACCGACAAAGGTGCTATCGTAGCTTTACCTTACGGTGTTGAAGGCTTTGCGCCAACCAAACACCTGGTTAAAGAAGACGGCAAAAGCGTTAAAGCTGAAGAAGCTGCTGAATTCAAAATCATTGAATTTAACAAAGAAAACAAACGTATCGTAATTTCACACTCACGTATATGGGAAGAAGCTCGCGCCGACGCTCGTGTTCAGGAATTTGAAAACCGCAAAAAAGAAGCAAAATCTGCAAGCAACGCGGTTAAAAAAGTGAAAGAATCAGTTGAAAAATCAACTTTAGGCGACCTTAGCGTATTAGCTCAGTTAAAAGAGCAAATGGAAGGTGCTGAAAGCAAAGCCCGTAAAGCTGCGCCAGCCCCTGCTGCTAAAAAAGAATCTGAAGGCGAAGAAGCATAAGCTTTTAAACTAAGCAATTCTTAAGCCCTTCCGATTATTCGGAAGGGCTTTTTTTATAACCTTAAATACCAATGAAGGATACAAAACAAACCAGTAAGCTCATTAGCTACTGGCTCAGGCATCACCCTGAAGATGGCAACCTCAGCATAGACGATTTTGGCTGGGCGTCGGTTGATGAGCTGATTAAAGCACTCGCCACAAAGGGCCACGTTTTTACCCATGCCGAAATTGTGGAACTAAGCAAATCATTTGATAAAGTGAGGTGGGAATTTAGTGACGATGGCAGTAAGATAAGGGCTACGCACGGCCATTCCATCGAAGTGATTTTGGATGAAAAGGCTGTTAAGCCGCCTGCTTTGCTTTATCATGGTACATCGTCAAATAAGTTAGACGCTATCAGCAAAAATGGCTTGCTTGCTATGCAGCGACAGTTTGTACATTTATCAACAGATAGGGAAGTAGCGGTGTCGGTTGGAAAAAGGCACGGCAAGCCCTTGCTTATAGAAATTGATGCTGCAGCCTTATCGGCCGACGGGTGGGTGTTTTATCAAACAAGCGAGAACGTTTGGCTAACTACCAATATCCCGGTTAAATATCTTAAAATTGAACAAAAGTAGTTTAAACCATGGCGGGAGAAACCAACCTCGACAACCTATTGAGAAATATGACTCCCTTATTGAATGAGGGGGATTATGTTTATTGTACTGTTACCGATATTGATACTATTGATATCAAAAACGTTTTGGGTATTTTTAAAGAAGAGGAAGCCGTTACAGTTATCCTTAAAAAGGAAATTGCCGATCAACTGAGTTTAAAATACGAATACATTGCCGCCTGGATTACGTTAACTATCCATTCTTCCTTAGAAGCCACCGGCCTTACCGCCGCTTTCTCTGCCGCTTTGGCCAAAGAAGGAATTAGCTGTAACGTAGTTGCCGCCTATTATCACGACCATATTTTTGTAGCTAAAAAGGATGCAGAACGGGCAATGGAGGCCTTGAAGCAATTGGCAAAGCAATAAAACAAAGGATACTACTATCCGCGACATCTGAATTAAAAAATGACGTGATAGGCTTTGTCATGAGTAGAAACAAAGCAATGGCCAATCTATTGCAGCAACATCCACTTGCAAAACTCATCACTCAAAACTCAAAACTATTTACTATTTTTGCCCAAATCCACCCATACGATGCAAAATCTAACGCTGCTCGACGGACAGAAATTTCAGATCACCATACAACGTTTGTGCCGCCAGTTAATTGAAAATCATAACGATTTTTCGGGCTCTGTATTGATTGGTATTCAGCCAAGGGGCATTTATCTGGCCCGCCGGGTTGCCGAAGAGCTCCGCAAGATCCTCCCCGAAAGTAAAATTATGCAGGGCGACCTGGATATCACCTTTTACCGCGACGATTTCCGCCGCCAGGGATCGCCATTGGTGCCCAATCAAACTAAAATTGATTTTATTATCGAAGGCAAAAAAGTGATCATGATGGACGATGTACTGTGGACAGGCCGTACCATCCGTGCAGCCATGGACGCCATGCAAGCATTTGGTAGGCCCGAGAAGGTAGAGTTGCTGACGTTGGTTGACAGGCGATATTCAAGACATATACCGGTAGCGGCAGATTACGTAGGAATTGAAGTAGATTCTATTGCGAGTCAAAAGGTGGTGGTAAGCTGGAAAGATACCGATGGCGAGGATAAGATTGTGCTGGTGTCGGAAGCACAATAGGTATTTCGGATTTCGGATGTTCGATTTCGGATTTAAGGGAGCAGAGATTTTTGATTTGTATGCATGGATAAAATAGAACTAAAACGAAGGACAAGTAAATTTTCTATCGATGTTATCGAGTTTATAGAAGGACTTCCCCGAAATCGTTCGTTGGATATTTTATCAAACCAACTGATAAGATGCGCTACATCTGTTGGGGCAAATTACAGGTCGGCATGCAGAGGGAAATCAACAGCTGATTTTATAAATAAGATAGTTATAGTTGAAGAAGAGGCAGACGAGTCTATCTACTGGTTAGAATTAATGGAAGAATCAGCGCTTATAGATCCAAACAGTATAACAGCATTAAAGAAAGAAGCTAATGAACTCACAGCAATATTTACCGCAATTGGTAAAACTGCAAAAGAGAAACAGCGGATTAATAAATTAGAAATCAAAAAATAAATTCTGAAATCAGAGAATCAGAAATCGGACAATCAAAAATAAAAAAATCCGAAATCGAACATCCGAAATCCGAAATCAAAAATCATGGCAGGACTAAGCACAAGGCACTTATTAGGCATAAAAGATTTAAACCGGGCAGATATTGAGTTGATATTTGAAACCGCCGATACCTTTAAATCCGTTTTAAACCGACCGATAAAGAAAGTGCCTTCTTTACGCGATGTAACCATTGCCAATATATTTTTTGAAAACTCCACTCGTACCCGTTTGTCGTTTGAACTGGCAGAGAAGCGCCTTTCGGCAGATGTGGTGAACTTCGCGGCATCATCTTCGTCGGTAAGTAAGGGCGAAACGCTAATTGATACCGTGAATAACATCCTGGCCATGAAGGTGGATATGGTGGTAATGCGGCATCCTTATGCAGGTGCAGGCATCTTCTTGTCTAAACACGTAAAAGCCCAGATAGTAAACGCAGGCGATGGCGCACATGAGCACCCTACGCAGGCGTTGCTGGATGCATTTTCTATCCGCGAAAAATATGGCGACGTAGCCGGCAAAAAGGTGGTAATTGTGGGCGATATTTTGCACTCAAGGGTTGCCCTATCAAACATCCTTTGCCTTAAGCAATTGGGTGCCGAGGTTATGGTGTGCGGGCCCACAACGCTGATCCCTAAATATATTGGCTCATTAGGTGTTAAAGTGGAGCATAACCTGATCAAAGCCCTTAACTGGTGCGATGTAGCCAACATGCTGCGCATTCAGCTGGAGCGCCAGGATATTAAATATTTTCCATCTTTAAGGGAATATACCATGCTTTTCGGACTCAATAAAACGATACTTGATTCGTTAGATAAAGAGATCACGGTAATGCACCCTGGCCCGATCAATCGCGGGGTGGAAATTACAAGTGATGTAGCCGATAGCAAACAATCTATTATATTAGACCAGGTAGAGAATGGTGTGGCCGTGAGGATGGCCGTGCTGTATTTGCTGGCCGGACAAACGCCATAAAAATGTCATGAAAAAAGCTATTGTATTTGTAAAAAATAGTGCTTTTGAATTGATAATGGCTTTTGTTAACGTCGCTTTTTTGGCCAGCATGTTCATCAGGTATACAAGGTTGCAGGAAAATGTCATTTTCAGTGCCGTTTTTGTACTCTGGATTATAGCTGGGATACGGCACCGAAAACGTCGGGCTTTTGATCTTAAGGGAAAATGGCTCACACTCGATGATGTCGACAATATAAAATTTGTAAAGAAGTGGCAGGAAACCCGTAAAAAAGGTCCTTGGGGTTATTGTCTCAAAGACGGAACTGCAATTTGCGGATCGATATTGTTCCTGATATTAAGCTTGCTGGCATTTCTGCTGGTGTTCAACTTTGTGGGATGGGTGGAGGAAAGCCCTGCAAACATGTTCCAATTTATTGGTTTTACTTATATTTTGGCTACTGTTATTTCCGTTATCATATACAGGATAGCTTGGCCAAAAAAAGAGCGCAGGTTTAACAGGTTAACAGATCCGTTAAATCATGAGGCCTCATTAAAGACACTCCAGGAACCCGACTAAAAATTCGCAGATGAAATCCAAATCGCTTCATTGTTTAATTATATTCATCGTATTTTCGATGATTTCGTCTACCGCATCTGCCCAAAGCATCCAGCAACGCAAAACCGATTCGGTATTCGCTTTGGTAAAGCACTACTTTAATGCCAAACAGGCCGATTCCATATATGCCCTTGCTGGCGATAGCTTCAAAGCGCAGCTAAGCCGCACGGCTTTTGGGAATGTGAGCGAGAAACAGCTTTTTCCGCTGGGCGAGATCAGGGGATCATCGTTGGTCAGTTTTGTAAATAATAAGGTAGCTACCTATAAAGTGATCTTCAACAGCGTTACGTTACAATTGCTGATAGGCCTTGACCAGGCTAACAAGATTGATATTTTGCTTTTTCAGCCATTTAAAGAGGCTACAGCCCACAGGATAGAACGGGCTGCAACGTCGAACAAAATGCTTACCATTATAGATAACGCGGTAGCAGAAGCTGTTTCTCCTTACATTGAGCAGGCTAATACCGCCGGCCTCAGTATTGGTGTTTTAAAAGATAATAACATTAGCACTTACGGGTATGGCGAAACAGCCAAAGGCAAAAGTAACCTGCCCGACGCCAACACCATCTTCGAGATTGGTTCTATCACCAAAACTTTTACATCGGTTATTTTGGCCTACTATGTAAATGAAGGCAAGTTAAAACTGAGCGACCCCATCACCAAATACCTGCCCGATTCTGTGGCGGCCAATCCCAATTTAAAGGGTATTACACTGCTTACTTTAAGCAACCACACTTCTGGCCTGGAACGGATGCCCGATAATTTGCCAGCCAACACTGATCCTCTTAATCCCTATAAGCTATACAATAAAAAGTTCCTGTTCGCTTATCTAAAAACCTGTAAGCTAAACAGTGTGCCGGGCGAACAGTATGCGTATTCCAATTTGGCAGTGGGCTTGTTAGGAACCATACTTGCGCAGGTAAGCGGTAAAACTTACAATCAGCTGGTGGCCGATGTGATTTGCAAACCATTAAAAATGGAGAGTACAGCACAGTATTTAACAGCTGCGTTGCAGGCCCGTGAAGCTATTGTTTATAACGGCGAGGGTAATGTAACGCCTTTATGGGAATTTGACGCTTTGGCACCCTGTGGAGCTTTACATTCGTCGGTTAACGACTTGCTGACCTATGTTAAAGCCAATATGGATCCGCCCGACGATAAATTGGGCAGGGCTATGGAGTTAACCCATCAGTTAACTTTTAAAAAGGACGCTAAACTGGGCCTGGCCTGGCATATTATCACCGTTAACGGTATAGAGTACATTTTTCATAACGGTGGTACGTTTGGCAGCAGTTCGTTTTTAGCTTTTAACCGCGAGAAGAATCTTGCCGTAGTGGTATTATCAAACTGCGGCGAAACAGTAGATATGGTCGGGATAAATATTTTGAAGAAGTTGCAGTAAGCGCCTTTCTACGGCAATATTCAAACATAAAACATAATACAAAAGGTAATGATGCCAAAAATAGTTGGTGGAATTAGCTAAAAAAAGCAGTATATAGCAAATGCAGATATAAGAGTACCCAGGCTCTGCAGAGGTGCAACCTGCCAGCAATAATATTTGCGAACGATACCATGGCCGGACGAAAGTCCGGCTTATTTTATTCATGGTAGAGTTCAAATATGGCTAAGAAAACCTATTGCCATTTTGTTTATTCTTGAGGAACAAGTACCATAGAATAAACTCTTTTCTATGCGCAGGAGATAAGCCGCGATGTATATTCAAGTTGCCTTTCAGATGACCAAAGAACGATTCAAGCCCATTGGTCGTTTTGGGTATCCTCGGATTATCGATGTAACAAAACATATCGGG
>NZ_JBFUIJ010000068.1:0-23827 GCF_056401935.1 Mucilaginibacter sp. P4_D1
GGTAATGATGCCAAAAATAGTTGGTGGAATTAGCTAAAAAAAGCAGTATATAGCAAATGCAGATATAAGAGTACCCAGGCTCTGCAGAGGTGCAACCTGCCAGCAATAATATTTGCGAACGATACCATGGCCGGACGAAAGTCCGGCTTTTTTTATTCATGGTAGAGTTCAAATATGGCTAAGAAAACCTATTGCCATTTTGTTTATTCTTGAGGAACAAGTACCATAGAATAAACTCTTTTCTATGCGCAGGAGATAAGCCGCGATGTATATTCAAGTTGCCTTTCAGATGACCAAAGAACGATTCAAGCCCATTGGTCGTTTTGGGTATCCTCGGATTATCGATGTAACAAAACATATCGGGTAAGGCTTTTTTGATGACCATAAAGGAGCGCCGTACCATCTTATGTTTGTACCAATAACGGCTGCTGTCGGCATTAAAGCTTTTTTCGTTGATGAAATCCTTATGCTGCTCGTGCCATCGAAAAAGGCTGACTATCCAATAGTCCCTTTCCTCCGAAGTCTTAATTAGGTGCAGCTTAGCACAAATGCGCCTAAGTTCGATGCCCGCCTGGCTTTGCGGCCGCGCCGTAAGCCATATCTTGCACATGCGCTGTATGTGTACCAGGCATCGTTGCAGCGTAGCGTACTTACAAACCTTTCGTACGGCCTTCAATAAGGCCTTGTGGCCATCACAGGTGATACTCTCGATCTGCACACCCAGCTTGAGCAGGTTTTCAAGATCTTCTTTCAACTCCTCATACCATTCACCGTTGGTCAGTCGGTACAACTGGGTAAACTTTATCGTATTATCCCGGTAAAGCACCAGGCATAGGTCATTGTTAAAGTAGGTGCCGTCTATCAGCAGATTTACGCGTTCAGATGGATAAACGCTAAAGATAGGTTGCTTCGATAGGTAAGCATGGAAATACCGGATCAAGGTCCTTTTGGGATACCCGCTTTCCTTGCTGATCTGTTCTATGGTTTGTCGCCCGATGATCCAATCCTCAAACCAAACAAACCGGTTCTTATCTCTTACACCAGCGTGCTGCCGAATAAACAATTGCCCACATGATTTACACTTATATCGCTGTTTTTTATTCTGCTTGCCCCACTTTATTACATCCGTGCTCTTACAGGTCAAACACGCCTTTTTTTGACGATTTCATATAACAAAAAAAGCAAATTGAAACCGATTTCAATTTGCTTGATGTATATTCCTTTATTACAGTCGATTACAAAGATTCTACCAACTATTTTTGGCAATTATATCTTCTTTGATAGTGCGCGGAGAAACCCAGCGCAACAGGTTAATCATGGAGCCTGCTTTATCATTAGTGCCCGATCCCCTTGCGCCGCCAAATGGCTGCTGGCCAACAACGGCACCCGTAGGTTTATCATTAATGTAAAAGTTACCTGCGGCGTTGCGTAAGTGCTGGGTTGCTTTGGCAATGGCATAACGGTCTTGCGAGATAATAGAGCCTGTAAGCGCGTAGATGGATGTTTTATCTACAATGTTAAGTACCTCATCAAATTGATCGTCCTCGTATACGTAAATGGTTAATACGGGGCCAAACAGCTCTTCGCACATGGTTACGTAGTAAGGGTCATCAACTTTTAATACAGTTGGCTCCACAAACCAGCCTTTGGTTTTATCGTAGCTGCCGCCGGCAACAACTTCAACACCTTCGTCTGTTTTGGCAGCATCAATGTATTTGGCCAGTTTATCAAAAGATACTTCGGTAATAACGGCATTGATAAAGTTTTCAAAGTCCTCAACCGGGCCCATTTTAAATGAGGTGATATCGCGCTGCATGTTAGCCTTTACCGCGGGCCATAACGAAGCCGGGACGTAAGCCCTTGAAGCGGCAGAGCATTTTTGTCCCTGGTATTCAAAAGCACCACGAACAAGGGCTGTGCTCACTACGTCGGCATTGGCGCTCGGGTGGGCAAGAACAAAATCTTTACCACCGGTTTCGCCTACAATACGTGGGTAGGTTTTGTATTTGTGGATGTTGGTACCAATAGTTTGCCAGATGTTTTGGAAAACCTTGGTTGATCCGGTAAAGTGGATGCCTGCAAAATCGGGATGGTTAAAAATCACTTCGCCTGCAACCGGGCCATCAACATAAATCAGGTTGATAACGCCAGCCGGTACGCCGGCTTCTTTGAATATGTTCATGATCACGTTAGCAGCATAGATCTGCGGGTAAGCAGGTTTCCAAACTACAACGTTACCCATCATAGCAGCCGATGCAGGTAAATTACCGGCAATTGCTGTAAAGTTGAACGGGGTTAATGCAAACACAAAGCCTTCCAGCGGGCGTTGCTCTAAGCGGTTCCAAACGCCTTTGCCCGATACAGGTGGCTGTTGCTTGTAAATTTCGGTCATGTATTCTACGTTAAAACGCAGAAAATCTATCAGTTCGCAAGCCGAATCGATCTCGGCCTGGTAAGCGTTTTTTGATTGACCAAGCATGGTAGCCGCGTTGATGGTAGCACGGTACGGGCCGGCAATTAAATCTGCAGCTTTTAAAAATATGGCGGCACGTTGCTCCCAGGGTAGGTTTTCCCAGTCGGCTTTGGCGGCAAGGGCTGCATCAATGGCAGCGGTTACATGGCTGGCATCACCTTCGCTAAATGTAGCTAACAGGTGTTTATGATCATGCGGCGGACGAATTTCCAGCTTGGTGCCGGTGCGTACTTCCTGTGCGCCAATGTACATAGGTATATCTAACTGTTGTGCGCGGGCCTCGTCTAAAGCAGCCTTGAGGGCTACACGCTCTAAACTTCTGGGTCCATAGTTTAAAACCGGCTCGTTTACAGGAGCCGGGACATTAAAAAATCCTTTAAGCATAATGGGTCGTCAATTAATAGGGGCAAAGATAGGCATTTTGTGATTGACGATGGGTGAGGGGAGTGTCAAAATGTTGATGGGGTAGAATTGGGGCTATATTTCAGGGATTTTCTTTAGATACCACAACTACATTCTTTCCTAATGTTTTAAACCGGTCGCCGTTTTCTTGTACAACAGTAATGGTAATGTGCCCGGTTTTGCTTGTGTTTATATCACGTACTTTGCCGCATTTTCCGGCATGGGTGCCGCCGATAACTTTGCAGTCATCTCCATCCTTTAAATTTTGTGTAGTCATATTTGTGTGTTGTCCAGTTCGTAATCTACGGTAATTAATGTCTGTTAACATCATTGTAAACCGCGGGCATTTTGGAGTTTAAGGCCGCGCGGTTTTTAGGTAGAAAGATATGCTTTCCCGATATAAATTATTCATTTTTTAAATTTATATTCATACTAAAATGGAAATGCTATTTATCATCATCGCAGCTGTTGTTTTTGCCCTTATCGGTTTTGTTGCATACCGATTTTTAAAAGTAAGGGCTCACCGAAAAAAACTCGAAAGCCTCCGGTTTAACAGAATCCAGCCACTTTTTGATCAGTTGAACAGCGAAACCGAGATATCAACAGATGATATTTTGCCATTTGCACAAAACATCCTCTCAAGGCATGATGCTTATCATCTTTTAAAAAAATATGATAAGGCCGCGCTTTTCCCCGCAGAATATTTTACGCTTTTAAAGGGTGCAGAAAGCGCCCTGGCAGTCTGGCTCGAGTTTCCGACAGAACTTGATGCCTGCCCCGACGAAATTGAACATATAAAACGGGTTACAATTGATTTTGACGGAAACAGCAATTTTGTACACTATGAGGTGTTTAAGTATCGGGTTAACGCCCCTCACTGGGCCGCAAAAAATGGATGGATGCTGGGCGTTGTCGGTCCGTTTTTTGACGATAGCGAGCCCTATCATTTTGCACAGGCCACATTCAGCAGAACAAATAGTTCTACAGACAAAGTGACGCCCGAAGATGAGGCAAAATGGGTACACCAAAATATCTCGATGAGGCGGTAAAGAACTACAAAAAGAGTGAGGGGGCTTCACTACAGCATAATAGCCCCAAAAAATATCCCCGTTAAACCAAATTTTATCAGATGAAAAGCCTTGCAAAATATACCCTTATAACGTTGATTTTAATAACTGCTACCATAAGATGTTTAGCGCAGGAAGATTACCTGGAAAAAGGCAATACCTTTTTAGATAAGGGCCAGTTAAGCAAGGCCGAAGGCGTGTTTAGGGATGGTATCAAGGCCGAACCGGCAAACCTTATTTATCAATGCCAGCTGGGGCTTACCCTGATTCAGCAAAAAAAGTACAAAGCAGCAGAAATTGTGCTTCAACAGGTTTTAAAAGCAGATTCAAATAATGTAGCAGCCCGTTGGTACAGCGGAATAGGTTATTTTGAAAATGCGCAGGACAGAAAATCGGTTAATGAATTTTTAAAGGCCTTGCCCTTGATTGATAAGCTAAGTGGGCAGTATTACTCGGCCAACTGGTATATAGGTAAATGCTACGCCAATCTGCTAAAAACAGAAGGATTAACATATGCCGAGACCGACCAGATGTTTGCCAGTTACCAGGTGTATTTAAGGCTGCAACCCGATGCCGAAGACGCCGCGGAAATAAAGGCATATATGGAGCATAAAAAGAGCCGGCGGCCGCCGGCAAATGTAAAAATATGGGTCGATTTATAAATTCACGACGAGGGTAATTGCTTACTACAAGGGCGGAGAGAGTCATTCATCATGAAAATAAAACTATTGGTAATCAGAACAGGCGATATGCAAAAGCTCGCCACGTTTTATGAGTTGTTAGGTTTTGCTTTAGATTATCATAAGCACGGCGATGCTCCTTATCATTATTTAGCTACCGTTGGTGAAACCGTTATTGAAATTTATCCGCTTACAAAAAGCCAAACCGAGGCCGATAAAAGCTTGCGCTTAGGTTTTGAGATTGATAATTTTGATACAACCATTGAACTGTTAAAGGAGAATAACACTGTATTTGTATCACAGCCGGTATCAACAGCATTTGGCTTTATGAGCGTTGTTATTGACCCCGATGGCCGGAAAATTGAATTGTATAAAAAGTAAGATGAAAAAGCTACTTATATTATCCGTGTTATTGATAATAGGTAATTCAACTTTCGCTCAATCAAAAAAGATTGTCGCTGCTAAGTTGAGGCCATTTATAGCGAAAGACTACTCAGTACTGGCCTATGAAACCGGCGACCTTAACCAGGATACCTATCCGGATGTTGTATTAGCTTTAAAATATAACCACGAAACAGACAGCGCCCAAACAGCAAGGCCGCTGTTGATACTTTTTGGTAAAAAAGGTGGCGGCTTGTCGTTTTATGCCCGTAACGATAGTGCGGTGCTTTGTAAAGGCTGCGGCGGCATGTTTGGCGATCCCTTTGAAGGTATAACCATTAAAGGGCGATATTTTTCGCTGGAGTATTATGGCGGCAGCCGCTACCGCTGGAACCGGATCACGACGTTTAAATATGATTTGGTAAAAAAAGATTTTGTACTGCATCGTGATGCCGGGGTGTCTTATGACGATGTTCAGGAAGACAAAAAATACACCCAAGACGTGTATCATAAAGCCGCGTTTGACAAGCAGAGGTTTATAAAATATAATTATGATACAGATTAACATCGCAGCATGAACATAGAAACCATTCAATCCATTTGCCATCAATTGCCCGGTGTTACCGAGGATATCAAACTGGACCATCACCTGTGTTTTAACGTTGGCGGTAAAACCTTCCTGTTTACCGGTCCCGATTCGGTGCCGGTAACAGCATCGGTTAAAGTGCCGGGTGAGGACTTTGAAGAAACCCTGCAAAAGGAATGCTTTTCGCCACAAGCTTACATTGGGCGCTATAAATGGGTGCATATAGCTGATATCAATTGCCTCAGCGAAAAGGCCTGGGAGTTTTATATCAAACAATCGTACCGGCTGATAGCTGATAAGCTGCCGGCCAGGGTAAAAAAACAACTTCATACAGGCGGGGAATAAACACCCTTTAATTGTCGTATCTGCACCGCATTGTTTTAACATTGGGGTGCTACATTTGTATCATAACAATAACAAACAAACTATCATGGCAACTCAAATTTTTGTAAACCTACCGGTTAAAGACCTTAACAAATCCATCGAATTTTTTACCAGCCTGGGCTATTCTTTCAATCCACAATTTACCAACGAAGTAGCCGGCTCGTTAGTGATAAGCGATACTATTTTCTTTATGCTGGTAACCGAGCCCTTTTTTAAAACTTTTACCAAAAAGGAAATTGCTGATGCAACTAAAGTAACTGAAACTATCAACTGCATCTCTTTAGATAGCCGCGAAGCGGTTGATGAAATGATTGCCAAAGCAGTTGCCGCCGGTGCCACCACACCAAACGATAAGCAAGACCATGGCTGGATGTACGGCTGGGGTTTCCAGGACCTTGACGGCCACCTATGGGAGTTTGCGTACATGGACATGAGCCAGCTGCCGGGCTGAGCAGAGTCAAGAGATTAGAGCCAAGAATTAAGAGTATAAAATCCTGTTAATTCTTTAATTCTGAAAATTCCGGTTCAGACAAAATTTCGCGATAGGGATCGGCGCGGATACCGGCCAATGTGGCTAAGGCCTGTGCAGTATGAGCATAGAGCCCGGGCCGCAGGCATCGCCCCTTTTAGTAGTAAGTAGTTGGTATCAAGTAACAAGACAGAACCATTCGTCATTGCGAGATACGAAGCAATCCCCGACATGTTAAGTTCCACGTAATTAGGAGATTGCTTCGTACCTCGCAATTACGGATGCCGGGGAGGGCGCTACGAGCGGCTACCTCCCGATAAAAAAACTATATAACAAAAAAACACCACCCGAAACCGGATGGTGTTTTTTTATGTTGTCCCACACCTTTCAGTGGGCCGGGCATCTATCAAACTTTGATTTCAACTTCAACGCCGCTTGGCAACTCAAGCTTCATCAGGGCATCAACAGTTTTCGAGTTCGAGCTGTAAATGTCTAATAAGCGCTTGTATGAGCATAATTGAAATTGCTCACGTGCCTTTTTGTTTACGTGTGGTGAACGTAAAACGGTGAAAATTTTCTTTTCGGTTGGTAACGGAAGTGGTCCGCTAACTACAGCGCCTGTTGGCTTTACTGTTTTTACGATTTTCTCGGCAGATTTATCTACCAGGTTGTAATCGTAAGATTTTAATTTGATCCTGATTCTTTGGCTCATGTTAATTTGATTTTAACCACCCTAAGAGCTATTTATTAGGGTAATTGATTGTTTATTTATTTGTTGATTAGGTTGATTGAGTTAGATTAAGTTGATTAGGTTTTAAAACTTAATCAACCACTCACTCAATCAACCATTCAACTTAATTATGCGTTTGCAGCAGCTTTTTTGCCTTTTACTTTGGCAACTACTTCTTCCTGTACGTTACGTGGTGCTTCAGCATAGTGATCAAACTCCATGGTTGAAGTAGCACGGCCAGATGTGATTGTACGTAACTGGGTTACATAGCCAAACATTTCTGAAAGTGGTACAGTAGCTTTAATTACTTGTGCACCTGCACGTGAATCCATACCTAACAGCTGGCCACGACGACGGTTCATATCTCCGATTACATCACCCATGTTTTCTTCAGGGGTAAGGATCTCGATTTTCATGATTGGCTCAAGCAATACTGGTTTACATCTTGGCAATGCCTCACGGTAAGCCATCTTAGCTGCTAACTCGAAAGATAGCGCATCTGAATCGACCGCGTGGAACGAACCATCAATTAAACGTACTTTTAAGCTGGTTAACGGGAAACCGGCTAATACACCGTTTGCCATTGAAGCTGCAAAGCCTTTTTCAACAGATGGGATAAACTCACGGGGGATTGAACCACCGCTAATTTCGTTCACAAACTGTAAACCTTCTTTACCTTCGTCATTTGGTGAAAGTATAACCTGGATATCGGCAAATTTACCACGACCACCGGTTTGTTTCTTGTAAGTTTCGCGATGCTGAACAGTACCTGTAATTGCTTCTTTGTAAGCAACTTGTGGCGCGCCCTGGTTAACCTCTACTTTAAACTCACGTTTCAAACGGTCCATGATGATATCTAAGTGAAGCTCGCCCATACCGCTAATTACGGTTTGGCCGGTTTCTTCGTCAGATTTTACGTGGAAGGTTGGATCTTCTTCAGATAATTTACCTAAAGCAATACCTAATTTATCAACATCAGCCTGAGTTTTAGGCTCAATAGCTAAACCGATAACCGGGTCAGGGAAATTCATCGATTCAAGGATGATCGGGAATTTCTCATCGCAAAGGGTATCACCTGTTTTAATATCTTTAAAGCCTACTACCGCAGCAATATCACCTGCACCCACGTTAGGGATAGGGTTTTGCTTGTTAGCGTGCATCTGGAATATACGTGATATACGCTCTTTGTTATCTGAACGCATGTTGTGCACATATGAACCAGCCTCAAGGTTACCCGAGTATACGCGGATAAAGCACAACCTACCTACGAAAGGATCGGTTGCAATTTTAAACGCCAATGCTGCAAATGGCTCTTTTTCAGATGGTTTACGTAAAATTTCTTCGTTTGTATCAGGGTGATGGCCTACAATACCTTCAACGTCCATTGGCGAAGGCAATAATTCCATCACGTAATCAAGCATAGTTTGTACACCTTTGTTTTTGAAAGATGAACCACAAACCATAGGAACAATTTTAGCATCTAAAACGGCTTTACGCAATGCATCAAGTACTTCGCGCTCGGTGATAGTTTCAGGAGCATCGAAGAATTTCTCCATCAGGCTTTCGTCATACTCAGCTACTGATTCAAGCAATTTCTCTCTCCACTCTGTAGCTTCCTCGATCATATCCTCTGGGATAGGCACTTCGGTAAAGGTCATACCTTTATCATGCTCATTCCAAACAATACCTCTCCAGTTAATTAAATCAACCACACCCTGGAATTTCTCTTCAGAACCAATTGGCAATTGCAAAGGCACTGCGTTGCTGCCCAACATGCTTTTTACCTGTTTTACAACATTTAAAAAGTCGGCACCGCTACGGTCCATTTTATTTACGAAGCCTATACGGGCAACGTTATAGTTATTTGCAAGTCTCCAGTTGGTTTCTGATTGTGGCTCAACACCATCAACCGCGCTAAAAAGGAATACCAAACCATCTAATACACGCAGTGAACGGTTTACCTCAACGGTAAAATCCACGTGGCCCGGTGTATCAATAATGTTGATATGGTATTTTTGACCTCTGTAGTTCCAGTTTACTGTGGTAGCAGCAGATGTGATGGTAATACCACGTTCCTGCTCTTGTGCCATCCAGTCCATGGTAGCTGCACCTTCGTGTACTTCACCAATTTTGTGGCTTACACCAGCATAGTAAAGTATACGCTCGGTTGTGGTAGTTTTACCGGCATCAATGTGAGCGGCAATACCTATATTTCTTGTAAATCTTAGATCTCTTGACATGGTAATTATTGAGTTATTGATTTATTGAATTAGTGATTTAATTGAATTTCACTAATTAAGTCATTCACTTATATTTTTAGAAAGTGATTGGCGAAATAATGAATTACTGATTAGCATAATGTTATCTAATCAATAATTCACTAATTCAATAATTCACTAATTAGAATCTAAAGTGAGAGAACGCTTTGTTGGCTTCAGCCATTTTGTGCGTATCTTCTTTCTTTTTAACTGCTGCACCTTCACCTTTAGCTGCTGATATGATCTCGCCGGCTAATTTCTCCATCATGGTTTTTTCACCACGACGACGGGCATAGCTGATTAACCATTTCATGCCTAAAGCGATTTTACGCTCAGGACGAACTTCGGTTGGTACCTGGAAGTTAGCACCACCAACACGACGGCTTTTAACTTCAACTGCAGGCATTACATTGTTTAAAGCCTTTTTCCAGGTTTCTAAACCGCTTTCGCTGGTTTTCTTTTCAACAATATCAACTGCGTTATAAAATATAGAGTATGCAGTAGATTTTTTACCATCATACATCATGTTATTTACAAACCTTGTAACCAGGGTATCATTGAACCTTGGATCAGGAAGGATAATTCTCTTTTTTGGTTTTGACTTTCTCATTGCTTTCTATCCTCCTTAATTATTTTTTCTTCTTAGCTGGTGCGCCCTTAGTAGGTGCAGCTACCTGACCTGGTTTAGGACGTTTTGTTCCGTATTTACTACGACGTTGGTTACGGCCGGCAACACCTGATGTATCCAAAGCACCACGGATGATGTGGTAACGTACACCTGGTAAATCCTTAACACGACCACCGCGGATCAAAACAATAGAGTGCTCCTGTAAGTTGTGACCTTCACCTGGGATGTAAGCATTTACTTCTTTTCCGTTGGTTAAGCGCACACGGGCAACTTTACGCATTGCTGAGTTTGGTTTTTTAGGGGTAGTGGTATACACGCGTGTGCATACTCCTCTTCGCTGTGGACAGCTGTCCAACGCTGGCGACTTACTCTTGTCAACCAGAGCTACTCTACCTTTTCTAACTAATTGCTGAATAGTAGGCATTTTTTCCTTTTTGTATTTACAGTTTTATCCTTATTTTAAGGACTGCAAAGGTACGGAGTATTTTTTGATTTTCAAGGGATTGGGTAGAAAAAGTTTTGTAAAGGGTTGGTTTGGTGGATGGAAGGGGGCGTTGATGGGTAATTGATTGATATTTTAGGCGTTATGGGTGGTCTTAAGGCAATTCATCTTCATGCGTGCATTGGAATGAAGAAATCTGCAGAGTGTTAACTTAGAGCATAATAATTATCAATAAACATCATCATGCGTACCGATATCCAAAAGCAATATGATCTCCAAATTAGGATTGCCAGGATCTTTTTCAACAACAAATATAATTCGACAATCATACCCACACGAACAAGCAAGGTATGCGGCAAGTTTACCGCTTAATTTATGTGTTCTTAATGCCGGATCATAAGCATCAGATTGCAATTTGCCAAGGGCTTTGGCTATTGAAGTTTTTAAGGCCTGGTTTTTATTGGTGAACTTTTGATATGATTTTTCAAAAGCTTTTGACAATACCAGTTTTCTACCTAATTGCATGGCCTGAATTTACAGGTTATTAAGTTTAGAAATAACATCATCCGCCGAAAGGGGGACATTTTTGCCAGAGTGAAACTCTTTTAAAGACTTTTTTGCTGTTTTAGCAATCTCGTCTCTACGAGCTTCAATTTGTCGCTTTTGTAAAATTTCAAGTAGCATTTCCCTGGATGCAAAATCCAATTGCATAATATCTTCAAGTGTTGAATTGATGGTTACCATGGGTTAGTTATTTAAACAAAAATACAAAAAATCAGAGTACAGCGAATGTCTATATTAACAATGGCAATGCCTGCGGCCCGCGCTGTTTGTTCATACTGCACCGGCCTTAGCCACATTGGCCGGTATTCACGTCCATCGCTATTGCGGGTTTGGGTAAATAAGAGGGCTATATAATCGAAAATCTTAGTTTGATTTTCGTGGTGTTTTAAATAAGTGCGTGGTAACTCAACCTCAATAATATTCTTTATTCGCTTCCATAATATATCTCACCGCGAAAATGAGGCTTATCGTAATAATCAAAAGAATTATTAAACAGCGCATTATGAACGGTGCACTCATTAGGATAGCTGGAAGGTGTTCGCAGCTCTTTTATATAAGAAAAACAAATTCTTACGGGAATAAATTTGTACCCTGAAAACCACTGTTCGATTTCCGATTTTAAAAAATTGAATTTGTCTTCAAATTCCTTGTAAGGCGATACTGTGATCACGTTTATTGCCCGATATTCAACTGGTCTTTCGCGCAAAATATCTTTGATGCCGGTTTCGTCAAGCCCATAGATAGTATAATATGGTGATATAAGGCTGACCGAAAAAACTATCTTTTTTGTTCTGCTAAAAGATTCATCCTGGTATCGTTCTAAAATTAATTCGCCACTAAATGCAAGCTCATGGGCATAGCCACAGTTTTGTACCCTCTTTTTTGCCGTGCTTTTTAATTGTTTCAAAAATGCCTTCCATGGTTCATTAAAACGCTTATTATCTGTCATGTTCTGTTCAATAACAGCAGCAATCTTTTTTATGCCAGGATACTCGTTGTATTGCGAGTCATCTACATGCAGCCCAATAGGATAGAGGTCTTTGATAGCCTGGCCAATTTCAGCAAATAAAGGTGTGTGATGGTTGTCCAAGGGGAAATAAGTAATCATATCGGGTTTAAACTTAAAGCAAGTTACGTTAAAACCCAAAAGCATCAAACAAACAAAGCGGTGATTACTCACCGCCTTGTCATCAATCACTCACAAACAATCACTCAAAACAATATTTTTTTTTAGTAGTGGTTATAGCCACCCTGGTTGTAATCATGGTCGTGGCCACGTCCGTGGTCGTCATGATCGCGGTCGTGGCCGCGGCCGTTATGATACCCTCTTCCATATCCATCGCGTACCACACAACCCGATGATACCGATACTACTACTGCTGATATTAATAGTGCAAATGCAACAAATCTCTTTTTCATGGTGTTTAATTTTAATGGTAGCTGTTAATTAAACAACGTACATATGTATGACGATTTGTTTTTGAAAAGGATTAACCGAGGTGGCATTTTATTAAAAACCCGCCTCGATGATCTGCTGGTAATAGGGCGATTCGGGCAGGGCAAACTCTTTGGCTTTCAGCATCCAGGTTTTATAATCGGCCAGGTTGCCTGTGTTTTTGTAGCAGGTTGCCATGTTAAAAGCCCACCTTGTTTTTATTGCCTGATACTGGTTAAATGATTGAGGTACCGAAGGGACTTGTGTTGGCCAACAACAGGCACAAATAATTGGGTGCGCCTAAATTGCGCTATCAGTTTAGTGTTAACCATGATTAAAGTATAAAATGTTTATTATCAAATATTTATAAAAAATATATTTGAAATGTGTTAAGTTATGTTAACMCAATTATATGCGTTTGCACTGCAAAAAAGCCTTCAACTTTTCACAGTTAAAGGCTCTTTTTATTATGGCGCTGCCGGTTTTGGCGGCGTTGGCGGATGCGGCATGTTCCTTGGCGGAGCGCAGCTGGTAGCTAAGGTGGCAATCATTGCTGCAAGCAACAGTATGCCGGTGAATTTCTTTTTCATAGCGGTATGTTTTACAGTTATAATACAAGTTGGCTGTTAATTGTTTTCAAAACCATTAACTTAGGTTTTTACAATATAGTCATCATGAAAAAAATATCCTTACTGATTATTCCTTTCTGCATCCTCGTCGGTTGCAAGCCTAAACCCGCAGCTAATAACAGTGATACAGTATCCGGCGATGCTGCTTTCCAAAAAATTGCCGACGACTACCTCGACGGTTACCTGGCCTGGCGGCCGGCCAATGGCGTTGCCCTTGGGTATCACCAATACGATGGCAAGGTTACCGATATCAGTAAGGCCTCTATCGAGAAAGAACTGGCGCGGTTAAAAGATTTTGCTGCTAAATTGGACTCAGCCGATACGGCATCCTTTAGCCCTAAAATATTTTACGATTACCGCATTTTACGCTCGGCTATTAAACAGGAACTCTGGACTTTTGAAGACCTGGGTACTTTTACTAAAAACCCCATGACCTATGCCGGCGCGGTTGATGTAAGTATTTATGTAAAGCGCAATTTTGCACCGATAGCCGATAGGGTAAAATCCATCATCGCCATAGAAAAACAGGCCCCTAAAATGATGGCCGATGCCAAACTAAATCTGAACGATACCCTGGCGAAACCGTACGTAGAAACCGCTATACAGATAGCAGAAGGCTCGGCTGCTTTTTTGGGCGGGGACCTGAAGGTGGCCCTAAAAGATGTAAAGAACGATACGCTCATGAAAACCTTCAACAAGGTTAACGCAGCAGCCATAGCAGCAGTAAATGACTTTGCCGCTTATCTGAAAAAAGTAAAATTGCCCAAAGCCAATAACAAATACGCCATTGGTACAGCCAGCTACCAAAAAATGCTGTTATACAGTGAGGGAATAAAGCTTTCGCCTGATAAGGTGCTGGAAATTGGCCTGGCCCAATTAAAAAAAGAACAGGATTCGTTTAATGCCGCGGCCAGGGTTATCAACCCCAATAAAAAACCGGTTGATGTGTACCACGACCTGCAAAAGGATCACCCAACTGCCGAAAGCCTGATCCCGGATGCCAAAAAGAACCTGGAGCAGATCCGTCAGTTTTTGATAGATAAAAACATCGTTACCATGCCGTCGCAGGTGCGGGTGAAGGTTGAGGAAACACCGCAATACGCCCGAGCCACCGGCACCGCATCAATGGATACGCCCGGCCCGTTTGAAACTACCGCTACCGAGGCCTATTATTATATAACCCCGGTTGACCCTAAATGGACAGCCCAGCAAAAAGAAGATTGGCTGAAACAGTTTGACTATTACACCACCGATAATGTAACCATCCACGAAGCCTACCCGGGCCACTATACCCAGTTTTTGCACCTGAATGCATCATCGGCAACCAAAATTGAAAAGATCTTCGGCAGCTACGCTTTCGTGGAAGGCTGGGCACACTATTGCGAAAAAATGATGGCCGACGAAGGCTACGGACACAACGGCGACCCGGTAAAGGCAGCCAAATACCGGCTGGCACAATCGGGCGATGCCTTGTTGAGGCTTTGCCGGTTATGCGTATCCATCAAAACCCACACCCAGGGCATGAATGTAGATGATGCCACCAAGTTTTTCATGAACAACTGGTACCAGGGCGATAAACCATCGCGCCAGGAGGCCATACGCGGTACCTTTGACCCGGGCTACCTGTTTTACACCATTGGCAAGCTGGAAATCCTGAAACTTCGCGATGATTACCAAAAACAGGAGGGTGCAAATTACTCCCTCAAAAAATTCCATGATGCCGTACTTGACCACGGTATGCCGCAAATTGGTATGCTAAGAGAAATTATGCTGAAAGACAAAAGCACCTGGGGCGATGTTTTGTAAGAGTCGAAAGCTTAAGGCGTAAAGCTGAAAGCTGAAAAAAGCATGTCATTGCAGCGTGGCGCGGCAATCTTGAACTATTCATTTGGATATGCATAGTTCGCGATTGCTTCGAGCCTACCGATGATATGTTTTCTTTTAGAGGTGCGTAGGCCTGTCACCCTGAGCCTGTCGAAGGGTCGCGCGGAGAGGCCTTTGCCCGCCATGCTTCGACAGGCTCAGCATGACAACGCTCTTTAGTATGTCATTTCTCCTTCGGAATTTCGCGAAATTTTACCACTCAGGATGACATAAAAAAGAGAATGTCATCGTAGCTCAAGCCGCGATGACATTCTCTTTTTATTCCCATTTTAATCCGTTATCTGCACATCTGAAATTTGCACATCTGCACATCTAAAGGGAACCTACACCACCATATTCACAATCCGGCCTTTAACAACAATCACCTTTTTAGGGGCTTTGCCGTCAAGGTATTTTTGCACATCTGCGTTGGCCAATACGGTTTCTTCTATCTCTTTTACTTCCAGGCTTAGCGGGATGTTAAGGTTCATCTTCATTTTACCGTTGATAGATATTGGGTAAGCAAAATCATCCTCAATTAAATAAGTGCTGTTGAACTTAGGGAACGGCGCGTAAGATAAAGTACCGGCCGGGTTACCCAGTAAAGTCCATAACTCCTCGCAAATGTGTGGGGCGTACGAGGATAGGATGATCACCATATCCTGCAATATCGCACGGTTATTACATTTTAAATCGGTTAGCTCATTTACAGCTATCATGAAACTGGATACCGAAGTGTTGAACGAAAAACGCTCGATATCTTCCTCTACCTTGCGGATGATCTTGTGTAATGATTTTAATTCTGCTTTTGAAGGCTCGGCACCCGATACGCTAAATTCCCAGGCATCGTTATGGAACAACCGCCAGAATTTACGCAGGAATTTAAACACACCTTCAATGCCGTTGGTATTCCATGGTTTGCTTTGCTCCAATGGACCAAGGAACATTTCGTACATGCGTAGGGTATCAGCACCATAACGTTGGGCAATGTCGTCCGGGTTAACAACGTTGTAGTAACGTTTCGACATTTTTTCAACCTCTACGCCGCAGATATATTTGCCGTTTTCTAAAATGAATTCAGCATCTGCAAATTCAGGCCGCCATTGTTTAAACTTGTTGATGTTCATCACTTCGTTCTCTACAATGTTTACATCAACATGTAAAGGCGAGGTTTTATATTCTTTAATCAAACCATGAGATACAAAAGTGTTTGTCCCGCGGCCTTCTTCGTCTATCAAACGATAAACAAAATTACTGCGGCCTTGAATCATCCCCTGGTTAATCAATTTTTTAAAAGGTTCTTCTTCTCCAACTTTGCCGATATCCTTTAAAAACTTATTCCAAAAACGACTATATAATAGGTGGCCTGTAGCGTGTTCGCTGCCGCCGATGTATAAATCAACATCCTTCCAATAAGCGATAGCTTCCGGCGATGCAAACTCTTTATCATTGTGCGCATCCATATAACGGAACCAGTACCAGCTAGATCCAGCCCAGCCGGGCATGGTCGAAAGCTCGTAAGCATAACCGGCTTCGTCTTGATTCTTGATTCTTGATTCTTGACTCTTGTAGCTCCATCCTTCAGCGCGACCCAAAGGCGGTTCACCGCTTTCCGTCGGCAAATATTTATCTACTTCGGGCAATAGCAATGGTAAGTGACTTTCCTCAATTAAATAAGGCAAACCATCTTTAAAATAAACGGGAACGGGTTCGCCCCAGTAACGTTGGCGGCCAAAAATGGCATCGCGCATCCTGAAATTGATCTTGGCCTTGCCGGCGCCAACCTCTTCCAGTTTGGCAATAACGGCAGCGGTACCCGCTTTATAATCCAACCCGTTCATGAATTCCGAGTTGATATAGGTGCCTTCCTTGGTTGGGTCGGCCTCGGTTTCTATCTTTTGGGTGTCAAGAATCTGTACTATCGGTAAATCAAAATGTTTGGCAAATAAATAATCGCGCTGATCGCCGGACGGTACGGCCATAACCGCGCCTGTTCCGTAGCCTGCCAACACGTAATCGGCAATCCAAATCGGGATTTGCTGGCCGTTCAACGGGTTTAAAACATAGCTGCCGGTAAAGGCGCCCGACACAGTTTTGGCATCCGCCATCCTGTCAAGCTCCGATTTCTTTTTGGTTACCGCTATATAGGCATCAATATCTGCCTTTTGCTCCGGGGTGGTTAAACTGGCCACCAACTCGTGCTCGGGCGCTATCACCACAAAGGTTACACCGAAGATGGTATCCACGCGGGTGGTGAAAACCTCTATATGAGTTGAGTGGATCGGGTTGCCAGTTGCGGGTTTGGAATTTCCCGAACCTCGAACCTCGCCACCCGAACCCGCTATTGGAAAACGAACCGATGCACCGGTGCTTTTGCCAATCCAGTTGCGCTGCATTTCTTTCAAAGGCTCGGGCCAGTCAATGGTGTCCAGGCCTTGCAACAGTCTTTCGGCATAGGCGGTGATACGCATGCTCCATTGCATCATCTTTTTTTGCTCAACAGGGTAGCCGCCGCGCTCGCTAAAGCCGTCTTTTACCTCGTCGTTGGCCAATACGGTACCAAGGGCGGGGCACCAGTTTACGGTACTTTCGCGCAGGTAAGTAAGGCGGTATTTCAATAGTTCGGCCTGCTGGTCCTGGTTGCTCATCGCTTTCCAGTCTGCAGCAGTAAAACTCAATATTTCTTCATCGCATACGGCATTAATACCCGCCGATCCGTTTTGCTCAAAATGTTCAACCAGTTTAGCAATGCTTTCGGCTTTATCGGCATCCTTATTATACCAGCTATTAAACAGCTGCATAAAAATCCACTGGGTCCACTTATAATAATCGGGCGAACTGGTGCGCACTTCGCGGCTCCAGTCGAACGAGAAACCAATCTGGTCCAGCTGGCGGCGATAGGTAGCAATATTATCTTCGGTAGTTACCGCCGGGTGCTGCCCGGTTTGTATGGCATACTGCTCGGCCGGTAAGCCAAAGCTATCGTAACCCATGGGGTGCAATACGTTAAAACCCTTAAGGCGCTTGTAACGTGCAAAAATATCAGATGCAATATACCCCAGCGGATGGCCCACATGCAGCCCCGCACCCGATGGGTAGGGGAACATATCCAGCACATAATACTTGGGTTTGGTGCTTTTATCTTCGGCTTTAAACGTATTGTTCTGGGCCCAAAACTGCTGCCACTTTTGCTCTATATCTTTAAATTGATAGTCCATTTTGTTGGTTATACGTATGAGGTTGCGAAATTAAGAAAATCTCTATTAGTATGGTAGTTTATTGGCGATTAGTTGATTGCTATAAAAACAATACAAAAAACGGCAGTAATGTGTTACTTATTGACGTTCACTTTCGTAATGGTAATTAACAACATAGGGGCTATCGTAAAATTTTGCAACCCGAAGTGTTTTTCCCGGATGGAAATATTGGAGGTATCTATAAGTCATTTAGCTAACGGGTTGATAGTGATATGAATATATGTTAATAAATTAACCCAACTTATTTTACAATTAGCCGTAATAGAGTTAAATTTGGTCAATATTTTTAAAAACTTAAACATGAAACACAATTACAAACTTACCTTGATAGCAGTTGCAGGCCTTGTTTTAACCTGTTTTGGTTGCCGCAAGTTAAAAGATGACGGTACAACAGCAAACACAGCCGATCCGACGGTAGTAAGTACCGAGATTGCTTCAAACCTTAGCGAAGCCTTATACGGAACCCAAGGCGGCTTCAGTATTTCTGACGGATTAGATTATCCATCAAATATCGTCTTTAAATCTAAAGGCAAAGCAAGGATCGAATCTGCGGGCAATTTTGGCTGCGGTTTCAAAATTGATACTACCTTTTCGCTAAAACTGGGTGATAGCGATACTTCAAAACTCGACCTTTGGGAAAAAATCAAATACGAAGTTTTATGTACCAACAGCAAACCATCGAGCATAACGGTTAACGATAGTTTAAACCTGGTATTAGTTGGCGGCGGTGCCAATATCACCGAAAAATATGGCAAAAATTTTGTTTTAAAAAGCCTTAACCCTGGAGTTAGCAACCTGAAACTACAGTTAGATGGTGCTTTGAATGCGTATGTAAATGGTACTTATACTGAGGCCGGGAAAGCAAAAGCTATATCCGCATCATTCAACTTTAAACTAACCGGCCTAATGATAGACCGGGCTGCCGACGCCGATATAACCGACGGCCACGCTTCATTTACTACCAAAGGAACTTACGAAGGCAAAACCTGGAACTACAGTGGCACCATCACTTTCCAGGGCAATCATAAAGCACAGTTTACCATTAACGGTAAAGTTTATACTATAAATATTAAAACCGGGCAAGTGTTATAAATCAGCTTGCCAATCTAAAACCCCCGTTTGCCTTTATTGGTAAACGGGGGTTTTTGCTAACAGACGTTTTGAAAAAGACAACTGGGGCGGTATGCAACGTGCAATAACTAAATATGCTGTCATAAATGGTTCTTATCGCTAATACCGCAGGCCAGCCGTCGGGACATTTTACAATTCCAAAATCGTATACTTGTTAAACTATAAAACGCCAGATACTAATGCCAGTCAAAAAGTTCCCCCTTCAGGGGGTCAGGGGGCTTCGCCTCATTTCAAACCTCACCTTCCAGGTACTTATAGCTATTGCCCTGGGCGTAGTGGTAGGGCTAAACTTTAAGGGCTTTGCTCCAACAGCCGAGTTAATCAGCAAAACTTTTATCAGCCTGATCACTATGTTGATTGCGCCAATCATATTTTTTACCATTGTGCTGGGTATTGCCGGTATGAGCGATATGAAAAAGGTTGGCCGGGTAGGAGGGAAGGCTTTGCTTTATTTTGAAATAGTAACTTCGTTTGCGCTGATTATAGGCGTTACGGTTGCCAATATCATAAAACCCGGTGCCGGTTTTCAAAATCATACCATTACCGATACAACAGGTAAACTTGCCGTGTATGAAAAAGCAGCATCTGAAATGCACTGGGGCGATTTTATAGCCCATATAGTGCCCGGTAACGTATTTGAAGCCTTTGCTAAAGGCGATATTTTGCAGATTTTATTTTTTGCCATACTGTTTGGCGTTGGTCTGAGCCGTATGGGCGAAACGGGGCAAGCGGTTATCAGTTTGTTTGATAAACTATCCAAAGTGTTTTTCAATATCATGAAAATAGTGATGAAGGTTGCCCCTTTGGGCGCTTTCGGGGGGATGGCATTTACCATTAGCAAGTACGGTGTAAAAACCCTGCAGCCGCTGGCTATATTGATGGGCTCGGTTTATCTTACCATGTTCCTGTTTATTTTTGTGGTGCTCAATATTATCTGCCGCATTTATAAATTCAGCCTGTGGCAATATCTTAAGTATATTAAGGAAGAGATTCTGATTGTGTTAGGCACGTCTTCTTCCGAATCGGCACTGCCTGCCATGATGGAAAAGCTGGAAAAGTTTGGCTGCTCTAAATCTGTGGTGGGCCTGGTTATCCCAACCGGGTATTCCTTTAATTTAGATGGTACCACTATTTACCTATCTATGTGTGTGATATTTTTGGCGCAGGTTTTTAATGTGCCTTTGTCGCTGGCGCAGCAGTTAACTATAATTGGCATCCTCATGATTACATCCAAAGGTGCAGCAGGTGTTACCGGTAGCGGGTTTATTGTGCTGAGCAGCACGCTCGCGGCTATTAAAATTATCCCGGTAGAGGGCCTGGCTATATTGATTGGGGTAGATAGGTTTATGTCGGAAGCACGGGCTATTACCAATGTGATTGGCAATGGTGTAGCTACCATTGTAATTGCCAAGAGCGAAGGGGAGTTTAACCCCCTAACCCCTGAAGGGGGAACTTTTGATTTGCCGCCTAAAGGATTCCGGTGAACATATTAATTGGCAAATACACACAATGTGTACCAGTTAATGTATAACTTGCAATATATGACGGATTATATCACGCTTATTAAAGATTGGGTTATTGCCTTGGGCGAGAAGCACGAGGTTGACCCTTTACTTATTGGTATTCTTTATTTAGTTAGTAAGATCTGTTTTTTTTCGTTCCTTGGCTGGGTGCTCAAAACTTTCAGGGCCAAAAAGCCTATCCTTATTCCGCTGTTGCTTGCGTCGCTTAGTTTTAGCCTGCCTTATCTTTACCTCATCATTGCAGGCCGCAATATTTCCATTTGGGTATATGTGTTTATTGGTTTAATGTTTGTTTACGGAGGGTTTTCCATCTGGAAGAAAATTACCGCCAAACCCAATCCTGCTTAGGGCCTCACTGATAGCTTCAGCTAATTGATAGGACTACATTAATGTATATTCGTTGACAATACCACAATAGGTGAAAGGTTAAAAGCCCCGCTTATAATACGCCTGAATTGCTGAGAATGGTGGCTTACACTGATAAAGAGTAGGTTAAACCAGTATACTGCAATTGGTATATAATACTTTATTTATATTTGCGCGTTAGCCTGAACCTGATTACCGGCCGGGGTTTACCGCAGTCAATTTAACTCATGCATACCCTGATACCCAAATTATGATAGATATCAACAACTATATTAACAGTGGTAACCTTGAACAGCATTGCTTTGATATTTTTGACGAGGAACGCGCCCGGGAGGTTGTAGCTTTAAGCCAGGAACATCCCATGATTAGGGAGGAGCTGGAAAAAATTGAAGATACGATTGAGAAAATTGCCGAAAGCGCGGCCATTACACCTCCGGCAAGGCTCAGGAACAGCATATTGGCAGCTTTGGGTTTCCCGGGCGACGCCATCGATATAGAAAATTTGCCCGCGACCGACGAATACTCCAGTTATACTGCCTGGCTTAGCGCAGTTGAACACCTTTTGCCGGCCGAACCCTTCGATGATTTTTTTGCACACCTGCTGCGCCAGGATGAACATATTGCCCAAACCCTGGTAGTAACTAAACTAAATGTGCCCGAAGAGGTACATGAAGAGGTATCCGAAAGCTTTTTTATATTGAAAGGACAATGCGCCTGCACCGTTGGCGATAAAGTATTTACGCTTAATCCCGGCGATCACCTGGAAATTCCGTTACATGTTAATCACGATATAGAGATACTATCTCCTTACGTTATTGCCATTTTGCAACACCGCTTTGCCTGATTTTGACTGTGATGGAAACAACTCTTTCAGAAAAAGAACTCATCGGTGCTATGGAGAAACGCGATCCTTCGAGTGTTGGCGCCTTATATGATAGCTATGCAGCCACCCTTTTTAAAATCATTTGCTGCCATATCAGCGACAGGCAAACAGCAGAGGAAATACTGGCAAGTACAATATTGGAGATTTGGGCAAACATCCAATCGTATCATCAACAGGATAAACGCCTGTTGATCTGGATGGCCGGGATAGCCAGGAACCGGGCATCACGGGCACAAATAACCTAAAGTGGGTGTGATTAAGCAGGCGCGATTGGCACAGATGCACCCTGACCTGCCACCCGAAAAAATAGTGTAAACCGGCGCCGCTGTTAAAGCCATCCAATATCAAAACGTCACTTTTATGTTATCATACTAAATTATTCCCCTATTAAATTATAATGGGGTTTGACATTCGGCCAAAAACTTTAGATTTGCCGTACTAAACGAAAAAACCAATGAGTGTTCTGGTAAATAAAGATTCAAAAGTTATTGTACAAGGTTTCACCGGTAAAGAGGGCAGCTACCACGCCGAGCAAATGATTGCTTATGGTACCCAGCTTGTTGGTGGTGTTACACCTGGCAAGGGCGGCCAAAGCCACCTGGACAGGCCTGTTTTTAACACAGTTAAAGACGCGGTTGACCAAACCGGCGCCGATGTATCTATCATTTTTGTACCTCCTGCCTTTGGCGCGGATGCCATTATGGAAGCTGCCGAGGCTGGTATTAAAGTTATTGTTTGTATTACCGAAGGTATCCCTACAAAAGATATGATTGCGGTAAAAGAATATTTGACCGATAAGGATGCGCGCCTTATTGGCCCCAACTGCCCGGGTATTATTACTGCCGATGAAAGTAAAATTGGTATTATGCCAGGCTTTATCTTCAAGAAAGGTAATGTAGGCGTAGTTTCAAAATCGGGTACGTTAACTTACGAGGCTGTTGACCAGGTGGTTAAAGCCGGTTTAGGTATCACTACTGCCATAGGTATTGGTGGCGACCCTATCATAGGCACCCCAACTAAAGAAGCTGTTGAATTGCTGATGAATGACCCGGATACACATGGGATTATCATGATTGGCGAAATTGGTGGTGGTATGGAAGCTGATGCAGCCCGTTGGATTAAAGAATTTGGCACTAAACCGGTTGTAGGTTTTATTGCCGGCCAAACCGCGCCTCCGGGCCGCAGGATGGGTCACGCTGGTGCAATTGTTGGCGGTGCCGACGATACAGCTGCAGCCAAAATGAAAATTATGACCGAGTGCGGTATCCGCGTAGTAGAATCGCCTGCCGAAATTGGCGCTGCTATGGCAGAAGAATTGGCAAAGTTAGCTTAAAGCGGAAAGCCAAAGGCACAAAGCTGAATAATATATTTAAATCCTGGTCATTTTTGGCCGGGATTTTTTGTGTATGATACATGCTATCCTGAAAATGGATCAAGCGGAATTCTTGTGGGGGAATAAAAAAAGTATTTGTTTTGCGACAGGAATAACAAATACGAATACCCTTGTCAGCAGCATACGAAACCCTTGTCCGTTTAATCTTACCTGAAGGTCTTTTAGAATATTTTGAACTTATGGATGTTCGCTCATCTGAGAGCGGGCAATTGAACATTTACCTGGAAGAAAAGAACCTTGCTCCATTAGGATATGAGAAGCCACAACTGGAATCCAAGGGCTT
>NZ_JBFUIJ010000069.1:0-22397 GCF_056401935.1 Mucilaginibacter sp. P4_D1
GGTTTCGCAGAGCGTTTATAATGAAATAGGGCAGCTGAAGCAAAAAGGACTACACTCGATTAACGGCACCAGCTTTTTGCAAAACGTAAACTATAGATACAATGCCAGAGGTTGGCTTACCAATATCAATAATGGAAGCCTGACCAACGACCCCCTGACCAGTACCGACCTGAACGACCAGTTCGGCATGGATTTAAAGTATGACGATGCGGCAACGCCTCAGTATAATGGCAACATCGGCAGTGTGAAGACCCTGACCGGGGCATTATCGGGGGCCACCCTGCCTGCGCTCACCTATAACTATACTTACGATAAGCTGAACAGGCTAACGGATGCGATATCGACCACTTCGGCAGCAAACGACGGTTTTTACAGTGAAACCCTGGTATATGACAATATGGGCAATATCCAGACGCTGAAACGTTATGACAAAAACGGAGCAGCAGCGCAATTGATAGACAACCTGAATTATATCTATGTAAGTGGTAATAAGGTTGACAGGATTGATGATGCCGGTACCACAGCAGGGTTTAACAATGCGGTAAGCCAGGCGGGCGAGTACACTTATGACGGCAATGGCAGCCAGCTTACCGACCTGAACCGTGGGCTTACGCAGGCGTATAATATGCTGAATCTGCCGCAAACGGTAACCAAATCAGGGATATCAATAGCCTATATTTATGATGCCACAGGCCGAAAACTCAGGAAACTATCAACGAATAGCGGCATAACCACTGTTACAGAATACATCGCTGGCATCCAGTATCAATATTCTACCGCAACCCCGGTGCTTGATTTTATCTCGACAGAAGAAGGCCGGGCGCGGAAAAGCGGATCCGTATACAAGTACGAGTATGATTTAAAGGATCATTTGGGTGATACCAGGATTACCACAACCTGGAACGCATCAGACGCTACCCAGATGACGCCGCTGAACTCGCAACGGAGCGATTATTATGCTTTTGGGTATGCCATACAAAGTTTACAAGGTACTACGCCAAGTCCAAAAAATCAGTACCTTTATAATCATAAGGAGTTACAGGAGGAAACGGGACTTTACGATTACGGCGCAAGGTTCTATGATCCGGTGATTGGGAGGTGGACGAGTGTGGATCCGTTGGCGGATCATCCCGATCAAATTAATAAGTCGCCTTTTGCCTATGCTTGGAATAATCCAATTAACGCGACTGATCCTGATGGGAAGTTTGTATTTTTGATACCGCTTGCTATATGGGCTGTAGAATCGGGCGTGGTTTATTTTGCTGCCGCTGCCGTGGTAACGACAGTTGTTGTTCATCATGCAACTTCAGCAAGATATTCTTCGCAGAGCGCCAGTAGCGAGCCATCTACTTCCTCGACTCCTAATAGCAGCCCAAAAACTGATTCTAATAAGTCTAAAACTAACCCAGAATCTAATACAACAGAAAGAGGTACAGCAGGAAAACTTGAAAAATCTCCAACTGGCAAAGGAACAGTCCCTCCTTCACAAAGAGCGAAACAAAGAGTTCCTTCAGGCAAAGAAAAAGCAAAAGAAAGAGAAGATAATGACAATAAGTGCGCTAATTGTGGTAATGAAACAAAAGCAGAAGATACAAGGTCACATCATTATCCAGATAGACATGCAGATGGCGGCACCAAAACAGTTCCTGTTTGCATAGGTTGTCATACATATTTACACAGTAATTAACGAATAATGACAAATACGGAATTTTTAGACCTCATAAGAAAAAATATTGAAAAAAATGGCTATCATGTTACGTTAGTCAATGGTGGGCAAAATCCAAATTTTTCTTATTCAATAGGATTATCCGAAAGGTTCGGTTTTGAATTGATTATTGCAGGAGGATTTAAATCTATAAAGGAGAATGAATTTATATTTGAACATATATATCAAAAACTACAATCTGGATCTACAGTTAATTCTCAGTTTTCATTATCTGACAACGACGTTTCTTATTTAGCTACTGTAGATTCATCTTGGTGTAAAAAATTGATGTTAGGGGTTTATGATTATTATAGTGTAGATGAAATTGTGGCTTATCAAATTATTCCTATAGAAAGAACATTGGACACACCACTAATGTCAGATGTATTGATTACAAATGACCCTGTTTGGAAATGGCTATATATGGATTGGAATATTGATGCGCCTAAAAATTCTTATGTAATAACTGATCTTAATGCTTTAAAAGGCAAAACAATAACCGAAGTGGCTAAATGGGAAGACCATGTATGGGAAATGTTTTCAGGGCCGGGGCCAGATGTAGAAAAAGAGGATATAAGGATAGTACCATTAGGAACAATCTTAGGAATTGACGGTACGTTAAAGCCAATTTTAAATTTGATAGTCGGTCAAGGTCTGTGGCGAGATAATAAAGATTCAAGCTGGCAAGATTGGTAATCCAGATTATCCTCTCAGTTGTCCGTAGTCTAACGCTGTTCGAATGTCTCTGACTTCGAACGGCTATGCATGTAGTTTATAGCTACAGTTGGATTAGAAAAAGTAATGTTGTAAAATAAACAGAGCCTGGCCGTGATGCCGGGCTTTGTTATTTATAAGCCAATCTTGTTTTGGCATGTTGAATAAGGCCGTCAATAGAATACATGATGTGGCTTTTATCCTCATCAGGGAGTTTTTTATTAGAAACGACTTTGTCCAGGATGGATTGATCAAGTTCTACATCCGTTTTGCCTACCAGGTAATCAAGCGAAACACCTAAAACGTCAGCAATCTTTGCAGCCATTTCCCTCCAAGCTGGCGCACGCGTGTCGCGTGTGCCTCGCTGATAGGTATACGCTATGCAAAGCCAATTTCAAATCGCAAGCTGGCCTCCAGCTACCGCAAGCGTTGTTGCTGCCGCAAGGTCCAGACTTGTGGCCCGCTGATAGGTAAACGCCATGCAAAGTAATGCATGTGCAACACCCGGATGTTTAATTTCATCCGGTGTTTTTGCATACCCGCAGCTCGCGTAAAGGATAGAAACGGATACCGGCCTCGCGCCTAATGCCTGTGTAGTATGAACGGATAGCCTGGCGCCCCCATTTTATCGGGGCGTACGCCATGATATTAAGTTAAAAGTCAAGTCAGCCTCAATAACCATCAACCTCAACAATGGCATCTGCAAAAGCCTGCGGGGCCTCCTGGGGCAGATTATGGCCCGCGCCTTTGATAATGCGATGCGTATGTTTCCCCGAGAATTTTTTGGCATATGAGGCACCATCAGTGGCAGGGGCAACACCGTCAGAGTCGCCATCCAATGTAATGGCGGGTACGGTAATAACCGGGCTTTGGGCAAGCAGCTTTTCAATATCATTATATCGCGCCTCGCCATCGGCAAGGCTTAAACGCCAGCGGTAGTTATGTATTACAATGTTCACATAGTCGGGGTTGCTGAAAGATACGGCTGTGCGCTCAAAAGTGGCATCATCAAAGTCCCACTTAGGCGAAACGTTTTTCCAGATGAGTTTGTTAAAATCGTGCCTGTTGGCCTGGTAACCGGCGTGGCCGCGTTCGGTAGCAAAATAATACTGATACCACCATCCCCATTCGGCTTTTGGCGGCAATGGCAACTTGTTACGTTCAAGGTTATTAATGAGGTACCCATTTACCGATACAATGGCCTTGCAGCGGTTGGGCCAAAGGGCAGCAATGATGCCTGCAGTGCGTGCTCCCCAATCGTACCCGCCAAATATCGCCTTACTAATATGCAGTGCATCCATTAAAGCAATAATATCCAAAGCCACGGCCGCCTGTTGCCCGTTACGGAATGTTGTAGCCGACAGGAAGCGCGTTGTACCATGGCCGCGCAGGTGCGGTACAATAACCCGGTAACCTTTTGCTGCCAGCAGCGGGGCAACATCTGCAAAACTATGGATATCATAAGGCCAGCCATGCAGCAAAATCACCACAGGGCCATTGGCCGGGCCAGCTTCGGCATATCCAACGTTTAATAGTCCTGCGTCAATTTGTTTTATTGTGCCAAATGAGGCACCGGCCTGTTTAGCTTTATTGGTCGCATGCGCAGGGCTGGCTTTTGCATTTGCAGAACCAAGCATAGCAAGCGGGCCGGCAGCAAGCGAAATAGCGGCAGCACTTAAAAAGCGGCGGCGATCAAATTTGAGATTTTGCGACATATTATTAATTGTTATCCTTTCGCTGCCCGGGCCCGCGTTTAACGGCGACCCAGGCAGTGAAACGGTGTTATTAGATTAAGTTAATTTGCACGTTGATATTGCCCCTGGTAAGTTTAGAGTACGGGCATGTTTGGTGTGCGGCATCTACCAGTGCCCGGGCAACTTCTGTTGATAAACCTGGCAGGCTTACGTTAAGGCGGGCCTGTAAAAAGTACGCGCCATCGGTGTTACATAAGTCAACTTCGGCATCAACAGCTACATCGGCGGGGATTCTGACTTTCATTTGGCCGGCAGCAATTTTCATGGCGCCGATAAAACAAGCCGACCAGCCTGCAGCAAACAACTGCTCAGGATTGGTACCAATTGCTTCGCTGCCCGGGATAGACAGTTTAATATTGAGATTACCATCGGCGCTCCTTGACGAGCCTCCATCGCGGCCACCTGTGGTATGGGTTTTACCGGTGTATAATACGTTTTGAGATACTGCTGCGGTGGTTGTTGCTGAACCGCTTGCTTGATTATTTTCCATTGTTTTATTTTTAAAATTGTTTTTTTGTTGAGTCAAAAGTACCCCCACTTTGATTTTTTAACGACCATTAAACAGGGAGGTGGACAGATTTGGCTTTGAGTTAGTCATTTTAAAAGCCGGGATGGTCTCAGTTTCCGGCTACGATTAGCTGCGTTTTATGTGAATTAAGCTTGCGGAACTGTATGTAAGTAATAATGATAACCACAAAGGCTGTCGCTGATTTAATAAGATCGGCGTTGTTACTGATGGCGTACCCCGATGCAAACGCAAAGATGACATCGAAAACAAGGCCTGCGAAAACCCAGTCTTTAAGCCCCCGTAACTTATGGGGTACAAGGAGCACGGTTATGCCAAGAATTTTCGAGATCCCTAACAGGGTAATAAAATATGGGGGATAACCCATTTTTAATGTTTTGGTATAAGTGAGCGGATTTTTGGTAATCTCGAAATAGCCGCTTGCTAAAAAAGCAGTGACAACAGTACAACCCCTACCCAATAAATAATTTTTGATGTTTTTGATGTGCTTAAATTGTTCATGATATTGTTGTTTGATTTGATGAAATTGTTCGCTTATGAATTTATGGCCTGATGCCCTTTAAGCCGGCTGCGGCTGGCTGGTATCCTTTTTCTTTTTTATAGTGATGCTCACCATTTGACAATCCTGCGGATTCCGTTCAAAAGGAGCACCTGCCAATAATGATAAAGACAGCAGCGACACCAACCCCGCAATCAGCCTGTTTTGTTTGTATTTGCCGGGCTTGTTCATGATGCTTATTTGAGGTCGGCTTTTGAGGCCGCTAAAATTTCGCCGCTGTTTTGATTTTGCACCAGGCATAGCACTTCCCAGCTTTGCGCGCTAAAATTTTCAGGCAAGTCAATAGTGGTGCTGCCTGCGCCGTTGTTGCTTAGCTGCTCTGTTTGTATTTTGCGTACTATTTGAATGTGCGATAGTACGCGGCCTGCATTTTCGCCACGTTCTACCTTATTTTGGGCGTTCTTTTGTACAAGGGCAACCAATATATTGCTGCCATCAGGCGCCCCTGTAGTTTGGTATTGCAGTTTCAGTTTACTGCCGTCCTGTTGCGCCCGGAGTATAACTGTGGCCGCCGGGTTGGTTGCCAGTCCATCGGCAATGGCACTATTAAGTGCAGCCTCATCCGACCCTACATGTTCGGCTTTGCCGTTTACGATAACCTGTGGCGTATAAATTTGTGTACCGCCAAGCCATTGCCCATATTGCCGTTGCCTGGCCGAAAAACCAGCGTTGCTGAAAATATCTTTCCAGCCCAGACGGTTCCAATAGTCAACGTGATAGACCAGCAGATAAACCGCTTTACCCTGTGTTTCCTGTTGTATTTTCACCAGTAACTCATCGGCCGGCGGGCAGCTTGAGCAACCTTCGGAGGTAAATAACTCCAATACAACAAAACCTTTTCCGCCTGCTTTTGCTATATCTTTTTTTGCGGGTATTTTGCCGCCACCCATCAGGGCGTAAACCGACAGGGCACTGATGATAAAGCCCATAATTAGTGCTAAAACTTTTAATGATTTCATGATACTTGTTATTTTTTATGCAAACCTATCCTCAAACCGCGCCGCCCTTTAGTTAAAACCAGCCGGATTAGGCATAATTCCGGGCGAGTTGGTTAAATAGAACGCCGAACCAGCCAGCCGATGGATTTACGGTCCAAGCCATCAAAACCTTTGTTAGCAGCAAGGCTTTACAAAGCGCTGAAAAGGACGACAGCAGGTGCAATAAAGGCATTGCTTTTGCATGCCTGCGCGGGGTGGCAAAATGCCTATGCCGCGTACAATATTGGCTATTTGGGCTATTTTGCATGCGGCATCAATGTGCATTATATTTTACCTTAGCGGGATGATGCGCTTGCTTACAGGGAGTATAGCATATCGCTTCATAAAAGAGCTGTATATGTTAAAGTGCTACATTTAGTTTGCCAACATGAATAAAACAACATTTAAAATATCTAACAAAATAATCTGGTTAAGCTCGTTTTTCCTGGGCGTGCTTACTTCGGTTCCTAAAATTGCCGAGCATCATTTTAACCCTTACGAGGCGCTTGTAGATTCAACGGTAACTTTTCTGTTTGCGGTTTTTATATGGTATTATAATATTGTTACGCTGCCGGCATACACCTCGCGCGATGTTGCCAACGGGTTTTCGGTACTGCGTTTGGTTAAAGGCTTGTTTTGGGGGATAGCGGTAATGTTTATTTTAGCTTGTATACAACAGTTTTTACTCTCGCGACTCAATTTTGGCCCGGTAATGCTCATGTTCGAGGTAAGGGGTATCCTGGTGAACATTATGTTTTATATGTTTTTAAACATGGCCTACCAAAGCTATCAAAACCAGCAGGTGGGTATCGAACTGGAGCGTACCAAATCAGACAACCTGGGTGCACAATATGAATTACTTAAGCAGCAGGTAAACCCACACTTTTTATTTAACAGTTTGAATACGTTAAAATATATGGTGGAGAGCAACGATGAGCATTCGGTAGATTTTATTTTGAAGCTTTCGAATTTTTACCGCTTTACCCTCGAAAGCCGCAAGCTCGACCTAATAAAACTTGCCGATGAACTGGAAATACTTGATGCTTACGTGTTTTTATTAAAAGCCCGGTTTGAAGATGGCATCCATCTTTCGGTTAATATCAATCCCGATTACTATCAATCACTTATCCCTCCTTTTACCTTGCAGCTCCTGGTAGAAAACTGTATAAAGCACAATGTAGTATCGGTAACACGCCCCCTGCAAATCCGCCTGTATTCAGCAGATAGCTATATTGCTGTTGAAAACGAGGTTCAGCTTAAAAGAACACCCGAAGCCTCGACGGGCATGGGGCTCGAAAACATCAACCAGCGTTATATTCACCTGCTTAATAAAACCATTAGTATTGAAGCCAGCGAAACTTTATTCACTATCAAACTTCCGGTCATCTCATGAATATTATCATCATTGAAGACGAGCTTAAAGCGGCAAAATCACTTGCCGATCTTATTTTAAAACTAAGGCCTGCGGCCAATATCGTGGCAAAATTGCAAAGTATTGAAAGCGCAATAGATTATCTTACCCAAACAGCACAGCCCGATCTTATCTTTATGGATATCCAATTATCTGATGGCCTGTGCTTTGAGATATTTAAATCGGTTAAAATAAACTGCCCTGTTGTTTTTTGCACCGCCTACGGCGAATATGCCATGGATGCCATAAAGGCAAATGGTATTGATTATTTATTAAAACCCTTTTCAAAAGACGAGCTGCAGGAAGCGTTTGAAAAGGTTGATAATTTAAAAAACTTTTTTCAGCAGCATGCCCAGCCCAATCTGGATATACTATTAAAAAGGATTGGTATTGATGAGGGGAAAAAGAGTTTCCTGGTTTTTAAAAACAATAAATACAGCACCATACAAACCGAACAGATAGCCTTTATTTATATCCGTAATGATACGCCAACCATCATGACGTTTCAGCAGCAGGAGTACGCCATCACCCAATCGTTAGACCAGGTGCAGGAGTTACTTTCGGCTAAACAATTTTTCAGGCTCAACAGACAATACCTCATCAACTTTACCGCAGTTAAAGAGGTAGAGCACTATTTTTCGAGGAAACTTTTTGTGAAACTTGTAATACCCAGCCCGGATAAGCTGCTGATAGGCAAAGAAAAAACAAGCGGCTTTTTAAGCTGGCTTGAAAACAGGTAGCCGCCAGATTTGAGGCAATAAGCTTTGTAGCAAAAGGTTCCGCTTATGATTGGCCACTAATTATGGGAAGGCGTAGATGACTCAAACCTTCCCACTTCTAATTAATCTTACGTAGCTAAATATGCTGAAATTTAGCTACGTAAAATTAATATTCCATTTGCTGGTTGTACCAAAAGCGCGCAATACTGTGTAAAATACATGTGCATGCATAAGAGATAACTACACATGTGGAATTGCCCTTAAAGCACAGCGTACACCCATAACTCGGGCCAGAATGCCCCCTATATTCAAATGGTTTAAAAGCGGCGTTATAGTTCCGCTACAGGCTTTTCAGTTTGTCTTCGATATTCGTAGCGGCTGGGTTTAGCTCAATTGCTTTTTTATAACAGGCAGTCGCTTTTTGTTTCTGTCCTTTTTTTGCATAAGCATCTCCCAGACTGCCAAATGCCTTATAGGAAGAAGGAAAATTGACGGTGTTCATTTCAAACAGGCTTATAGCGTTATCTAATGTTTCGCCATTCTTCATTAAATAAGAGGCCCAATCATTAATATTTACCTCATTTGGTAAAATAGTGTAGCCATATCGTAATGACAGCTCATGGTAATGTTTCATAATGACGGCGGAATTAACCATTTTAGGATCAAGCGGGGGCAGATTCCATTCCAGGTATATAAAACGCAACGCATCATAATAAGCCTTTACTGGTTCTGTCATATGTATATCGTCTGGATAATAGACATATTTATGGCTTAAACCTTTAATTTGATTTCTTACGATAAGCGAATCAAATTTTAGCAGGTTGATATGAAATGTGCTTTTATCCGCAACACCCTCACTGGCATCACTGTAAAAAAGAATTTTATTATAAGTTGATCCCTTTTTCAGCTTTTCATCTGCCAGTTTTAATAAATACTCCCGGTCCCACCAAAAAGAAGGGCTTACAGCAACAAAGGCATTAAACATATCCGGCTTGTTCAGTAAACAATTGATAGCCGCGATTCCTCCAAAGGAGTGCCCCGCCAATATTTTAAAAGGCTGGGTTTTGTAATGTAAATCGACATAAGGCATCAATTCATCCCCGATAAATTGCAGAAACTTGTTGTTACCTCCGCTTGGTTTCAGCCACGATGTAAAACTGGTATCAGGTTTTCCATAATAATCGATAATACTATGTGTTGGTGTAAGGTCCCTTGTTCGGTTGGTATTGGGTATGCCCACAACAATCATTTCGGGAATCACATTTACGTCCCAGCGGCTAAGGTACCTGCAAAGTTCGGCTATCATACTAAAATGGCTCTCGCCATCCATTAAATACAATACCGGGTAACGTTTTGCAGGATTTGTAGAATCCGCAGGCGGAACATAGATATAAACCTTACGATCTTCGTTAAGAATTTTAGAAGTGATTTTTACATTATCAGCAGTTAAAGGTTTAATATCACCATTGTTTTGAGCGTGCAGAAACAATGGTGATATTAAAAACAATAGTGTAATGGTTTCCGCTCGGAATCGATGCTTTAAAGCCTTGTAAATCATAATTAAATGTATTTATTTCTGCCCAGGAAAAAAAGTCACAGATCTGCAATAACCTCACACCAACAGAAGCGCATCTACTTGTCCATTACAACAGGCTTTATACCTTTATGAGTAGGGATTACCTCCTTTATACTGCCATCATTATTGAACTCCAGCTTGTCTATACAAACTTCGCGGTTGTAACCGGCGGCATCGCCCATGGTAATACCTTTGGGATAATTAAAACGGTGGTATACAATATACCATTCATCGCGGCCGGGGATCTGTATAACCGAATTATGCCCGGTTCCGTAAATGCCTTCTTTAGCATTTTTGGCAATTACCACATTGTTTGCCGGCACCGTTATTGGCCCAAGGGGCGAATTGGATGTTCCATAATGCACGGTGTAATCGGGGCTACGCGTATCATTTTGCGACCACATAAAATAATAGATGCCTTTCCGGTAAGCTACATAAGTACCTTCGTTATAATGCTTGTCGGGTGTTAATATTTTTGTGGTACCGGTTTTTAATGAGATCATATCGTCATTCAACTCGGCGCAGGCCATGTAACCGTTGCCCCAGTACAAATAACTTTTGCCTGTTTGCGGGTCGGTAAAAACATCGGCATCTATTTGCTGGCCGCCTTTTACACCTGCGGGCAAACTATCAAGGAGTGGTTTACCCGAATCAACAAACGGACCAGCCGGGTCATTTGCCACAGCTACGCCAATTTTTTGCGCGGCAGCAAAATAGTAGAAATATTTATAGCCGCCGTTTATCTTTTTTTCGATAATGCAGGGCGCCCAGGCATTCCGTTTTGCCCAGCTTACATCTTTGGGTAAATCAAGTATCACACCCTCATCTTTCCAGTTAACCAGGTTAGCCGATGAAAAGGCTTTAAAATAGTTGCCGCTCCAGCCGTCAAAACCATCGCTGGTTGGGTACAAATAAAACTTGCCCGTTTTTTCGGCATACAATATCTCCGGGTCGGCATAGTAACCTTCAATTACGGGGTTGTGGTTTTCCTGTACTTGTACGCTATACGTTTCAGGTTTTTTTCCATTGATGGTCACTCTATATTTTACCGGGCCTTTGGTAAAGTTTTGCGCCGCAGTGGGTATTACTGCAATGCCGGGCAATGCGTTGAACGCCGGATTAAATGCCTTTAAACCGGTGCCGGGCAATACCGGCAGCGTAAGGGTGTGAGTGGCAGAATCTAGCACAATGTTAATCTTTTTCACCTGGCCCGAACGGGGCGACAGCATCACATCATCTGTGCTTGCCCATTTGGCGGTTAAGCGGGCAGCTTCCCGCGCTGTTATGGGCATAACCGTACCGTGTCGTGGGTGAAAATTCATGGTTACCTCGTTATCAATAGCAGTAAAATGTTCCAGGTCGGTAGTGCGGGTAAACTGGTATTTACCTTCGGTATACCTGTCATACATCAGTATATAGGTATTGCTATTATTCAGCTTAAAAGTACCGGCGCCTTCTACCGGCGATTTGGTTTGCTGTATATATTTATCTATCAACACATAACCTTCGGTCAGTTTATCCGATACGGCAATTTTAATTCCTGCCCCCGAACCTTCTGTTTTAAAAAACAGGTGATATTTACCGTCTTTATAAACAATATCCCCATCGATACAGGCTCCGTTGTCGGGTTTGAAAAATAGTTGTTTGGGCAAGGTTTCCAATCCCGAAAAATCTTTGTTGGCATAGGCGTAATAAATTTTGTCGGGCCCGTTGCCAAAGCGCATCGACCAATATATCATGTACTTGTTCAGCTTAGGGTCGTAAATAGTTTGGGGGGCCCACACCCGGTTCACACCTTCAAACTCCTTAAATACCTGCGGCACAACAACCGTGTGCGATGTCCAGTTAATTAAATCGGTCGATTGCATCAGTACCATAGCCGTATCCGGGCCCCATCCGTACTGTTCGGTATTCATATCCGTAGCCACCATATAAAATGTTTTCCCGTCGGCCCCTCTCAGGATATGCGGATCGCGCACTCCCCCGGTTGTACTTATTACCGCCGAACTTAAAACAGGCAGGTTGTTGTTAAGGGCCCGGTAATGATAACCATCGGTACTTAAGGCAAAGCGGATAGCTTCGCCTTTTTTGCCGCCCGTAAAGTAGGTAAACAAATACGCCGAATACGCATCGGCTTTAGCGGCCTTTTTAGCCGGCTGGTTGCCGGCTGACTGAGCAACAACACCCGACACATGTCCAAGTATTGTTAAAAATACAATTAAAAAAAGCCGCGTGCATTTCAGGGTGTTCATACGTAATAAGTCTTTTCTTTAAAAATATACAGGTTATAATGGTGTTTAGTATCAGACAGGGACAATTTGCACGCCCTGTGAATCCGATGTCAATATTAATTTAAAAGTGTCAAAAACACAATTATTTTGTTGATTTTATTTTCGGGAGCGCCACGATTATTTGACGGTAATCAATCTGTAATTCAAACTGCCATGTGGCAAACCAATACCCCAGTAAAATTGCCGTTATAAACATTTAAAGATATCGCGATGAGTTTTGATTAAAACCTGATGCCGATTGATACTATATGGTTTTAGTGGACGTACAAATACAGTTTTTCTGTGCACCACCTGCAAGTGTAAAAAAGCCCAATTTTTCGTTAAACAACTAAAAAAATCCTGTATTGTACTCATTATTGCCATAAAATTACAACCTCCGGTTTTACCAATCGCGCCCACTATCAAATTTAATCACCATTGTTCGACGCTGGTATTAGTGCCTTTTTCGTATCCGGCGGGCACTATCTATTTAAAATATTTAGCGATGGTTTTATTAAAACAGCGTTTAAACGGTAAAAAACTTATGGGGGCACTTGTTTTGTAATACAGAGGCACAATGAATCTCTTTATAAAAAACATGGTGAGCAGCCGCTGCAAAATTATCGTCGAATTCGAATTGCGAAGGGCAGGGCTAAAATGTACTTCTGTTGACCAGGGACGAGTAATTGTTACAGGGGATGTGGTAACGGCTCAAATTCAACAAGCGGGCATCGCTTTATTAAAATACGGCCTGGTATTAATGGATAACAAAAAAAACATCCTGGTTGAAAAAATAAAGCAGGTAGTTACCGATTTGATTTTTCATTCAGAAATTCCGTTAAAAACCAATTTCTCCGATTACCTGAGTACCAAGCTTAACCGTGATTACACTTACCTGGCCAATACATTCTCGGAAGTACAGGGCATCACTATCGAACAGTTTATCATCATGAATAAAATTCAACTGGTAAAACAGTTGATATGGCAGGACGAGTTAAGCCTTACCGAAATTTCGTGGAAACTCCATTATAGCAGTGTAGCGCACCTATCTGCCCAGTTTAAAAAAGTTACCGGCCTAACGCCATCGCAGTTTAAACATTTTGATTTTCAAAACCAAAGCAGCTTTGCTAATGTGTGAATTATATAACTTATTCAAAAAGTTATATAACATGCCTGCTGCAAAGTTGCCATAAGTTTGTACCATCCTGCAATCTGACCCAATAGGACCCCGGGACTTTACAATTTATCTTTCAATAATATATTCATGAAAAAACTATTTACTATGCCAGTGGAAGTCATCTGCATGCCTCAGCGCAGCGGTTATTCCAAAACTTTCGGCGCAATCTTGTCGCTGCTTTTACTCCTTACTATTTTAACCCCAGGGTGTAAAAAAGATAATTATAAGGGCGAAATCAAGGGCGACTGCCCGGTTGTGGTTTCAACCGACCCAACTGATAAAGCTGTTGACATTGTTTTAAGCAAAGCAATATCGGTAACTTTTAACACCAGCATGGCACCCTCAACAATTACCAACAAAACATTTATAATACAACAGGGCGCTACTGTTATTGCAGGTACTATAACAAACGCCACCAATGGCACCGTATTTACTTTTACGCCAACCCAGCCCCTGCTGCCTTTTGCTATTTATACGGGCACTATAAAGGCAGCAGTAACCGACACTTTGCGTACCGCAATGGTGAGCGATTACACCTGGACGTTTACCACCATTCCGCAGGTTACGCTAACAGCAACCCCTACCCTTGGCGGTGTTACCGATGGTGAAGGCACCTTTGCACAGGCATCTGCCGTAACCGTTAGTGCAACACCCAATACAGGTTACATATTTACCAACTGGACGGATAATGGTGTTATTGTTTCAACCAGTTCCAGCTACCAGTTTACCATGGCGGGGAACAAGGCTTTGGTGGCCAACTTTAAATTGATACCGGCATCGCAATTTGCGGTAGTGCTTACCTCTAGCCCGGCTATTGGCGGTACAACCAGCGGATCTGGTGCATACAACGCCGGCACCACGGTAACCGTAACTGCCGATCCTAATAACGGCTTTACCTTTGTAAACTGGACTGATAATGGCAACGTAGCCTCTACAAGTTCAAGTTACCAGTTTGTGCTTGCAGCCAACCGGAAATTAGTAGCCAACTTTAAAGCCATACCTGCATCGCAATTTGCACTGGTATTGACATCAAGCCCGGCAGCAGGCGGCTCAACAACCGGGTCAGGCGCATACACAGCAGGTTCATCTGCAAATGCAACGGCAACGGCAAACCCCGGCTATACCTTTACCTCGTGGAGCGGCGATGCAACAGGCACCAATAACCCGCTAACCGTTGTTATGAGTGCTAACAAACACGTAACGGCCAACTTTACGCTCAACGTAATCATTATACCTCCACTTTTGGGCGACGCTGCAAAATTTGGCGCTTTCGGCGGCAATGCAGGCGTAACCAACCAGGGCTTAAACACGGTAATCAATAACGGAGCCATAGGCACAACCGCCGCATCAACCCTGGTTACCGGTTTCCATGATGGCCTGACAGCCGATATTTATACCGAAACACCGTTAAATAAGGGTAACGTAAAAGGCGGCATATTTACAGCGCCACCAGCACCAGGAACAGCCACATCATTTGCAGTTGCCACACAGGGATTGCTTGACGCCACCATTGCCTACAATAGTATATCCCCGGCCTCGAAACCAGGTGGTATAGACCCCGGCGCAGGCGAATTAGGTGGTTTAACTTTAGCGCCCGGCGTATATAAAGCCGCAAGCGGTACCTTCAAAGTAACCAATGGCGACCTAACACTGGATGCCAAAGGCGATCCGAACGCAGTATGGATATTCCAGACAGCTGCGGGCCTTACCGTAGGTACAGCAGGTCCGGCTGGTGCCAGGAGTGTTATCATGAAAAATGGCGGCCTCGCTAAAAACGTTTACTGGTATGTAGGCAGCTCGGCTGTAATTAACGGCGCGGGTGGCGGTATCATGACGGGTACTATCATATCCAGTGCAGGCATCACCTTCTCAACAGCCGGCAACGCGGTACAAACGGTATTAAATGGCAGGGCTATATCCCTGGTAGCTTCGGTTACTATGGTAAATACCACTGTTAACGTACCACAATAAGCTAACATCAGTATCAACAGTATTCAATCCCTTTTTAGGGATTGAATACTATCTATCAACAAAATATTTAAAGAAACATCTCATGTTACCAATCAATAAAACAATTAAAACAACCATCATCTGCTGTTTGGTTGTTATGGCCGGCATAACGGTTAAAGCACAAACCACTACTGTACCAACCTGGTGGTTTGGTGTATCCGGCGCTGCCAATTTTAACTTTTACGATGGCACCACCCAGCGGCTAAACAATTCATTAATAGCGCCTACTGCTTTTCATAAGGGCCATGATGTACGCCCTTATGGGTCTATTTTGATGGAATACCGCCCGGCAAGTGTGTTGGGTGTTATGCTTAACGTAGCTTATGATGGCCGCGGCGGTAAATTTAAAGATGTAGTGGCCCCCTGTAATTGCCCGGCTACTTTAGAAACCAACACCAGCTATATTGCTGTTGAACCAAGCCTGCGTTTAACGGTGCCTTCAACCGGCTTGTACTTTTTTGCCGGCCCAAGGGTTGCCTTTAATATCAGTAAAGATTTTGAGTATACCCAGCTTAGGCAACCTAATACAAATGGCCAGTTAAGCGCAATGCACAAAACCCTCATCTCGGGCCAGGTTGGTGCCGGTTACGATATTATGGTTTCGCCCGCAAGCAGCACTACCAAGGTAAGCATCTCGCCATTCGTTTCTTTTCATCCTTATTTTGGGCAGGAGCCGCGCAGTATCGAAAGCTGGTCGGTTACCACGTTACGCGCCGGTATAGCGCTTAAATTTGGTAAAGCTTCAAAAATTGCCCCTAAAGCAACAACAAGCGTACCCGCACCTATGCATGAATTTGTTTTTACAGTAACTGCACCAACAGCAGTACCTTTAAAACGCCAGGTGAGCGAAACACTGCCTTTGCGTAATTCGGTATTTTTTGATGAAGGATCAGCCCAGATACCGGCCAGGTATATTACACTTTCAACAGACCAGGCAATTACTTTCAAGGAACAGCAACTGCAAAACGAGCAGGCCGATAACATGGCCGGCCGATCGGCAAGGCAGCTGAATGTTTACCACAACATCCTGAATATTTTGGGCGATCGACTAAGATCAAACCCAGGCGCTGTAATTATGCTAACCGGTGCATCGGCCCAAGGCCCTGCAGATGGTAAAGAACTGGCTCAAGCTGTTAAACAATACCTGGTTACCCAATATGCTGTTGATGCATCAAGAATAACCATTGCCGGCCGTAACAGGCCGCTTATTCCGTCAGAACAACCAGGCGGCACTAAAGAATTGGTATTGTTGCGCGCTGGCGATCGCCGTGTAGACATTACCAGCACTTCGCCCGAATTATTGACCGAGGTAGGCGGCGATATGATGAAGCCTGTTCAGATAAACGCCACACAAGCCAACCCGCTTGATAGCCAGGTAATTTTAAATATCGATAGTGCCAAACAGTTGCTTAAATCATGGTCGGTAGATGTTACCGATGATAAAGGTGCCGTTCAGCATTTCGGACCATTTATTGATGACCAGGCCAGCATTCCGGGTACAACTATTTTAGGCAGCAACCCTTCGGGAGACTACAAGATTGTAATGACGGGCGAAACCCGCGCCGGTATACCTGTAAGGAAAGAAAGCACTGTGCATTTGATACGCCAGGACGAAACACCAACCAAAGGCTTACGCTATAGCATCCTGTATGATTTTGACAGATCGAACGCTATTGTATCATATGATAAGTTTTTAACCGATGTTGTATCGGCTTCAATTGCTGATGGATCAACAGTTATTATCCATGGCCATACCGATAACATAGGCGAAGAAGACCATAACATGAAATTATCCAAAGCCCGCGCACTGGATGTGCAACACACATTGGAGCAGGCCTTAACTAAAGCCGGCAAAACCAATGTAAAATTCGAAACCATAGGATTTGGCGAAGATGCGGGCAACGCACCTTTTGAAAATAATTTAGTTGAAGAGCGGTTTTACAACCGAACTGTTATTATAGATATTATCCCTGTTAAATAACAATAAGCGATATAAATGAAAAAAGCAGCGGGGGGAATTCCGCTGCTTTTTTTGCGTTAAAGATGTCTTATTAATTCACCTTACTAAGCATCATATCTTCATTAGCCGCGGCGGATTTATAGGCTATCTTTAATTCACCGTTTACATCACTTTTTAAAACCTCGGCCTGTTTCCCGTTAACTTCAAGTTTATAACCGGTATTCGGGTTTAATTGATGTAAAACATAGGTAACTGGTTTGGCTGCCTGCTGATGCCATTCCATTTTATCGCCATCCCAGTTTTTTATATCGATGCTTAAATTACCTGCCGAAGCTGCATTCAAAGCAACAGCCGGGCTGCCGCCATTAAAGTATGATAACTGGGTGCTGGTACTATTAAAACCGAAGCTTCGCTTGGCGGTTACCTTAAATTTTCCGTCGGCAACGGCATAGTTATCATTGTCGAGGTTTATGGTTAGCTTTTTATCCCTGAACTTGTAATTCAAAACGGTGCCGGCAAGTTCGGGCGTGATATGCGGATTGAGGTAAAAACGATTGTACAAAGGATTGATACCATAAATGGCCTGGTACAAGCCCACTATGGCCAGGCTGTTACCCGACAGGATATCGTCGCCAAGGCCATCTTGCTTTATCCTGCCATAACGCTGAAAGGCCAACCCATCTTTACCATATTGTTCCAGCACGTTGCGCACATATTTAAGGGCAAGGGCTGGTTTATATTCGGCATAAGCTTTTACGGCTATGGAGCCCCAAGATAAAAACAAGTCGCCATTTTCATAACTTGGGAAAGGATATTGTGAATCCTTAGCCTCACCCGGCAGGTATGTTGTCATACATAACGGCCAAAAGAAAAGCTTTTCCTGCTGCATTTGTGTTTCAATATTATCCAGTATGGTTTGCTTGCGGGCATCGTTATCGCAAATATCATAGGCAATGGCCATAAAATTTACAGGCGTTACCATGTTGCGGCCATGCACACTTTTATCCTTATCAATCCAATAAGCATAACAGCCTTTTTCCTGGTCCCAAAAACCACCTTCGGTAGTAGGCTTGTTAAAGCTTTCTTTTAGTTTAGCTGCAAAGTTTTTATAGTAAGTTGCTTTGGCTTGGTTATGTAGTTGTTGCTCAATATCGGCCCATTTTACCAGCGCGTGGTAAAGCTTGGCGTTTACAAAAGCGTTTTCGTACGATGCCCAAACAATATCAATCCAATCGCTGCTACGTTTTTGAGCACGGTTGTCGTTCATCATTTCAACCAGCCCGTTGTTGTTATCGTCGCGTTTCAGTATCCAGTCTAAAACCTTTTCGCAGGATAGCTGGTGCCCCTTAACCCAGGTTTTATCGCCCGTCATATCATACAGCTCGGCAATGTTGGTCACCAGGTCCGGGTTCGAGTCCATAAGGGTGCCCCATTGGGCCTCGTAAAAGCCGTCGCTGTTAAACTGGTTGGGGCCGGCATCCTCATTGTTATAAGCCCAGCGCGAAAATACCCTGCCATCGGGTTTTATGGCGTGATCGCGGTAATAGTCAAGGCAGGTTTCATCGCCCTTTAAATACTTCTCATCGTTTATAGCCAGGCCAAGCTGCGCTATATATTGCTCGTGCAGGCAAATGGGGCCATACGGCGTAGCCCAGCTGTTGCCGCCAAAATGCAGCGAATCAATTACCCCTATGCGGGCAATGGTATTCAGTACCGCCCCAACTTTGGCGCCATCAACACCATTAAATTTACCCCGGCCATACTTTTCGTCAAAATTAAAATAGCTAAGGGTAATGCTTTGGCTACTTGCCCCAGCCGCAAGGCTAAATGGCGCCCAAACATCGGTGCGTCCTCTTAAAAACCTGCGCCTTTGAGTATCGCTATCCTGCTTTAACTCCATTTGCTTATTGCTTACACTTATGGTGTAGGCCAGTTTGTCATCGGCAGTACGGCTATATTTCATGGCCACGTTTTTGCCCGGAGCAGCCGCGGTAATATTTAAACCGTTGCCGGTTTTACTGTTCCAAAAATCAGATGAACGGGTGTGTACGCCGTAGGTACACAGTTTTTCGTTAAAAAGGTAAAACCAGGCCAGCCCGCCGTAGCCCTGGTAGGCGCCTTCCCATATATTTATATTATCAAAATTAAATACAGGCGCGGCAGATTCATTTACCTGTAATGGCTTGTTTGAACTTCGTTCAATTGTCCACCTGATGACTTTGTCGTTAATGGTAAAAATCCAGTTTTCGGTTATGGTAAAGCTTTTATCGCCATAACTGATGTTGGTCAGCTTGCAAACATTGCCGGTTTTTACCAATACCGGCGTTTTTTTTAAATGCAGGGATGAATACGTTATGCCATTTATATTCACCGATGTAAATACACCATCGGCACTGCTTATTACTTTTTGCCCATTAACCACCAGCGAGGTGATACTTGCCTTGTCGCTATAATTGAGCACCATGGTCATTTTGGGATTGCCGATTTTTATTTCGGTTGCTAATGCGGCCGTTGACCAAAAAGCAACGACGAGAAAAATTAAATTGATTTGGATTTTTTTGAATTGCATGATATCAGATTGATGAGTGTTGGCGTTATGTCATCAAAATTAGCATATAAGTTTCAGGATGGAAATTTAATATACAGGTGGCGTGACGAAGGCAAAATAAGATCGTTAGCAGGTGCCGCGCTCAAACAAAAAAGGCACAGTCCTAAAACCATGCCTTTTATATCAATGCAAACATCTTACAGCTTTCGCATTTAACTTTTCACCCGAAAAACCCTCTTTACTCCGCTGGGTTGAAGCCGTAAAGCCATGTATTCAGTAAACCATTGGAGCTTTCAAGATTTACACAGTCCATGATATCTTCAAAGTAGGTGCATACCATTTCATGATCTTCAGTATCCATATATCCAATTTCAGCATCAAACCTGGCGATGCCAGCTGCTATGTTGTTGTAAAATTTGATTTCAGTAGGGCTACTGTTAACCGTGGTTATAAAATCAGCAGCTACCTGGTTTATCAAAACGTTAAATTGTGGTTTTAGTTCTGGGTCGGCAAGTCCGATAAAAATGGTATCAGGATCGCCATCAAATTTAGATTGTTTGATAAAATTATTGAGTAACTCTATAGCGTTAGGATGAATATTCATGGGTGATTTAGATGTATGACCGAAAATAATGAAAATGACCAAGAGCAACAACAATTTTCCACCGCACGCTGGGAATAAATCCGGCAAGGCTCGTCGAAACGCAAAAAAGGCACAGTCCTAAAACCATGCCTTTTCAATTTTGACTTTTGAATTTTTAATTTTGACTTAGTAGCGGTAGTATTCCGGTTTAAACGGACCATCAACTGTTACGCCAATGTAATCGGCCTGGTCCTGGTCTAAAACTTCCAGCTCAACACCAATTTTGGCAAGGTGTAAGCGGGCAACTTTTTCGTCAAGGTGTTTGGGTAAAGTGTAAACTTCGTTTTTGTAAGCAGCACCGTTGGTCCAAAGCTCTAATTGAGCCAAAGTTTGGTTGGTGAACGAGTTACTCATTACAAAGCTTGGGTGGCCTGTTGCGCAACCTAAGTTTACCAAACGACCTTCTGCTAAAACGATAACATCGCTGCCATCAATGGTATATTTATCAACCTGTGGTTTAATTTCGATTTTGGTGTTGCCATAAGCGCCGTTTAACCAGGCCATGTCAATCTCATTATCAAAGTGACCAATGTTACAAACAATAGCTTTATCTTTCAACGCGCGGAAGTGCTCTTCGCGAACGATGTTTTTGTTACCTGTGGCGGTAACAACAATATCAGCCTCTTTAATAGCAGTACCCAATTTTTTAACCTCGAAACCTTCCATGGCTGCCTGTAATGCGCAGATAGGGTCAATTTCGGTAACAATAACACGTACACCCGAGTTACGCAATGAATCTGCCGAACCTTTACCTACGTCGCCATAACCGCAAACAACAGCTACTTTACTGGCCATCATTACATCAGTTGCACGGCGGATGGCGTCAACTAATGATTCGCGGCAGCCATATTTGTTATCAAATTTCGATTTGGTAACCGAGTCATTAACGTTAATTGCAGGCATTGGTAATGTACCGGCTTTCATACGCTCGTATAAACGGTGAACACCTGTAGTGGTTTCTTCAGATAAACCTTTGATATCAGCAATCAGTTCAGGGAAACGATCTAAAACCATGTTTGTTAAATCGCCGCCATCGTCCAATATCATGTTTAATGGTTTGCGGTCTTCGCCAAACCACAGGGTTTGCTCAATACACCAGTCAAACTCTTCGCCGTTCATACCTTTCCAGGCGTAAACAGAAGTACCGGCAGCAGCAATAGCAGCGGCGGCATGATCCTGGGTTGAGAATATATTACATGACGACCAGGTAACTTCGGCGCCAAGCTCAATTAAAGTTTCAATTAAAACGGCGGTTTGGATGGTCATGTGCAGGCAGCCGGCAATACGGGCGCCTTTTAAAGGCTGGCTGGGGCCATACTCCTGGCGCAAAGCCATCAGGCCCGGCATTTCGGCCTCGGCCAGTTCAATCTCCTTGCGGCCCCATTCGGCCAGTGAAAGGTCTTTTACCTTGTATTTAACAAAAGTAGTTTCTACTGATGACATATCGTTTTCAATTTTGTGCAGCAAATTTAAATCATATCCCGGTTAAAATGAAATAGGCAGCAACGTAAGGGGTTATTTGTTGCCATAGGGCAAGTTGGCAGTGAGGGAACTGGCTCTAAAATTTAGCCGATTGATCTTCCTCAGGCTTATTTTGTCTTGATTCCTGATTCTTAACTCACTGTTGTCCGGTAAACATATTAAAGAAAAAAACAGGGGCAAATAGCCCCTGTAAAGTTTAACTTTGAATTACCACACCCAAAGTTTGAACTTATGCCCAAAAGTACATTTTTTACCGGACAGCCGATCTTCAATCAGCTACTTTCTTATATCCCGGGCGCTAAAGTCGAACAGTTAACCCTTGCGCACAATTCCAATCATTATTGTAAGAAGTTTAAGACATATGAC
>NZ_JBFUIJ010000070.1:0-21614 GCF_056401935.1 Mucilaginibacter sp. P4_D1
CAATCAATTGCCCACATGATTTACACTTATATCGCTGTTTTTTATTCTGCTTGCCCCACTTTATTACATCCGTGCTCTTACAGGTCAAACACGCCTTTTTTTGACGATTTCATATAACAAAAAAAGCAAATTGAAACCGATTTCAATTTGCTTGATGTATATTCCTTTATTACAGTCGATTACAAAGATTCTACCAACTATTTTTGGCAATTATATCTTGTTTTCCTTTTTTAACAAATGAGGGCGGCTATCTGTGTTTGATAGCCGCCCTGCCGGGGTATATTCAAATATACAAAAAATAGACCAATATTTTATCCGGAATAATTACCTTTCTATCGTTTTCCCGCAAAATTAAACTTCAAATTTAAGCCGCCTGCGCCAAATTTTATCTGCTGTGCGCCCATTCCCTGCAGCGGATATTTTAAAAATGGCTCAATAATTAAGCGGTTTTTGCCTAAGGCTGTGCCTACGCCCACCGATAAATTCAGCGTTCTGGCAAAATAGAAACCATTGAAACTTTGGCGGTTTGTTTCTTCGGATGTTTGCTGGGTTGCGCCGCCTAGCAACGAATTATGTGGGATGCCATAACTGGTGGTATAAGCCTCATTAATAAACGTACCCGAACTTAAACCAGCCGAGAAATAAGCATCTGTTTTTTCGGGGTTAAACTCGTATTTTAAATTGATAGGTACATCAAGGCCTACCAAACTGGCATTATAATTTTTAAATACCGGGAACGAAGAAGCCGGTACCAGCTTGTTATCCTGTGCTGCAGCAGCAAATGTTACCGCATTGGCTGCGCTTGGGTTTGGCGGTACGCTGCTGTTGTATTTAAGTGTGTTTTGCGCTAAGGCAACCCCTGTAGAAAGTTTAAGGTTTTTGCTAAGCCTGATATCGGATGTAAAACCAGCCCCGGCATTTACCTGGTTGGCGCTCCCTTTGGCATAGTTAAAAAAGGTGGCTGCGTAAATGCCAAACTTTACCTTTTTATCATCGGCAGCTTTGTCTTTTGCCTTTGGTGTTTGCAAATTATCGGCAGCAAGCATTGTAGCCATGGCATTGGCCGATGATGGCTTGGCCTGCGTAGGCTGCTGGTTTACCGCATTGGGTGTTACGTTAGTGGTAGTAGTTTTGGTAGCTGGTGCAACAACCGGATTTGCTGCATATTGCTGCTTGCCTGCATTAGTAACAACGGTTTTAATACTATCTGCTTTAGTGCCTGGTGTGGCTACAATAACGGGTTGTTTATTGCCAGCAGCAGGCTGTTGGGCAGCAAGTTGGTTAACCGTGCTGTTTGTCCTGTTATTTGGGTTAACCTGTGGCTGTTTAACCGCAGGAGCGTTTATAGGTGCTTTGGTTGATGGTGTGAAAACGGCCACATTGTTTTGGCCAACAGCAGCAGCATTTACAGCCGGGTTGTTTATTGCCGGCTTTTTACGTGGATTGTTCTGATTTTGGGCAATATTGTTTTGGGCTGATATTGTAGTATCAGCAGAATTACTATTACCTGGGCCCGTGTTAGCCACTATGCGGCTAACGCTATCAATTTGTACGGCTTGTTGATGCCGGGTATTTTGCTTAACCGGTTTTATAACAGCGGTATTAGTACTGTTTGCTTTTTGTTTGTTGTTTAGCATCCATACGCCAATGGCTAAAAATAGCAGCAGGCCGGCTGCTGTGCTTGCCCACCACAGCCAAACCATAGGCCGCTTTTTCTCCTCCTCGGGGAATTTTTCCCTGAGGAGCAGCCAGCCCTCGTCGGCGGTGGTGTCTTCGTAATTATCAAACACCTCCCTGATGCGGTTCTTTAAGTCGTTATCCAACTGATCATCCATGGTTTTGTGCTTCTTGCCTTAATATTTTTCTTAATCGTTCTTTAGCTCTGCTCAAATAAACGCGCGATGAGCTTGCCGGGATAGCTAACATATTGCCAATTTCATCATGATTATAACCATCTATTTCATACATGTTAAAAATGGTAAGCTGTATGGCAGGCAGCTCATTCATCATCTTTAATATGTCTTGTGCATTTAAATTATCAACCGTACCCATATTACTGCTTATGGGCGCGGCATTATCCAACTCAACATTTAACTGGAATTTCAGATCCTTGCGCCGACGGTCGATAGCGGTGTTCACTACAATTGTACGTAGCCAGGCTTTAAAGGGTTTGTCTGTATTGTAATTATGCACGGCATTAAATACTTTAATAAAAGCATCATTTACAGCCTCCAAAGCGTCATCGCGGTTAAGGCTGTAACGCAGGCTTATACCCATGGCGTAGCCATAAAACTGCTTATACAGCATTTCCTGGTATTTAAGGCTGCCTTTTTTGCATTGGCTGATAATTTCTTCTTCAGTAATGCCTTTGGGTGGATGCATTAAGTGTGTTTAATTCCGCTTAAATATTGTGTTGTTTTTTATGTACTTACGCAATAAACAACCCTATTGATACAAATAAAAAAGATTTTCCTGTTATATAGAATCTATTAATTAATTTCATCATATATTGCTTTTAGCGATAGAAAATCAATGTGTTAGCTTTAAGCTTTGTGCATTCTGCTTTAAGCTTCTATTAACCCCATATACAGGCATCAATAGTAGTAGCTAATTATTAAACCGGGTTACCCCGACTTACCAAAAAAGCCGCCACCAAAATATGGGCGACGGCGTTTCAGTTAAAAACAATAATAATTAGTTTGCAGTTTTTACAAGGTCATAACGGCCTATAGTATCTGGGCTGGTAGATGAGCTTGCACGTAACATTTTAAAGTTGGTGCCATCGTAAATATATTGGTAAACGCCTACCAAATGATTTTTGGTACGTGGCACGCCCGATTTAAAAGTGCTATCGTTAAACTGGATGTAGTAACCATCAAAAGCAAAAGTGCCGTGGCTGCCTGCATGTTTTACAGTGGTATCGGCTGTTACCGCAAAATGATATGCATTGGTCATTTTCAAGATTATCGAATCTTTCAAGGTATCATATTTACCGGTCGAATTTTTAGTCAGGAGCCTAAACTGGCCGTTAAAAGTTCCTACCGGTGCAGATACTACAACTGATGTTCCTGAGTTTTTGGCGCAGGCTGCAAGTAAGGTTAACAACAGCGGGAGTAAGTAAAATAAATTACGCTTCATATTTTTGTTATTTGTTGTCATTACGAATATAAGCATATAAACGCTACAGCCGGATGCGAAATTTTATAGTTTTTTTGCTTCGTTCCAAAAAATGTCCATTTCGGCAAGGCTCATATCCTGTAGCTGCTTGCCATGTTCTTTGGCTTTTAACTCCAGGTATTGAAAACGTTTTATAAATTTCTGGTTTGTTTTTTCAAGCGCGTTCTCTGGGTTAATATTAATAAAGCGGGCATAATTAATAAGCGAGAATAACAAGTCGCCAAATTCACCCTCGGCCTTTTCATGATCAATGGTGGTTTCGTCTTCGGCGTTAAACTCATTTTTAAATTCCTGCAGTTCTTCTTCTACCTTGGCCCATACCTGGTTTTTCTCTTCCCAGTCAAAACCCACACCCCTGGCTTTTTCCTGTATGCGCGATGCTTTTACCAATGCCGGCAGGGAGGAAGGTACACCGCCCAAAACCGACTTATTACCCTCTTTCAGCTTAATTTGCTCCCAGTTACGTTTTACGTCTTCCTCATTTTGTACTTCCACATCGCCATAAATATGCGGATGACGGTTTATGAGTTTATCGCAAACCCCGTTTAATACATCGGTGATGTTAAAATCATTGGTTTCTGAAGCTATTTTTGAGTAAAAAACCAGGTGCAGCATAATGTCGCCCAGCTCTTTTTTAATTTCCTGCTTATCATCGCCCAAAATGGCATCGCTTAGCTCGTAGGTTTCTTCGATAGTGAGGTGCCTGAGGCTTTCAAGCGTTTGCTTTTTGTCCCAGGGGCAGTTGGCCCGCAGGTCGTCCATTATAATAAGCAGGCGTTGAAAGGCGATGGTTGAGGTAGGTGCAGTTTCAGGGGCTTTTAAAGGCATAGTATGGTGCGGTATTTTTTGCAAAGGTATGATAACATCTTTAATGCAAACTTATCCCGGTATTAATTTAAAGGTAATATTAATTAACTTTATTGGCCAACTCATAACTGTAAAACCATGATCAAGAAAATCTACCTTTCTGTGTTTTTTTTAATGCTGATAATTGAATGCTGCCAGGCACAGCAATTGATGCAAACCTCGCCGCAAAACAGTACGCTTGAACAGCCGCAGCCATTTTTATATACCATTAACACCTTAAACCCATCGGGGCGAAACTGGAGCGTGAATTACTCGGGCGGTTACGGCGAGCATACCGTTACACCGCTGGGTTTTGACGGGGTTGACCAAAATATATCTGCAAAAGGCTATTTAGGGGCAAAATTTACCTTTTTGGCCACTTTAGGTACCGGTTTTAGCAACAATGGCAGCGTACATACTTTGGAACAGGCCGAGTTGCTGCGCGATTTTATAGGCGGTAACCAGCCTATGGGTTTCCGTATAGGGGCAGGCCTGGGTTTCAGGCATGAGTTTAATAACGATAACGTGGCATTTAGCAGGATAACCGCCGCCTACGACGTTACGCGGTGGAAGATAGGGGCCAACGTTCGCTTAGAAAAAGCCTTTGCTACCAACCGCGATGGCCTTGATATTGTTACAAGCGTTGGTGTACACAGGCATATTACCGGCCAGTTTTTTGGTGGCTTTGAAGCGGTAGGGCAGGACTTAGAAGGCTTTTGGGAAACCGATGAGGCCGAAGGCGGTGCGCGTTTAATGGTTGGCCCATCTATTAATTATGCACCAACAAATTCGCGTTTTGCTTTTACCCTTTGCGGCGGGCCTATTATATATGCTACCCGGAGCGCCAACACCCAGGGCCAATTTGCTGCTTACCGCGAGCTACCGGCCAATAACGGTTTTACCCTTAAATTTAATGTAGGGTTCCGGTTTATGTAAGCTGATGGTGTCGTGTCATCGATAAATTGACGGATAGTCTTTAACCCAAAGTCTTAAGTTCCAAGTCAAAAAAATCAACTTTGGACTTACGACTTAGTACTATTGACTTAACGGAGTTTTATTGCCCGCAGCATTTCGCGTTTGCCTGCGGCGCCCGGTACCTTTTGTATGCTAAAACCAAGCGCTTTAAGCATCCGTTTAAGGTTGCCGGTTATGGCATAGGTAACAAATACACCGCCGGGCTTTACAAAACCGGCAACATGGCCAATGGCTTGCTGTTCCCACATTTCGGGCTGGTGGGATGCTGCAAAAGCGTCGAAATAAATGATATCATATTGCCGGCCGGATGGAAAATCCAATAATTTGCAGTTGGCTATTTGTAGCCGGCAATTATCGTTAATGTTTACAGAACCGGTTAAAGCCGCGCGGTAATTTGTTAAGTACGACTCCCACAATTCGGCAGGGGTATAATCATCATAACCGGTCTGGCTCATCATTTGTGCTGTAAGCGGGTATGCTTCAATACCGGTGTAGTTAAGATCGATTTGCTTAGTTGTGCAAGCATCTGCGCTCAATAAAAAATTGAGCCCTGTACCAAAGCCAACTTCTAATATACTTACCCGTGTTGTATCATTTTGATCAAGAAAATAGTTAAGCCCCGCGTTTATGAACACGTGCAGACTCTCCTGCAGCGCCCCGTTGCGCGAGTGGTATAGCTCGCCTACCTGGGCATTGTAAATGGTTTTCGAACCATCGGCGGTGGTAACTATTGAGAGTTGATGGTTCATTCGGCCCCCTCTAAATCTCCACCTGTAGGAGAGACTTTTCCTGCATGATCCAAAGCCCTTCCGCTTACCAGCGGAGTGGATTGGGTGGGGTTAAACGCTGTCACAACTTCGCCAAGGTCATAAACAGGAACTTCGCTTATGGCCCCTGCTACAATACTTGTTGCGGCAGCCGAGCGGTAACCCGCTGCGCAGTGCACAACAATGGGTTTATCTACAGGTATCTCGTTAATTCGCTCCCGCAGTTCGGGAAGGGGAATGCTGATGGCCTGTTTAAATATTTTGCCGTCGTTTACTTCGTTGGTATTCCTGACATCTATGATGGTGTAATTTTCGGGCCTGGCCTTAAAATCTTCAATATCCAGGTTGAGGAGGTTATCGCTTGTATTTTGGGGCGATAGCTGTATAGCCATGATGTTGGTTTCGTAACCTATTTTGGCAGCTTTTTTTACCAGTAAATCGGCAGTAGCGTCATCTTCTGCAACCAGGTAAAATTTTTCGTCGGGCTGCAGTATGGAGCCTAACCAGGTTTCAAACTTATCGCCATCCTGCAGGTTGATAGCGCCTGGAATGTGGCCGGCTTTGAAAAGTGTTTTAGGCCGGCTATCTATAACCGCGATTTTTTCCTGTAATTGAATATCGGCCTCGAATTTTACGATGTTATCAATACTTTGCTGAAATTTAGCGGCGCCGGTTTTATTTAACTCCACATCATAACCAAAGTATTTTGGTACAAAAGGCTGGTCGGCCGTAAGGGTTTTGATGAAGGTTGCCTCGTCCATCAGTTGCAGGGCGTAGTTTTCCTGTATTTCGCGGCCGATGGTACTTTGCAGTTCGGTGCTCATGTTTTTGCCGCATAATGATCCGGGGCCATGTGCCGGGTAAACAATAACGTTTTTGGGTAGCGTCATTAGCTTATGGCGGGTGCTCAGGTACATTTGTTTGGCCAGTTCCTCTTTTTTAGCTGTAATGTTGCCCACACTTTCGCGCAGGTCGGGGCGGCCAACATCACCTACAAAAAGGGTGTCGCCGGTAAAAACGGCTGTTTCTTTACCCTCTTCGTCTACCAGTAAAATACAAATAGAATCGGGTGAGTGGCCGGGGGTATTTATGGCTTTCAGCTTTACATCATTCAGCTGGATAACATCGCCATCGTCAAAAGTTTCATGGGGATAGGTGGCGCCGGTAAGCTTACTGCAATAAATAACGGCATCGGTAACCTGGTGAATTTCCAGGTGAGAACTTACAAAATCGGCATGCGGATGGGTTTCAATAACGCCAACGATATCGGCATTGTGCTGGGCTGCAAGGGAATAATATGGCAAAGGATCGCGTGCCGGATCAATAAGGATCATTTTACCTGTGCGGATAACGGCGTACGATGCATGCGCCAAACCTTTGTCGTAGAACTGCTGGATAATCATAACAGCCGCAAAGATAACTGTTTGGCAGGGATGTTTTAAGGTTGAAATGTTTGGAGGCTGTAAAGTTTGGGAGGCCACTTTGCCCGAAAGCTTTTCAGTTTGAATTTAAAATTCTGCCCTTTTGAACATTATATTCGTTTTCTGTGATTGCGCCGCTATCTAACAACTGCTTATACTTTTGCAATTCATCGGCTGGCGATTGATTGGGGAAGCCATAAAATGGTTTTTCATCTATTCGCCTGGTGCAATAAACTATAATTACACCTAATATGCTAAAAAACAAACCTAATAACAACCCGCCAACTGACCCGATGGTTCTTGCTGAACCCGCGTTGTACCCCCAAATTGCAGGAATAAGCCAGATGAGCGATGCAATAATAATTAAAATGATTTCAGGTGCGCCGAGTCCCATATTGTAATCAGGTTTAAGGTAAAAAAGTTATTTATTAGGTGATCAAGGTATAAAATAGTTTTATGATTTAGCCTTTAAAGCTTGAAAAAATATTTATTAAGGAGGTGTTCTCCGCAGGGGCCCTATCTTGATGCTTGCTACTTGCTACTAAAAAAGTTACCAAATCTCCGTCCTGTCATCTGGTTTTTTGTACATTTTATCCCCCGGCTTAATGTTAAAGGGCTGGTACCAGGCACTAATGTTGGTTAAGGTGGCGTTAACGCGGTGCTTATCGGGCGAGTGCGGATCTGAAAGGATGCGCTTGGCTGCTGCTTCGGGGCGTTGCAAACTGCGCCATACCTGTGCCCATGACAGGAAGAAACGCTGTTTGGGTGTAAAACCGTCTATCGTATCGGTCGATTGGCCTTGTTTTGTTTTCAGGAAAGCCTCATAGGCAATGTTTAAGCCTCCTAAATCAGCAAGGTTTTCGCCAAGGGTGAGTTTGCCATTTATACGCAGGGTATCCAATATAGTAAGTTTATTGTATTGCACTACCAGCCGGTTGGTAAGCGCTTTAAACTTCTCGGCATCGCTTTTTTTCCACCAATCGCGCAGTGCGCCGTCGGCGTCATATTGGCGGCCCTTATCGTCAAACCCGTGCGTTATTTCGTGGCCCATTATTGCTCCTATCGCACCATAGTTTATGGCATCATCGGCCCTTAAATCAAAAAAAGGGAATTGCAGCATACCTGCCGGGCAAACAATTTCGTTGTTGGTTTCAGAGTAGTAAGCGTTCGCGGTTTGCGGCGTCATTCCCCAACTGGTTTTATCAATAGGTTTGCCCAGGTGGCTAACAATGAAATTGTAGCGCCATTTGGATACGCTGCGCAAGTTGGCTACATAGTTATCACGGTTTATAACTACCCCACTGTATTTTTCCCATTTATCAGGATACCCTATTTTTACTGTAAAGGCGTACAGTTTTTTTAACGCATGTTCCTTTGTTTCAGGGCTCATCCAATCCAGGTGTTTAATTCGGTCGCCCATGGCTGTTTTCAGGTTGTTTACAAGCGCTATCATGTGCTGCCTGGCAGCCGGGGTGAAATATTTTTCTACAAACAGTTGTCCCAATAATTCGCCAAGTGTTGCATCAACAACATAGCTCATCCGCTCGTTTCGTGGTGCTTGTTCTTTTTCGCCGGTTAAGGCGCTGTTATAAGCAAAGCTTGCCTGTACAAAACGCGAACTTAAGCTTACTGAAGCGGCTCTTAATATATTCCATTTAAAATATATTTTCCAGTTTTCAACAGGTGTGGCCGCCAATAACGAATCGGCGGCTTTGAAAAATGCCGGCTGACTAACTAATATGCTGTCCTGGCCAGGGGCATTTAGCTTTGGCAATAGTGTGGTCCAGTTTAAATGTGGGGTAACTTTAGTAAAATCGGCCAACCGGAATTTATTGTAGATAACATGCGGGTCGCGCATGGCCACACGGCTAAGCTGCGCTTTTGCCAAAGCAGCTTCAATGTTATAAACTATTGCCGCATTCTTTTCAGCTTCACTGGTTGTGCTGCCAGTTAAGGTGAACAACGTTGCTGCGAATGTTTTTAAAGCGTCCTGGGCATTTTTTGATCGCTTATCGTTTTTTAAATAGAAATCCCGATCAGGTAGTGTAGTGCCTCCCTGGCTGATGCGAACAATATACTTTGATATATTTTTATCGTCCTGGTCAACCTCCAGCCGGAATATCTGGGCGAATATGCCATTAACACGATCAAAAGCTAGTTCGTTAATAAGGTCATCAAGATTTTTGACTTTGTCGATGTGCTCCAGTTCGGGCTTTATTGGCGAATAACCCAGCTTTTCGATAGTGAGGCTATCCATACCGCTGGCGTAAAGGTCGCCAACGCGTTGTTTAATGCTGCCTTTAGGTTCGGTTATAGATTGGCGGCTCACTTGGTCCAATAAGGCCAAAAGCTTTTGGGTGTTTTGCTGCCGTAGTATGGCAAAGCTGCCCCAACGGTTTTCTTTGGCCGGTATGGGGTTGTTTTTAATCCAGTTGCCGTTGGCATACTCAAAAAAATCGTCGCCGGGCTTAACGGATATATCCATATTGGCCGGATCGATGAATTTTGTTGGTGCGGTAGCCTGGTGTTTTTGTTTTTGGGATTTTGTTTTATGAGCTGTTTGTGCATTTACCGAAAGTGACAAAATACCCATGTACATGAAACACCAGAACTTTAATTTCATAGCTATTATTTGAAAATTAAAGGTAGTAAATTACAGCAAAGATGTACAGAACGATGGCCCGGACCGTTTAACGGTTAAACCAGTTTATAACAAAGCCCAGTTTTGACCTTTTTAAAACATCGAGCCAAAAACGGTGTATATGCAGTGATTTCATGACTAATAATGTTTGCGTAGTATAATAACTTTTTAATTGTAAAAATATTGTGAGGTGTTTCTGTTGCCCGGTTCGGGTTGCCTGTTGCCGGTTAAAATGTGGACAAATTAGCTTGAATCTGTTGCGTGGTTCGGGTTGCCTGTTGCCGGTTAAAATGTGGATAAATTATAGCTTGAATCTGTTGCGTGGTTCGGGTTGCCTGTTAAAATGTGGACAAATTATAGCTTGAATCTGTTGCCGGTTACACGCATCGGTTATCTAAACTTTGTTTCGATAGCCTGGCCCTCAAACCGCGCAGCGCCAAACCTCCAACACCGAACCCCGCAACCCGAACCTCGCTCCCCGACCCCCCAAAAAACCTATTTGCTATGAACCCCTAACTATCGTATTTTTGCGCGTTATGAATATTGCTAAAACATATTTGCCTAAAGAAACCGAAGATAAATGGTACAGTTACTGGTTAAAGCACGATTTTTTTAAATCGGTGCCCGATGAGCGCGAACCTTATACTATAGTTATTCCGCCGCCAAATGTTACCGGTGTTTTGCACATGGGGCATATGCTAAACAATACCATACAGGATGTGCTGGTACGCCGCGCCCGTATGAAAGGCAAAAATGCCTGCTGGGTACCCGGTACCGATCATGCCAGTATAGCTACCGAGGCCAAAGTTGTGGCTATGCTTAAAGAGCGCGGCATTAGCAAAAAAGACCTTACCCGCCCTGAGTTTTTAACTTATGCCTGGGAGTGGAAAGAAAAATATGGTGGCATCATCCTCGATCAGCTTAAAAAATTAGGCGCATCATGCGATTGGGGCCGTACCAAATTTACCATGGACCCCGAAATGTCTGAAGCGGTAATAGATACCTTTATCCACCTGTACAAAAAAGGCCTGATATATCGTGGCGTACGCATGGTAAACTGGGACCCACAAGGGAAAACGGCGGTAAGCGATGAGGAGGTTATCCGTAAAGAAGTAAATCAAAAGCTATACTATATTAAGTATCAAGTATCAAGTATCAAGTATCAAGTCAATGAAACAGACGAAAAAAAGTCTGACGACTTGATACTTGATACTGATTACTTAACCATTGCCACCACGCGCCCGGAAACAATTATGGCCGATGCTGCAATCTGTGTTAACCCCAACGATGAACGCTATTTTCATTTGCATGGCAAACGGGTATTTATTCCGTTAATTAACCGCGAGATTCCGGTAATATTGGATGAGTATGTTACCATGGATTTTGGTACCGGTTGTTTAAAGGTTACCCCGGCCCATGACTTAAATGACTATGAGCTCGGCCAAAAACATAACCTGCCTGTTATTGATATTTTAAATGATGACGGTACGCTGAACGAGAAAGCGCAGATTTTGGTAGGTGAGGATCGTTTTATCGCCCGTAAAAAAATTGCCGTTTTATTGGAGGAAGCCGGCGCTTTAGCTAAGGTGGAAGACTATAAATCGCAAATTGGTTTCAGCGAACGTACCGATGCCGTTATTGAGCCAAAATTATCGATGCAGTGGTTTTGCAAAATGGACGAGATGGCCAAGCCTGCTTTGGATTATGTATTGAATGGCGACATAAAACTGATACCAGAAAAATTCACGAACACCTACCGCCACTGGATGGAAAACGTGAAGGATTGGTGTATTAGCCGGCAGCTTTGGTGGGGGCAGCAAATTCCCGCCTGGTATATGCCAAACGGTAAATATGTTATTGCTAAAAATATTGATGAAGCTTTAATTGAAGCTAAACTCATCACTCAAAGCTCGTCACTCACAACTCAAGACCTGACGCAGGAAGAAGATGTGGTTGATACCTGGTTTTCATCGTGGTTGTGGCCGATATCTGTTTTTGATGGTTTTAGAGACCCTGATAATGCGGATATTAACTACTATTATCCAACTAACGACCTGGTAACCGCACCCGAGATCCTGTTTTTTTGGGTAGCCAGGATGATTATGGCCGGGCATGAGTTTAGGGGAGAGCTGCCTTTTAGAAATGTTTACCTTACGGGTATTGTACGGGATAAGCTGGGCCGCAAAATGTCCAAATCATTGGGTAACTCACCCGATCCGCTTGATCTGATCGAGCAATACGGCGCTGATGGCGTGCGTGTGGGTATGCTGTTGTGCTCACCAGCAGGGAACGATTTAATGTTTGATGTAAGCTACTGCGAACAGGGCCGTAATTTTGCCAACAAAATATGGAATGCCTTTAAGCTTTTAAAAGGCTGGGAAGTTGATGATAGCCTTGAAAACCCTAATGCGATAGCGATTGAGTGGTTTGGCAGTCGTTTTAACCAGGCCCTGGGCGAGATTGAAGATAACTTTGGGCAATACCGTTTGTCAGAAGCGTTAATGGCTACCTACAAGCTGGTATGGGACGATTTCTGCGCCTGGTACCTGGAGATGATTAAGCCCGCTTACCAGCAACCTATTGATAAAGTTACCTATGCCGCTACTGTTCAGTATTTTGAAAATATTTTGAAAGTGCTGCACCCCTTTATGCCATTCCTCACCGAAGAATTATGGCATGATGAAATATTTGGCGAACGAGCCGAAAAAGACTGTTGCATTGTTGCTCAATTGCCAAATATTGGGGAAATAAATACACAGCTACTTGGGGAAGTAGAGATCATAAAAATTGTCCTTACGCAAATCAGGTACATTCGCAATAAAAATGAAATTTCGCCTAAAGAGGCGCTGGAGCTTTCATGTAAATCAAACTCGGGTATAAATTACAGCCAGTACGCGGCTATTATAGCCAAATTGGGTAACATAAACCAGTTTGCTATGGTTACCGATAAAGTTTCAGGTGCAGTTAATTTTATTGCTTCAACCGATGAATTTTTTATTCCGTTAAGTCAAAATCTTGATCCGGTTGCCGAGTGCGCCAGGCTTGTAAAAGAGAAGGAATACCTGTTGGGCTTTTTAAAATCTGTTAACGCAAAGCTTGGTAACGAGCGCTTTATGGCCAATGCCAAGCCCGAAATTATTGAGATTGAGCAACGCAAAAAGGCCGATGCCGAAGCCAAATTAGCCATCATTGAACAAAATATGATTGATTTGGCTTGCTAATTGCATGAATGAGAGGCTGCGAAATACAAAACTAAAATAGCTTTCAATCTTAATTGACTGGCTATAGCGTTTGGTATTAGCAATGTGCTTTAATCATGAGTAAGGGAGTAAACTTTTTCAATTTTTCAATTTTTAGCATTTTATCAAAGGAGCAGTCTTTTCTTGATCAGGCGCGTATTAGGCTGCTTTATTTTGGGTTTCCTTTGGTTTTCATTGCCTTAGGGGCCGTTTTGATGAGCGTTTATTTCCAGGGGCAAACTATGCTGGCTTATACGGCCGGCGCATTAATGGTTTGTGTTGCCGCGCTGTTTAAATTTTTAACATACCGGCCTCAATGGCGTTTAATATCTCATTTACTGCTTAGTGCAGGCACTGTTGTTAACATTAGCATAGTTTATATTACGTTGCAAACCGTGAATATAGTTACGGTACAGGTAATTATATTGGTTATCGTATTTAGCTATTATATGCTTGGGCAAACCGGCGGGCTGATTTACTCGTTGTTAAACACAGTACCCGTGTTGATTTTCATGATTATTGAATTTACAAAGGGGTACGTTATCGGAATTAAGCCAGACAGGATAGATCAATCAACTATTATTATTACCCTTTTTGCCAACTTTATCCTGTTGATATTTATACACAGCCATTTTTATACGGCGTTTTTAAAAAATATAAAACAGCTGAAAGAAAGCGGCGAGGATCAGGTTGCGCTAAACGCCCAGCTCGAAAAAGCAATAAGCAAAGCCGAGAAATCAACCCAGGCCAAATCAGAATTTTTATCAACCATGTCGCACGAGATCCGCACGCCTTTAAATGCGGTAATTGGCATGAGCAACCTGCTCATGATGGGCAACCCGCGGGCCGATCAGAAAGAAAACCTGGAGATACTGAGATTTTCGGCCAATAATCTTTTAGCGGTAGTAAATGATGTGCTTGATTTTAATAAGATAGAATCGGGCAAGGTTGTTTTTGAAAATATCAGGTTTAACCTGGTTGAGTTGATGAATAATATTTGCGGCGCACAAATAATTAAGGCCGAGGAAAAAGGACTGTTGTTTAAGCTGGATGTGGATAGCACGCTGAACAACAAGATAATTTTTGGCGACCCCACCCGTATTACCCAGATTATTTATAACCTGGTGAGTAATGCTATAAAATTTACAGCAACCGGCAATATATGGGTTAAGGCTACCTGTTTTGAGGACAGGCACGATAGGGTTACGGTGAAATTTTCGATAAAGGATACAGGTATTGGTATCGAGGAGCACAACCTTACCAGTATTTTTGAACCGTTTACCCAGGAATCATTAACAACAACCCGCCAGTACGGTGGCACCGGCCTGGGTTTGGCTATTGTGAAACGCTTACTTGATTTGCAGGGCCTGCATATGCACATATCCAGCAAACCCGGCTCAGGTTCGGAGTTTTCGTTTAATATGGAGTTCCCGGTATCAACAGAAGTGGCTATTGAAAAAGCGATAGCTCCGTTGGTACAGCCGCAGGAAAAAACCGATGTTATATCGGGTATCCGCGTGCTTATTGCCGAAGATAACCTTGTAAATGTTATGCTGATGAAAAAGCTATTATCTAAATGGAATATAATACCAACCGTTGCCGAAAACGGCTTGCGCGCGGTTGAACTGATGCAATACGGTAACTTTGATATTATATTGATGGACCTGCAGATGCCGGTGATGAGCGGGCTTGACGCTACCATGGAAATCAGGAAAATGGCCGATCCTAAAAAGTCGCTTATTCCAATTATCGCCCTTACGGCTTCGGCGTTGCTGGATATTAAAGAGAAAATTTTTGAGGCAGGTATGAATGATTATATTTCAAAACCATTTAAGCCCGATGAATTGCTGGAAAAAATGCAGCTGCTGGTACACGCAGCTTAAACCGGTTTGCTGTAAACCGGCAGTTCTTCAATAAACTGATAGTTTCTTAGTTGGTGATTGATTGTGCAATAATAATGCTGCAAGCCGTTACTTACCGCCAATAACGATACTTTGTGCACCATATTATACCGGGCCACCTGGTCGAAAGTTTTTTGATCGATACTAACGGATGGCGCTTTGCATTCTACAATCAAAATCCGTTGCCCGCTGCTGTTAAATACTACTATATCTGTACGTTTCTGCAACCCGTTAAGCTTCAGCCCACCCTCGAGCCGGATGAGTGACCGTGGATATCCTTTTTGCCTGATTAGGTATTGTACAAAATGTTGCCGTACCCACTCTTCGGGGGTAAGGATGATGTTTTTTTTTACGGATCTCGTCAAACAAGCTCAACTGCCCGTTATCGTCGCTTATTTTAAAAGGATAGGGGGGGAGATTGAGAGGAGGTAAATTMAAAATTCAAAATTAAAAAGCCAAAAGTAAAAAGGAATATCTGAAACATCGGCCTGTTTTATTGCTTAATTAAAAATTCAACAAAGGAAGTGTGGCATATGGCCACAAACCCGGCACTTTTCAAAATATTACTTTCCACATTTACATCATTATGCGGCATTACCGCTTTGATTTTTTTAATTTTGAATCTTCAGCCAGGAATTCATTTTTGAATTTTGACTTTTGAATTTTGACTTATGGGAGCTGCCGATATAGTAAAGGATATAAAGAACCGTAAATACAAACCCCTGTACCTGCTGCACGGCGAAGAGCCTTATTTTATTGATGTGGTGAGCAACTACATTGAACACCACCTGCTGCCCGAGGCCGAGAAAGGCTTTAACCAAACCGTGGTATACGGTAAGGATACAGAGATGATGACTGTGCTTAACGCGGCTAAACGTTACCCCATGATGGCCGATTACCAGGTAGTAATGGTAAAAGAAGCCCAGGATATGAAATGGGGCAAGGATGATGACAGCAAAAAAGGAATCGACCCTTTATTGAGTTACCTGGAAAAGCCCCTGCCAAGTACCATACTTGTGTTTTGTTATAAGTACGGCAGGTTTGATAAGCGCAAGAAAACTTACAAAGCGATAGAAAAAAACGGGCTTATTTTTGAGTCGGCACCTTTATATGATAGTAAGATACCGGCCTGGATAGAGGGCTTTATAAGCGATAAAGGTTATAAAATAAACCAGCAGGCATCAGCCATGTTATCTGAATACCTGGGCAACGACCTATCTAAAATAGCTAATGAATTGGAGAAGCTGATGCTTAACATAGCAGCCGGGCAGGAAATTACCCTGAAACTGGTGCAGGATAATATAGGTATCAGTAAAGAGTATAATGTATTTGAGCTGCAAACCGCCCTTGGCAAAAAGGATGTTTTAAAGGTTAACCAGATTATTAATTATTTTGAGGCAAACCCCAAAGCAAACCCGATTGTGCTGGTACTGGGCAACCTGAATAACTTTTTCAGCAAGGTGTTGGCCTATCATTATGTAAAAGATAAATCGCCCCAGAACGTAGCCCGAGAGATAGGGGTGAACCCTTATTTTGTGAAGGATTATGAGTTGGCCGGCCGCAGTTACAATTACCCCAAAACAATGCAAATCATTAGCTATCTGCGCGAATATGACCTGAAAAGCAAAGGTGTTGAATCAAACGCGCCCCATGGCGAATTGATGAAAGAACTGATGTTTAAAATACTGCACTAAGCCATTGTTTCCCTAAAATACTTCTGTATTACAATATTAATCAGGTAACATTTTTGTTAGGTGTAGCATGTGCCTGTGTTTGTCCGTAGCGCTGGTGTTTCATGCAAAAATGCCCTTTTAGCCTAATTTAAGGGTTTTTTATCTCCATGGTAACGGGGCTTGTTACAATGTAATTAACTATTTACATTGTAATAAAATTAACCGGTAATTTAATTTATTATGTTCACCTCATCAAAGGCAACCTGCAGTGCTTTTGGGCCTGATCATAAAACATAAATTATTGAAATATGATACTTCTATTCTGCGGATTATCTGGGGCTGGTAAAACAACATTGGCTAAAAATGTTGCAAATGAATTAACCGAACTGGGGATAAGAACTGAAATAATTGACGGCGATGAGTATCGCAACGAAATTTGCCGCGATTTGGGCTTTAGTAAGGCAGATCGCTGTGAAAATATCCGAAGGCTGGGCTTTATTGCCAGCCGTTTCTCGGCTCATGGTATTGTAACTATCGTGAGCGCTATAAACCCTTATGACGAAATGCGCCGCGAGCTAGCCGAAAAATATGAACATGTAAACATTGTGCATATTGATTGCCCGGTAAAAAAACTCATCAGCCGCGATACCAAAGGGCTTTACAGGAAAGCATTTTTACCCGACGGGCACCCCAATAAACTGAGCAACCTTACAGGTATTAACGCGCAGTTTGATGTTCCATATGCTCCCGACTTATACATAAATACCAGCCAAAACACAGTAATACAAAGTACCTCCTCTTTGCTTTATTTTATCCTGAATAATCTTCATCCGGTTGATAGGGTTGAAAAAAAAGTAGCCCATAACAGTTAAAATCTGTAGGTAGCTACTATTTATTGCAAAACTCATTATGCAGAAACGAACACTTATTATAGCCGGTATGCACCGCTCCGGAACCTCGCTTATAGCGCACTGGCTTACCAAATGTGGTATGCAGTTGGGCGAGAAGCTGGTTGAACCAGGGCCCGGGAACCCCGATGGGCATTTTGAAGATGTGGAGTTTTTAAAAATGCACGAAGAGATACTGGCCAGTAATAACCTGCCCAAAACCGGGTTAACAGACGGGCATGTTGATGCTTTTTCTATTTACGAGAAAGAGAAGGTTAAAAGCGTTATCAGGGTTAAGCAACAGTTGTACGATCAATGGGGCTGGAAAGACCCCCGCACGTGTATGTTTCTTGATGTTTATAAGGAACTTATCCCGGATGCCTGCTATTTGGTTATTGTACGCGATTACCGGGCGGTAACCAGTTCATTGTTGCGGCGGGAGTTTAAAATTGTTGACAGAAAGTACCTCGGCCGTAAATACCTATCGAGGTTAATATGGCTGATTTTTAGACGGGCACGCAGAAAAAATGCTTTTTACCGGATAAATACCGAAGCCTATTTAAAAGTTTGGATTAACTATACCAGTGATATTTTAGCGTGCATTAAAAAGCTGGCTCCCGAGGCTTTTGTTGTAGTTAATTACGATATGTTGAGCAAAGAGGATACTTGTGTTTTTGGGCACCTGCAAAACAAATGGAATTTTTCGTTAACCTATTCAAAATTTAAGGATGTGTTTAAAGAGAACCTGATAGGCCAGGATATTGATATAAACCCATATATTGCTGATAAATCCCTATTAAACCAGGCAAAGGAATTACAGGACGAATTGATGGGTTACATGAGCCTTTGAAGGGAAGTCTTTAGTCGAAAGTCTTAAGTTCTAAGTCAAAAAAAGACTTCCGACTAAAGACTTCCGACTAAGGAGTTATAACTATTTAACACTACTTACTTTCTATCCATTCCTCTGCCGATTTAACATCTGTAAAAAACTCTATCACTAATTTGCCTTTTAGTGTGTAAATGCTTTTACGGGCAGATAGCTGGCTGAAAACACTTGGCGAGTGTACCCAGGCAAAATAACGTAATCCTGCCTTCTCCATGTCTGGGAACCATTCGGTATTACCCCAGTCAGATGCTTCCGACCAATTGCCCAAAACATAAATGTTGCTGTTAAGTACCTTGCTTATGTTGTTTTTAACAAGTATATCCTGCATTTTTAAACAGCCGTGCTGTACTGTTTCGAGGTTTTGGAACCCTATCCAATCAACATCAAGTCGGCTATGCTGTGGGTTTAATTTGATGGTAATGGTATCATCCTGGTAATGGGTATCGTTATCTGCAAGGGGCTTTGTTTTGGTAACCGTATCAGGTATCAGCCTGAAAAAGAAAGTTGAGCCTTTACCCGGAGTGCTTTCAATCCAAAAGCTGCCATTATGCCTTTTTAATATCTCGGCCGATATAAACAGGCCAAGGCCAAGCCCCTCAAAACGCATAGCGGTGTTATCAACCCGGTAGTAACGGTCAAACAGCCGCATCAGGTTCTTTTCTTCGATGCCGATGCCAAAATCCTCTACAGAAACTATAATGCTGCCATCGGAATGTACGCTGCAATTAACCAATACTTTTTCGCCTTCGGGCGAATATTTGATGGCGTTGCTCAGTAAATTATTTACCACCTGTTCCAGCCGGAAACGATCGCCGGTATAAGTTACATCGTCAGCTTTTTCAAGAATGATCCGGTGCGATGTGGTAGCCTGCTGCACACTCTCTATACTATCTTTAAGCATCTCCAGGAAGTTGAAGGGCTCCATCGTATACTTTATTTTGCCTGCGTTGATACGGGTTACATCCAACAGGTCATTAATCAGCTTCTCTAACCGTAATACATGCGAAGCAGATTTTTGAACAAAGCTGCCAAGCTTCTGCGGGTCTGCCGTACGCTGCATCAATTGGTTAAACGCTTTGATGCTGGTAAGCGGCGTTTTTAGTTCGTGGCTGGCAATAGATAGGAATTCATCTTTCTTTTGTTCGTTATTTTTTTGAATTTCGATATTGGTATTTGTACCCAGCCATAACCTGATCTGTCCGTTCTCCACCAGCGGAAGCGCACGGGCCAAATGCCAAACGTACTGTCCATCGTGAAACTTGAGGCGAAACTCCACCATAAATTCAGTGCCGCTTTGCAGCGCGGCCTTCCATCTTTTCGAACTGAGCTGCCTGTCATCGGGATGGATAAATTCCTGCAGGCTGCGACCCAATATCTGGTCCATGCTTTGGCCAAAATCGTCGCAAACCACTTCGTTTACATAATCCAGCGAGCCGTCTGGCCGGGCTGTCCAAACCTGTTGAGGCATGGCGTTAAGTAAAAAGCGAAAACGCTGTTCGTTTTCCTTCTCTTTTTGGCGGGTAAGTACGGTTTCGGTCAGCTCAAAAACAAAAACTAAAATACCGTCAACAACACCGTCGCCATCGTACCTGGCCTGGTAAATAAAATTAAAATAACGATCTTCAATATTGCCGTCGGCCTTGCGTGCCAGGGGTACTAAAAGCTCCTTACCCTCAAAAGTATTGCCGGTGTAATACACACTTTTTAATATGTCAATAATGGGGGTGCCGTTCAGCTCCGGCAGTGCCTCTTTAATGGGTTTTCCTAATAAATCGCGTCCCGGGAAAAGCTGCTGATAAGGAGGGTTTACCAGCTCAAATACCATTTCGGGGCCGTCAAGTACACAAATGCCGGTTGGTACCTGCATAAAAAAACGTTTCAGCCGGTCGCGCTCCCTGGCGGCCTCGGCCTGGGCATTAAACAGTTCTATATTACGCTGCTGAACCCTTTCTTCCAATTCATCATTAAGCAGCTGTATATTTTGCTGTGCCTTGAAAAGCTCTTCGTTGGTAGTATGTAACTCTTCATTTGCCGATTGTAGCTCCTCATTGCTGGCCTGTACTTCTTCATGGGCATTGGCCAAACCATAGTTTAAAGCCAATAATTCTGCCTCGTTTTGCTCCAGGCGCTTTTGGGCCAAAACAAGGTCGGTTATTTCATATTTAAAACTTAAAACGGATGCTATTTCGCCATCGTCATTGCGCACGGCCTGGTATACATAATTAAAATAATGCTCTTTAACCGGGCCGCCCGGCTCATCGGCCAGCGGGATATTGATCTCGTTACCTGCAATGGTTTCGCCGGTTTTGTACACGTGCTGGAGGATATCCCAAATTGGCTGACCGGCCACTTCGGGCAGGGCATATAATAAGGGCTTACCCAATACTTCCCGATTGGGAAAAAGCTCCGATTTATAGCGTGGGTTTATAAATTCGTACACCATGTCGGGCCCGGTAACTATCGCTATCTGGGCCGGAATTTCGGCAAAAAGTTTTTCAATTTGCCTGCTTAATCTTTCGGCTGTAGCGGCTGCCTGGGTTTCTTTATCCAGGCTGTCTTTTAAAGCGCGTTCGGCAAGCACCTGCTGGGTAACATCTTCGGTATGATGAATGATATAACAAATTTCACCCTCGGCATCCAAAATCGGTGTATGCGACGTTTTCCAATACCGCTCTTCTACCTGCAGCGGATCATTAAGAGTTGGTATATCAAACCGCATCACAGGCAGCTGATGTGGCTGTAAGGTTTCCAATACTTTACTCAGCGAAAGCGCAATCCCGCCTTCTTCTGACGACCAATCCGGAATTTTTGGGAATACATCAAAAAGATATTGCTCTTCAATTTCAACACGGGTTTTGTTGGTAAGCTGCAAGTAAACATTGCTGGCCGCGAGCATGTATAACGCAGGCGAGAGTACGAGATAGGGTTGAGGTAAGGTCTCAAAAACCCTTAACATTTCCGGGGGTAATGCAGAACTGTGTTTTAAAGCCATTTAAGCTATAGAAAGATGTATACAACGTTACTAAACGAATAGCAGATATTAAAATGATATTAACTGTGAAATTGTTTTAGAAATTATTCATTGGTTCATTGGTTCATTGGTTCATTGGTTCATTGGTTCATTGGTTCATTGGTTCATTGGTTCATTGGTTCATTGGTTCATTGGTTCATTGGTTCATTGGTTCATTGGTTCATTGGTTC
>NZ_JBFUIJ010000071.1:0-21175 GCF_056401935.1 Mucilaginibacter sp. P4_D1
GTACCACGGTCGAGTTGATGAAATTATTGTTCCCTACCGAATTGGCTTATATCAACCAAAAAGCGCAGGAAGAAAAAGAATACCGCATAATGGCAGGTGCTAATACCCGTGGCGAAATCACAGCAGGCGAATCATTAGGAAAGCAGATTGCGGCCTTGTTTGCGACCCGCGCCCGTGGAGACCGTGCAGGTAAAGCAATTGGTACCCCGGCTGTTTGGGCAACTTTACAAAGCACAGCATTTGAATCAGGAAAGTTTTGGGTGAGTTTAGAAACACCTAAAAGGCCGCCAATGTTACCTTTATTTTCAAAAGTGCTCCCGTTTTTGTTTGATACATTAACTGTTGTTTCATTGCGCCCGGCCCCACCTTATTTATCTACTTCAGCCGAATTTAAGAAAGAAGTTGATGAAGTATTATCGATGAGCAAAGACCATAGCCGCGCACATGAAGAGCAAGTTGCTTTTTGGGCCGATGGGATTGCAACTTATACGCCGGCCGGCCATTGGAATGCTATTGCTGCCGATGAGTTTGTGAAACAAAATTATAGCGAAGTACGCTGGGCCCGTAACTTTGCCTTACTAAATATGGCCRAGATGGATGCAGCTATAGTTTGCTGGGATACAAAATATTTTTACTTTAACCAACGACCATCGCAGGTTGATCCGCTGATTAAAACGCTTACAGGCGTGCCAAATTTCCCGGCTTATACATCGGGGCACTCTAACTTTAGCGGCGCGGCAGCCACTGTATTAACTTATTTATTACCTGATAGGGGAACTAAGTTTACAGATTTGGCCCAGGCAGCTGCCATGTCGAGGCTGTATGGTGGTATCCACTTCCGCAGCGACTGTGAAGTTGGTTTGGTAACCGGCAAAGCAGTAGGTCAATTCGCGGTTAACAGGGGTAAGGCAGACGGAGCAGGATTATAACGAGTAGGGAGAGTTTAAGATACAATAAAATGTCGCGTTTAATTTCAGATAAAAATATATACTACACGCTCAGATTTGCATCAGCAATGTGTTTTATAGGTCATGGTGCTTTTGGCATCATCACCAAACAAATATGGTGTAACTATTTTGCAGTAGTTGGTATTGGGCACGATATGTCGTACACGTTGATGCCATATGTGGGCATGATGGATATTGTGTTTGGTTTGTCGTTATTGGTATATCCAATACGTGCGGTAGCAGGCTGGCTGGTAGTGTGGGGGATAATAACAGCCTCCATGCGTCCTTTATCGGGTGAGCCTTTTGCCGAGTTTATTGAACGCGCAGGTAATTTTGGTGCTCCCTTCGTGCTGTTACTATTGCAGGGTGGTTTTAAAATGCCGCTAAAAAAATGGTTCGGCCGGATGAATGACGACGTAAACCTTGATGCACATACCTTAAAAAATGTTTTAACTTGTTTAAGGCTGTTCGCGTTCCTGCTGCTGTTGGGCCATGGTTGGTTAAACCTTATCCAAAAGCAAGGTTTAATTAACCAATACCATGCTTTAGGTTTTAACGACCCGGGTAAAACTGCGCTAATAGTTGGCATGTTTGAAGTTTTAGCAGCTTTTTCTGTACTAATACGCCCTTTTGCGAATATTCTGCTGGTGTTTATCATCTGGAAAATAACAAGCGAACTATTTTATCCTAAATACGAAATATTTGAATGGGTTGAGCGCGGCGGCAGCTATGGGGTATTGTTATCCTTATGGTTTGCTGTTAAGCGGTCGCCTACRGGTTTTTTATCATTGCCTTTTAAAAAATCGTCCCATTTACAAACAAATTAATTAACCTAATTCCCTGTAAAAAGCAGGTTTTCGCTGGGTTTTATCACCCGGCCTTAATATTCAATTATCTAAACAATAATAAAAACTAAAAAAACTATGAAAGTAATTTTAAAATTGAGCTGTGTAGTCGTATTATTTGCGCTTTTTACCACGACAAAAGTAAACGCCCAGGGCTGTGTTGCCATCAGGAGTACAGGTGGTTTGTGCGCGATGGACGAACATCCGGATAGTGCCAGCGCTGCTGCGGGAAGCTGGTTGTTGAATAGCAATAGCCGTTATTTCAGATCGTACAAACATTTTGTTGGTACAGCCGAACAAAAACAACGTATAGCTTTAGGTACCAATGTTATTAACCATTCCTACACCAATGACATAACGCTAACCCGTATTTTTAACAACCGCTGGTCGTTTGCGGTGGATGTACCTATTGTAGACAACAGTCGTTCATCATTATATGAGCATGGCGGTAAAGAGCGCTTAAACACACACTCATTTGGTTTGGGCGATGTTAGGTTAACTGCTTATGCCTGGTTATTAAATCCGGCTAAAGCCCGTAAGGGAAATATACAGGTAGGCTTAGGCTTAAAACTGGCTACCGGCGCTTATAACTACCAGGATTATTTTTACCACCAGGGCACAACCGATGCTAAAGTACTTGGCCCGGTTGATCAATCAATTCAACTGGGTGATGGCGGTACAGGTATCACAACCGAAATTAATGCCTATTACAATTTTACACACAAATTTGGAGTATATGGTGGCTTTTATTACCTGGTAAGCCCACGCGAGCAAAATGGTGTGTCAACAGCCCGCGGTGGTACTGCAAGTGCCAAAGCTATTGCTAACGGCAGCGATATTATGAGTGTGCCAGACCAGGTTATGCTTAGGGCCGGTGCAAGTTATGGAACAGGTAAATTTGATTTTTCGGCAGGCGCACGTTATGAGTGCTTACCAGTGCATGATCTTGTAGGTGGCAGTAACGGCTTCAGAAGGCCTGGTAATATCCTTTCGGCCGAGCCTGGGGTTACATTCCGTTTAAAAACACTTTCTATTTATGCGTTTGTGCCTGTTGCACTACGCCGTGAACGTACACAAAGTGTTCCTGATAAAATTTCAACCGGTCTTACCGGAACATACACACAAGGCGATGCGGCATTTGCCGATTACGCTGTTAATATTGGAATTACGTACAGATTTAAATAAAGTTGATTCATGGTTTAAGCAAAAGCCGGGCTTGAGATCCCCGGCTTTTTTTGTTTTTATAGCAAACACTTTTACATTATGCTTCTTCTTTTTATCGTTTTTAATTCACTAGTTACCACATCGTAAGTTTTTAAAATATTTAAATATGTTTGTGCAACTTTGTCAATAGTATTTATAGATTTGAAAATACTATAGTTTTACAACATGAACACTCCCGAAGAAAATTTTGCAGCGTTGGGTTTAAACCTGCCACCTGCACCAAAGCCGCTTGGCGTTTATAAACCATGTTTAGTTGATGGAAAATACCTTTACCTTTCTGGCCACGGAACAGTACAGGATGATGGTACCCTGATTATCGGCCGTATTGGCGATACTATTAATATGGAAGATGGGAAGCTTGCTGCCCGTCAGGTTGGATTAGCTATGCTTGCCACTATAAAAGCAAACATAGGCAGTTTTGACAAAGTAAAAAGGGTAATAAAAGTATTGGGTATGGTTAACTGCACTCCCGAATTTGAAAAGCATCCCTTCATCATTAACGGAGCCAGCGAACTTTTTGCCAAAATTTGGGGCGAAGAAAATGGCATTGGTGTGCGTAGCGCGGTAGGCATGGGATCGTTACCCGATAATATTCCTGTTGAAATTGAGGCTTTGTTTGAACTGATTTGATTTTAGTATCAAGTAGTTAGTATCAAGTATCAAGACCTTAGCAAGGGGAATTCTGAAAATTCTTTAATTCGTTTAATTCCGGTTCAGACAAAATATGGATCAACATTGGTTCACGATAGATAATATTGATAAGCTGGATACTCCGGCTTTGGTTGTTTATCCCGATAGGGTACAGGCCAACATCAATTTGCTTAAAACCATGATTGATGATGTTGCACGATTGCGCCCGCATATTAAAACTTACAAAAACAAGCAGGTTACACAGCTATTGCTTGAAGCCGGGATTAACAAGTTCAAGTGCGCTACTATTGCCGAAGCGGAGTTGCTTGGTATGTGTAAAGCTCCGGATGTTTTGCTGGCTTATCAGCCTGTTGGCCCCAAGCTGGCTAGGTTTATTAAACTAATTCACGCTTACCCACAAACACGGTTTTCGTGTTTGGTTGATAACGATACGGCAGCTAAAGAGATTTCGGATGCTGCCGTGGCTGGTAAAACTACCTTTGATGTTTATCTCGACTTAAATGTTGGCATGAACCGTACAGGTATTGCGCCCGGTTTTGATGCATTGCAATTGTATATGGATTGCGCCGTATTGCCCGGGATTACGCCGGTTGGCTTGCATGCCTATGACGGCCACATTCACGATGTTGATGTGACAAAACGAAAAGAGCGCTGCGACGCCGGTTTTACACCTGTATTAAAGCTGCAACAGGATCTGAAAGCAAAAGATTATCCCGAACCGGTGATTATTGCCGGTGGCTCGCCGACCTTTACCATCCATTCAAAAAGACCTGTTGTAGAATGCAGCCCGGGTACTTTTGTTTATTGGGACAGGGGCTATAAATTGAACATACCAGAGCAGGCCTTTTTGCCGGCAGTATTGGTAGTTACACGGGTGGTATCGTTGCCCGATGCAACCAAACTTTGCCTAGATGTTGGGCATAAATCTATTTCGGCCGAAAATGAACTGGGCAAGCGAATTTACTTTTTGAATGCGCCCCAACTGGTGCCCGTTGGCCAAAGCGAAGAGCATTTGGTTGTTGATGCTGGCAAGGGCCATAGCTATAAGGTAGGCGACGTGCTTTATGGCATCCCACATCATGTATGCCCAACAGTGGCCTTATACGAACGCGTTTATACCATCGAAAATAATACACTTAGCGGCGAGTGGCTTAACCTGGCCCGCGACCGTAAAATAACCATCTGATACCCAAAAATATGTTTGTAATTGATGCCCATTTAGATCTGAGCATGAACGCGCTGGAGTGGAACCGCGACCTTACCCGCCCRCTGGCCGAATTAAACCAGCGTGAAGCAGGGCTTACAGACAAACCCGACCGTGCCAAAGCCGTTGTTACGCTACCGGAATTACGTAAAGGCAATATTGGTTTGGTGGTGGCTACACAAATTGGCCGTTACGTGGCGCCTGGCAACCCATTGCCCGGCTGGCACTCACCCGAACAGGCCTGGGCGCAAACACAAGGGCAGGTGGCCTGGTACAAAGCCATGGAAGATGCCGGCGAGATGGTGCAGGTAAACGATTTAGCATCTTTAGAAAAAAATCTTGCTTATTGGAACGATGGGGCACCCATGGCCGATAAAGCTATTGGGTATATACTGAGTTTGGAAGGCTCGGATTCTATTATAACCGTACAACACCTGGAACGCGCCTACAACTATGGACTGCGGGCTGTAGGCCCGGCACATTATGGCCCGGGCAGGTATGCGCAAGGCACAGATGCCACCGGCTACATGGGCCCCAAAGGGCATGAACTGCTCAAAGAAATGGAGCGCCTGAATATCATACTGGATGCAACGCATTTGTGCGATGATAGTTTTTGGGAGGCGCTTGATCATTTTAACGGCCACGTTTGGGCCAGCCACAACAACTGTCGTGCACTGGTGAACCACAACAGGCAGTACAGCGATGAGATGATTAAAGCGTTGGTTGATCGCGGGGCGGTAATTGGTGCTGCATTGGATGCCTGGATGATGGTGCCGGGATGGGTGAGGGGCGTATCAACCCCCAAAGGGATGAATTGCAATATGGAGGTGATGATAGATCATATCGATCATATTTGCCAAATAGCCGGTAACGCCCTGCACGTTGGCATGGGCACCGATCTTGACGGCGCCTTTGGCCGCGAACAATGCCCATACGACCTGGAAACTATAGCCGATTTGCAAAAGGTGCCAGATATGTTAAAAAAACGTGGTTATACCGATGTTGATATTGAAAACATGATGCACGGTAACTGGTTAAGGTTTTTGAGAAAGGCCTGGGGGTAAAGTTTGAATAACCATGTTTTTAAAAGTTTTTATTACTTGCTGGAATAAAAAGCCTCGGAAACATTCGCTCAAATCTTAATTCCTCTTTTTCACCCTCATGTAAAACATATCCTATAATTCTGTTAATTATTGCAAATAAGCCTACTTTGCATTAATGAATGCAGAACAAGTAAGATTAAAGGATGCAACCTGGAAAAAGTGGGGGCCTTACGTAAGCGACCGCCAATGGGGTACCGTTAGGGAAGATTATAGCGCCAATGGTGATGCCTGGAATTACATAACCCATGATATGGCCCGCAGCAAAGCTTACCGTTGGGGCGAGGAAGGCATAGCCGGCATTTGCGACCGCCAGCAAAATCTTTGTTTTGCCTTGGCCCTTTGGAATAAAAAAGATCCCATCATCAAGGAACGTTACTTCGGCCTCAGTAATCCCGAGGGAAACCACGGCGAAGATGTAAAAGAATTATACTATTACCTGGATAGCACGCCAACCCACTCGTACATGAAAACTTTGTACAAGTACCCGCAAACCGAGTTTCCCTACGCCTGGCTGGTTAACGAAAACAAGCGCCGCACCCGCAACGATCCCGAGTTTGAGCTGATGGATACCGGCATTTTTGACAAGGACGAATACTTCGATGTTTTTACAGAATATGCCAAGAACGCCCAGGATGATATCCTTATAAAAATCACCATACACAACAGGGGCGATGTGGATGCTCCCTTAAATGTAATGCCTACGCTGTGGTTCCGTAATACCTGGAGTTGGGGCTATGATCCTTACAAACCAGCCCTTACCGCTAATGGTAATGGCGTAACAGGCATTTTTCATAAAGATCTTGGCCAGCTTTGGCTGCATGCCGAGGGAAACCCGCAAGTTTTGTTTTGCGATAACGAAACAAATGGCAGCAAACTGTACAATTATGATGATGGGCTTAAATACCATAAAGATGGCATCAATGACTACATTGTTCACGGCGCCGATACGCTAAATCCTAAAAATACCGGCACTAAAGCTGCTGTCAATTATGATATCACTATACGCGCTAAACAAAGTATTAGCTTTAGGTTAAGGTTATCGCCCGATGCCAATTATGGCTTCGAGGATTTTGACCACATATTTGATGTTCGTTTAACGGAGGCTAACGAGTTTTACAATGATACCTATAGTAATAAAGATGATGCCGATAGGTGCATGATACAACGCCAGGCTTTTGCCGGAATGCTGTGGAACAAGCAGTTTTATTATTCAGATATCCGCCAGTGGCGGCATGGCGATCCGTCGCAGCCAAAGCCGCCCGCGCAACGGAAAACAGCACGCAACAGTAAATGGAAGCACCTGAACACTAAGGATGTTATTTCGATGCCCGATAAGTGGGAATACCCTTGGTTTGCCGCTTGGGATCTTGCTTTTCACTGCCTGCCGCTGGCAACGGTTGATATGGCCTTCGCCAAAAATCAACTCATATTGCTTACCCGCGACTGGTACATGCACCCCAACGGGCAGCTACCTGCCTATGAGTGGGATTTTGGCGATGTAAACCCTCCTGTACACGCTATGGCGGTTTGGAATATTTACAAAACCGATAAAATAACTAACGCAGGCAAAGGCGACACCTATTTCCTGGAACGGGTTTTTCACAAACTGATGCTCAATTTTACCTGGTGGGTAAACCGCAAGGATGCCTTGGGTAACAATATTTTTGAAGGCGGTTTCCTGGGGATGGATAACATTGGCGTGTTTGACAGGAACACCAAATTACCATCTGGCCAGCATTTGGAACAAGCTGATGGCACCAGTTGGATGGCCATGTATTCATTAAATCTGCTGCGGATTGCTACCGAGCTTGCCGAAACAGATAAGGCTTATGAAGACATCGCTTCTAAGTTTTTTGAGCACTTTATTTATATAGTTGGAGCGATGTCAAACCTCGGTGAGAACAACCAGGGTTTGTGGGACGAGGATGACGGTTTCTTTTATGACCAGCTCCGGTTTCCTGATGATGGTTCTGTAAAAATGAAGGTACGCAGTATTGTAGGCCTGATCCCGTTATTTGCCACCGAAGTTTTAGATGAAAGAGATATCGTAGATAGTCCCATTTTTACCGAACGCATGAAATGGTTTGCCGAAAAGCGACCAGACCTGGCATCCCTTGTATCTCGCTGGAATGAGCGGAGCAGTACGGGGCGACACCTGATTAGCCTGCTACGCGGCTACCGTATGAAATCCATCCTGAAATATATGCTGGATGAAAAAGAATTTCTGAGCGATTACGGGATTCGTTCGCTGTCAAAATATCATAAAGACCATCCCTACAACATTGAGGTTAACGGGATGCAATTTGGTATTGGATATGTCCCCGGTGAAAGCGATAGTGGGCTGTTTGGCGGCAATAGCAATTGGCGCGGCCCTATCTGGATGCCGATAAACTACCTGATCATCGATAGCCTGCATCGTTTTCATCATTATTATGGCGACGATTTTAAAGTGGAATGCCCCACCGGTTCTGGTATTTTTATGAATTTAGGGGAAGTTGCGGGCGAGCTTTATAACAGGGTATCACGATTGTTCTTGAGGGACGAAAAGGGTAACCGGGCAATATTTGGCGATAATCAAAAGATGCAGACCGACCCTGATTTTAAAGATTACATCCTGTTTTACGAATATTTTGATGGTGATACCGGGCGGGGTATCGGCGCATCACACCAAACCGGGTGGACGGGGTTGATAGCTAATTGTTTGCATAAATAGGCGCCATGACAGCGCTTTACGAGCGCTAAAATCAAATGTAAATGCCGCATAAAAGCATTTAACTGGGTTAACATAACTTAACACATTTTGAATGAAATATGATATAAATATTTGGTAGTCAATTATTTGTATTTTATTCATGGTTAACATGAAATTCACGTTTTGGGCAAATTAAACGCAGCGCCATTTGTGTGCCTGTTGGCCAAAAAATAGTTGCGGTGGTTTGGGTTTTTTAACCAGGCTCAGGCAGTAAAAAGCAAGGTGTCATTTGATGCTTTTTTGTCCCCGACATCATAAGCTTTTCTCTACCGTGGATGATTAGATGAGTTAATGTGTAAAAAAGACACAATAAACTTTAATTTGCTGATAATTATTATTTAGATTTACTGTACCACTTAAAACTAAATTATCAGCATGAATTACAACAGGAGAAAATTTATCCAAAGCACCGGGGCTTTGGTGCTTGGCGGYATGGCCTTATCTGGCAGGGCTGCTTCCTTATTAAGCAATATGGCTGCTCCGCATGCCATTGGTTTGCAGCTATTCACTTTTTTTGGTGTTATTGACGAAGATGTAAAAGGCACGCTTACGAAAATTGCAGCCCTTGGCTTCAAAGACATGGAATCGGCCTTTAGCAAAAAAGGAGGCTACTATGGTATGACACCCAAAGAGTTTAAAGCCATGGTAAATGACCTGGGCATGAACTGGACATCGCACCACGTGTTAGGCGCACCATTTAAACTCCCGCCGGGAACAAAATTGCCAAACGGCGCAGATGGCAAACCGATGGTTATACCGCCAATGAAAAACCTGCGCGATAATATGCAGGAGCTGGTTGATGATGCAGCAGCAGGTGGTATTAAATACCTGGTTTGCGCTAATTCGCCAACAGCAACGCTCGAAGAAATTAAATCGACCATAGAAGTATTGAACAAAACGGGGGAGGCTGCCAAAAAGGTAGGTATCCAATTTGCCTATCATAATCATGATATGGAATTTCATGCCGTTGACGGCAAAGTTCCTTATGATCTTTTGTTGAGCGAGACAGATCCACAGAATGTAAAGATGGAGCTTGACCTGGCCTGGGCCGTTAAAGGCGGCAAAGACCCTGTAGCAATGTTTAAACAACATCCCGGCCGTTTTCCGCTGTGGCACGTAAAAGATCTGGATGCCGAGCGTAAAACTATTTTACCGGTGGGCAGTGGCACTATCGACTTTAAGCCAATCTTCGCAGCTGCAAAATCAGCCGGCATGAAACATTTCTTTGTTGAACACGATGGCCCGAAAGATCCGTTGGCCAGCATTACCAGCAGTATAGGTTATTTGAAAAATACGCTGAAGGTTTAGCCCCACCTAAATCCTCCCCTGAAGGGGAGGACTTAAAGAAAGCTACTCAAAAGTCTCCCCCTTCAGGGGCTACTGTGTGTACATATCTTTTGGAAACTTATCAATAAATAGAAAAATGTCATTTTAAACGAACTGGGGTGGGCTTTAAGCGTTGGCGTGAGGAGAAATCCTATACGTCATGCTTGCTAACTTGCGCGGTGCGATGCAAATCGTATAAGGTTTCTCTTTCGCTCTCCCGCACAACCCCACGCATGCTCTATCGAAATGACAATTTTCTTTACTTAGAGAGATGTGTACACACAGCAGCTTTCAGGGGGAGATTTAGAGGGGGCTGCGTTAACAATTCCATAACATACGTCAATTTTGATATTCGGCCCGCAATAAGTATCTTAAGGCGGCAAATCAAAACGTATGGCAACACCCCCGGCAGAGCAACTGAAGAGAGTTTTAAAACCAGTCCATTTATGGGCGATAGCTGTAGGGTTGGTTATCTCTGGTGAATACTTCGGCTGGAATTTTGGGTGGGATGTTGCCGGTACAATCGGGATGCTTATAGCCACAGTGGTTATAACGGTGATGTATATCACGTTCATTTTCAGTTACACAGAACTTACCACGGCAATTCCGCATGCAGGCGGGGCCTTTGCTTACGGTTACCGGGCGATGGGCCCATTTGGCGGCCTGATAGCTGGTTATGCCACGCTTATTGATTTTCTTTTTGCATCGCCCGCAATAGCTATTTCGTTAGGGAGTTACCTTCACTTTTTATACCCGGAAATTCCAGTTATGCACTCGGCCCTGGTATTTAATGCGGCATTCCTGTTGCTTAATGGTTTCGGTGTAAAAGAATCTGCTGCATTTTCGGTGTTCATTACCATTTTGGCGGTTGCCGAATTGGTTTTGTATTTAGGTATAGTTTCGCCTCATTTTAAAATGAGTAACTACATGAGCAATCCAATGCCTTTTGGCTGGGCAGGTGTGTTTGCTGCCCTTCCGTTCGCCATATGGTTTTACCTTGCTATTGAAGGCGTAGCCATGGTTGCCGAAGAAGTGAAAGACCCCAAAAAAGATATACCCAAAGGTTATATCAGTGCACTGGCTACACTGGTAGCATTGGCATTAGGCGTAATGATTGTTACCGGCGGGATAACCGATTGGCGCAAACTAAGTACTTTAGATTACCCCTTACCCGAAGCAATAGGTATTGTGCTGGGTAAGGCAAGCGGCTTAACCAAAATATTTGCCAGCATCGGCTTATTTGGGCTGATAGCATCGCTTCATGGCACCATTCTGGCATCGTCAAGGCAAGTATTTGCAATGGCCAGGAGCGGTTATCTACCAAAAGGATTAGATAACCTAAACCACCGGTTTAAAACCCCGCATTGGGCGCTGGTTGTGGCCGGTGCTGTTAGCTTTATAGCCATTTATATTGGTACCCATACCAAAAATGGCACCTCACAAATTTTGGTTCTGTCGGTTTTAGGGGCTGTTGTCATGTACATTATGTGTATGGTGAGTTTGTTCATCCTACGGAAAAAGGAGCCGAAGCTTCCACGGCCATTTAAGGCGCCCGTGTACCCTTGGTTTCCGGGTATAGCGCTGCTTATAACAATAATAAGTTTATTTGCCATTATGTGGTTTAACTTTACGGTGAGCATTATATTTTTTGCAGGCCTGCTCCTGATCAGTATTATATTTATCCTTATGGGTAAACATAAAGTAGCTCTTACAGACGAAATGATGGCAACGCCTGATTAGGTCATTAAGTCATTGGGTCATTTTTTATACAATGACTAATGACGCATAGCAAATGACCCAATGACCAATGACGCGAAGCAAATGACCAATGACTAAATACCGCCACACCATACGACATAAAGTTTACAAGTTTCATGACCTGAAAACTTTGCTGGGCAAGGCATCGCCCTACCGGTCGGGCGATGAGCTGGCAGGCGTATGCGCCGGTAGTTATGAAGAACGGGTTGCCGCGCAAATAACCCTGGCCGATGTGCCACTCAAAACATTTTTAAATGAGGTTGTTGTCCCTTACGAAGATGATGAAGTAACCCGTTTAATTGTTGATAGTCATGATGTTAAATCATTTAATCAAATAAGCCATTTAACTGTTGGCGAATTACGCGATTGGTTGTTAAGTGATGAAACAGATACCCAAACCCTAACTGATATTGCCGATGGGCTGACGCCCGAAATGGTTGCAGCGGTATCTAAACTAATGCGTAACCAGGATTTGATAGCGGTGGCAAAAAAATGCAGGGTGGTAACCAGGTTTCGTAATACAATTGGGTTAAGCGGGCATTTTAGCACGCGTTTACAGCCAAACCATCCGACAGACGATCCGAGAGGGGTAGCGGCCAGCATTATTGATGGCCTGCTACATGGCAGCGGCGATGCTACCATCGGGATAAATCCTGCTACTGATAGCCCCGCCGCGGTAAGTAGTTTATTAAGGCTTATGGACAATGTTAGGCAACAGTTTAATATCCCCACGCAAACCTGCGTATTAAGCCATATTACTACCACTTTGCAACTGATTAACGAAGGTGCGCCAGTGGATCTTTGCTTTCAATCAATAGCCGGTACCGAAAAAGCCAATCAGAGTTTTGGCATCAGCCTTAATTTAATTGAAGAGGCTTACCAGGCAACGCTATCACTTAAACGTGGCACGGTGGGCAATAATGTGATGTATTTTGAAACGGGACAGGGGAGCGCACTATCTGCCAATGCCAATTTTGGCGTCGACCAGCAAACCTGCGAGGTAAGGGCATATGCTGTGGCACGAAAGTTTAAACCCCTGTTGGTGAACACTGTTGTTGGCTTTATCGGGCCTGAATATTTATATGATGGCAAGCAAATAATTCGCGCGGCATTAGAAGATCATTTTTGCGGTAAGCTGCTTGGTTTGCCCATGGGCTGCGATGTTTGCTACACCAACCATGCCGAGGCAGACCAGGATGACATGGATAACCTGCTAACCCTGCTGGGCGTGGCTGGTTGTAACTTTGTAATGGGTATTCCGGGTGCCGATGATATCATGCTTAATTACCAATCCACCTCATTTCATGACGCCCTATATTTGCGCAAAGTACTTGGCTTAAAACCAGCGCCCGAATTTGAACAATGGTTGATAAAGCAAGGAATTATCGATATTAAAGGGAATATGGTGCCTATCGACTCCGGGCATGGGTTGTTAGGAGCGATGGTTTAGTAAGAGGTAAAAGGATAAAGGTGAAAGGCGAAAGGAAAAAAGGGCCGGGTAAAGGATAATCGAAAAACCAGCCTTTTTCTCGTATATAGAAATATGAAAAGAAACATTCCCCACGAAATAGAGCCTTTGAAGGCCTTGCAGGAGTTTACTACTGCCCGCATAGCAATTGGCCGTGTGGGTACAAGTATCCCGCTGAAACAATCGCTTGATTTTAAACTGGCCCATGCCCACGCCCGCGACGCGGTTTATTCCGAATTGAATATCAGTCACTTAACAGATGTATTTAAACAGTTTAATTTGCCCATTCTGCAGCTGCACAGCCGTGTAACCCACCGCCGGCAATACCTGCAACGCCCTGATTTTGGCCGTAAACTAAATGAAGCTTCGTTAAGCCAATTGGAAGATTATTTTATTCAAACCGATATCGCCATCATTATAGCCGATGGGCTTTCGGCAACAGCCGTAAATGAAAATACATTTGGATTGCTAAAAGAGCTTATCCCGCTGTTATCGGCCGCTGGTTTTAAGTTTGCTCCAATAAGCCTGGTTGAACAGGGCAGGGTAGCTATAGGCGATGATATTGGCTATAACCTTAAAGCGCAGCTATCTCTTGTGCTCATTGGCGAAAGGCCTGGATTAAGTTCGGCAGATAGCGTAGGAGCATACCTAACTTACGCCCCTAAACCCGGGCTGACAGACGAATCCCGAAATTGCGTTTCCAATATCCGCCCCAAAGGTCTTACCTATAAAAAGGCGGCCAAAAAAATCTTCTACCTCATTAGCGAAGCTTTTAAACGCAAGTTATCGGGTGTAGACTTAAAGGACAATGCAGGGTTATTAAGCTGAAAGCCCAAAGCCGAGGGCTTAAAGCAGAAAGCATCCCCATTAAAAGCTTTTAGCCTTCAGCTTTGAGCTACTTTTTCGCTGGCCTTTTTTCAATTGTGCCGTTAAAGGAAATAGGATCACGGTTGGTGCTGATAACCTGTAATGAAGCATATCCGTCAGAGCTAATAGTTAAGTACATGGATTGCACATCCCTTGAATCACTGACATTTTTTACCGTTGGTTTGATGGTGATATTCCAGCCATCCTTTTTGCCGGGTTTAGCTATATAAGTAAACTTGGTGGTAGTAAATTTAATTCCTCCTTCAGACGATCCGTATGTCGGCGCAACAGTGGCCACGCCAAAGTAGGGTAGGTAGGCGATGATAGTATCCTTGGTAACTGTAAGGTCATAGCTTGAAGTGAGCGCCCTGCTGTTTAAGCGTGTTGGGTTTACATAGTTGGCGTTAAATACAAAGTTTTGGGCTTCAACAATGGCCTTTATTTCGGCAACGTGGGCCGCTTTTTTTTCTTTACGGGTAGTTTGAGCGTTAACAATAGCTGTGCCCATCAATACCATCGCTATCAATAACGAAAATCTCTTTAATAGTTTCATATCCAAATGATTTAATATTTATGACAAGGATGCAGTTGTAAGGTTTATTCCATATCAAATTTAAATAATATTTAAATAAAAAAGCCACCTGTTTTTGCAGGCGGCTTTTATTATATCGGCAATAATTGTTATATCAAGTTAACACTCCGGTTTACAAATTCAGTAAGTTCGGCGCCGGTTAATAATCCCTGCGAAAGCAGGGCCAGGTCAAATGCCTGTTTTGATAACTGGGCTTGTACTGTTTCATCCTCTTCCTGTAAAATGCGGGTTATCAACTTGTGGTTTCCGTTAACAATTACTTTGTAATTATCGGGCATATTACCATAAAAGCCCATGCCACCACCCATCGCTGCCATATCTTTCATGCGGCGCATAAACTCATCCATGGTTACAGTTACCGGTAATTCATCCGGGTTAAGGCTCTCTAATTGAACACTATACGCCGGTTTGTTAATCGCTTTGTTGAAGATGTCTTTAACCTTTGTTGATTGCTCATCGGTTAATACCGATTCAGGCGCTTCGTCTTTTTTAATCAGCTTATCAGCCACATCAGCATCAACGCGTTTCAACGAAGTTTTCTCCAGTTTTTGCTCCAACTGGCTAATGAAGTGATTATCAATAGGCGAGTTCATCACCAATACATCGTAACCTTTTTTGTTGGCCGATTGGATAAATGAATCCTGTTTAGCCGGATCGTTGGTGTAAATATAAACCAGCTGCCCGTCTTTATCGGTTTGGATGGCTTCAACTTTTTCTTTGTATTCCGGTAAAGTAAAGTTTTCTTTTTTGGTGTTGCTAACCAAAACAAAATCTTTGGCTTTATCATAAAACTTATCTTCGCTCACCATACCGTATTTAACAAACAGGCCAATGTCGGTCCATTTTTCTTCATAAGCTTTGCGGTCGGCTTTAAATAGTTCTGACAATTTATCAGCTACCTTTTTGGTGATATAGCTGTTTATTTTTTTAACGTTGCTATCGGCCTGTAAAAAGCTGCGAGAAACGTTCAAAGGAATATCAGGCGAATCAATTACACCATGTAATAGCATCAAAAACTCAGGGACAATATCCTTCACTTCATCGGTAATAAATACCTGGCGGCTGAATAACTTGATCTTGTTTTTCGAGATCTCAAAGTCATTTTTCAGCTTAGGGAAGTACAATACACCTGTAAGATTGAAAGGATAATCAACATTCAGGTGGATCCAGAATAGTGGGTCTTCGCTGAAAGGGTAAAGCTGTTTGTAGAAGTCAAGATAATCCTGGTCTTTTAATTCAGATGGTGCTTTTGTCCAGATAGGGTTGGTATCGTTAATGATATTATCTTCCTGAACGTCAATGTATTTAGGTTTGCCTTCTTCGTCAACGCCATCCTCAACAGATTCGGTTTTGGTGCCGAATTTAATAGGCACAGGTAAAAATTTACAGTATTTGTCAAGGATTTCCTGCAATTTATATTTGCTCAAAAACTCTTCCGATTCGCTGTTGATGTACAAGGTAATTTCGGTACCACGCTCGGCCAAAATACCTTCGCCAATTTCAAATTCGGTACTGCCATCGCAAACCCAATAAGCTGGTTCGGCGCCTTCCTGGTAGCTAAGTGTTTGTATTTCAACCTTGTCGGCAACCATGAAGGCCGAGTAAAAGCCTAAACCAAAGCGACCGATGATTTCGTTGGCATCTTTAGCTTCCTTGAATTTTTCCATAAACTCAGTAGCGCCCGAAAATGCGATCTGGTTAATGTATTTTTTTATTTCTTCGGCGGTCATACCCAGACCATTGTCGGATATGGTGATGGTCTTCTTAACCTCGTCAAATGCAACTTCAACGCGCAGATCGCCAAGTTCGCCGTTATATTGGCCTAAAGAAGCCAGGCGTTTTATTTTTTGGGTAGCATCTACAGCGTTAGATACCAGCTCGCGCAAAAATATCTCATTATCAGAGTAAAGAAATTTCTTAATTATCGGAAAAATGTTTTCGGTGTGGATTGAAATGCTGCCTTTTTCTTGCATAATATTGATATATAAATGGATTAATATTAATTTCTACCTGCAACCATCAATGCATGTTCCAAAGCAGGCGAAGTTGTCAAATTGGCAGACTAATAATTTGAACGGATGTAAACCGGCTTCCAGCAATCCAGGTGCGATGCAACAGGTACCGGCTACAATRCCAATAACGGTATTTAAGGTCATTAACCGGAGCGGCGATAAAGCCGGTAAGACCAAATAAACGACGAATTTTAAATATTGCTCAAAAACGTTTTCAAAACCACGTTCAATGAATTCAAAGTATCGTGATCTGTAACATTGCCCTCCCCATCCATCTTCGACCTGATAAATGATATATTCAGCTTTGCGCCATCGGCAACCTGCGCGTTTAGTGCGCCCAGGATCAATAGCATGGCGGCATGGGCTGCTTCGCCGCCTAAGGATGCGGTGATGAGGGCGACCGGCTTTTCGGAGAATGAACCATTGGATACCGTCCAGTCCAACATGTTTTTTAACTGGCCGGGTACGCCGAATGCATATTCGGGTGTGCAGATGATAACACCATCGACCTGTTTTAACAGTTCCCTTAATTCAAAAACGGGTTCGGGCGGGTAATCATCATCGTTGCCGGGGTCAAATGGGGGGATGAGTGCCAAATCGTTGTAAATACTGTAATCAACATCCGCAGGTACCAGGGCACCTAAGTGTTTCAGGATATTATGATTTGTTGAACCGGCCCTGAGGCTGCCGGGAATGGCCAGGATGTGTTTCATGGTAAATAGTTATTTGTTCGAGCCTAACCAAACTTACGAAGTTTTTAAAACTTCGTAAGTTTCCATCGTAATCAGGTTCAATTCTTTTTATGTTTTCGGAGGGCCGAACAAACAATGAGATAAAATTCAAGCTAAAATGGTTTAGCAAATGACTTCGGGCTTTAAATGGTAATAAATACCTATATTAATCTACAATCCCTGACTGCTAAACCGATAATCGACGACATGTCGGGAAGATGCCTGTGAGGACACAGGCATCGGGAAAAAACGTTTTTTTTCCAGTCATGCTGAGTGGTAAAATTTCGCGAAATTCTGAAGTGAGAATGACATAGTTAAAAGGGCTGTCATGGTGAGCTTGTCGAACCATAGCGGGCAAAGGCCTCTCCGCGCGGCCCTTCGACAGGCTCAGGGGGATGGGCCCGGGCACCTCGAAAAGAAAACATGTCATGGGAGGCCCCGTCGAAGCATAGCGGGCAAAGGCCTCTCCGCGCGGCCCTTCGACAGGCTCAGGGGGATAGGCCTACGCATCTCGAAAATTCAACATGTCGTCGGTAGTAACGAAGCATCTACCAGCGAACTTTTCCGGCGGTTATGCATTAGCGACGAATAGATTCTTCGTACCTCAGGATGACAGCTTTTTTGTTTTTTGATAATCAATCCTGCAATTCAAAAGTTCCCCCTTCAGGGGGTTAGGGGGCTGCCCTACGGTACAAACTGCAATATAAATGATGATCCTTTCCCCTCGGTAGATAATACCTGGATGTTGCCTTTGTGTAGCAGCATGATCTGTTTACATAAACTAAGCCCTATACCGCTGCCGGTTTTTTTGGTGCTGAAGAAGGGGATGAAAATTTTATCCAGCAGCTCGTGCGGCATACCCATGCCGTTATCGGTTATTTTAACCAGGGTTTTACTGTTGTTTTGGGCCTCGGCAGATAAGGTGATTCGCGGCTCATCGCGGTCTTTAACGGCTTCAATGGCATTCACCAGCAGGTTTATCATTACCTGCTCTATCAGGTTTATATCGGCCTCAATGGCCAGGGCGGGGTCGCGTAGGATAATTTCCAGTTCAATGTTCTTTTTAGATAGCGTTGGCTTCATCAGGCTGTTTAGGTTCTCGAACAGGTTGCGCACCAGTATCCTGTCGCGTTCCAGCTTGGTTATCTTGTTCAGGCTGCGGTAACTTTCGGTAAACTTCAGTAATCCATCGCTGCGTCGTTTAATGGTATCTATGCCCAGCTCCAGGTCTTCCAGCTCCGAGGCTTCCATGGTGTCGGTAATTTCGGGGCTTTGTAAACGGTTTTTCAAGGTATCTGCCAATGACGAAATTGGGGCAACCGAGTTCATAATCTCATGCGTCATCACGTTCAGCAATTTCGACCATGCTTTTGATTCCGTTTCGTCCAGCGCTTCGCTCACGTTTTGAAATGCCAGCAGCTTGTACAGCTTGTCGTCGCTGCGCATCATACTTGATGTTATTAAAATTTTTACCATCTGCTGGTTGCGGGTAACGCTGATGATATTGCTTTCGCCGGGTTTTAGTTTAAGTAACTCGTTGTAAAGCTCCGGTTCCCGTTTTTCTAACGACTGGATGGTTTTGAGGTAGGGGATGCTGAGGAGTTTTTTAAAGGCCTCATTTATCCAGCTGATGGTGCCGGTTTCTTCCTCGTACGATAGGATGCCCGTATCTACCAGCTCCAATATCTTTTGCAGGTAATGGTATTGCGTTTCGCGTTCGCGGCTGATAAGCTTAAATGTTGTATTAATATCATTAAAGCCTTTACGCAGCGGCTTTAATTCGTTTGGTGCTTTGCGTACATCAAAATGGCGCGAGAAATCGCGGTAGTGAATAGATTCAACAAACTGGTTTACCTCATCCTGCGCCTTTTTTTGAAAGCGTATCATCTCAATCACCGCGTAAATTACCAGGGGTATAAATATCACCAGGTATAGGGGCTGGCCTTTAACCGTTACATAAGCGGCGGCTGTAAGTGCCAGGAACAATAAAAAAACGCGCAGCAACAGCCGCCATTCGTAACGGTTAAATATCATATTTGCTTAATCTGCGGTACAGGGCAGTACGGGTTAGTCCCAATTCTTTGGCAGCACGGGTAATGTTGCCGTTATGTTTTTCAATTACTTTTAAAATAGCATTCTTCTCAAGTGTGCTCAACTGAATGTTATCGTCATTAATATTATTATCTGTCGATGTTTCCAGTATCGAAAAGATAAGGTCATCGGGTCTCAATGTACTATCATCGGCCATAATAACTGCGCGCTCAATGGTATATTGCAGTTCGCGAACGTTACCCGGGTAGTTGTATGATTTTAATTTTGTTAAAGCCGGCGCGTCAAAATCCATGGCAGGCTTCAGGTATTTGCTGGCATATAGTTTGGCAAAATGTTTGGCCAAAATCACAATGTCCTCGCTGCGGCGGCGCAAGGGTGGCATATTAATCTCTACGGTGTTTATCCGGTAAATTAAATCCTTCCTGAAACGGTTTTCATTTGCCAGTTCGCTCATGGGTACGTTGGTAGCGCATATCAGCCTGATATCAATATCCACTGCCTTATTGGTACCTAAGCGGGTAACCTGCCGGTTTTGCAGTATAGTGAGCAATTTGGCCTGCTGCTGTAAACTGATGTTGCCAATCTCGTCTAAAAACAGGGTGCCACCCTGGGCATCTTCAAAACGGCCGGCGCGGTCTTCGCGTGCATCAGTAAAAGCGCCTTTTTTGTGGCCAAACAATTCGCTTTCAAACAAAGTATCGGTAAGCGCACCTACATCTACCTTAACAAAAGGTTTATCGGCACGTAAACTGCGTTCATGAATGGCCTTGGCCATCAAATCTTTACCTGTGCCGTTTTCGCCCAATAGCAAAATATTGGCATCGGTAGGGGCTATTTTATTTACTTTATAAAAAATATCCTGCATCACTTCCGATTCGCCCAAAATCGATGTATCCCCCGCCGTATTTTTGGCAGGCGCTTTGGTGGCTTTGGCGCCACCCTCCTTTTTATCCAGTAACTCTTTTATGGTGCCTATCAGCTTTTCGTTATGCCATGGTTTTACCACAAAGTCGTCGGCGCCTTCTTTTAAGGAGCGTACGGCCAGGTCAATATCACCATAGGCTGTAATCATTATTACGCAAACATTGGGTTTCCAGTCTTTTACTTTACGCAGCCAGTACAAACCCTCGTTGCCGGTGTTAATGGCGCTATTAAAGTTCATATCAAGCAAAACCAGGTCAACCTCGTTGCGTTGCAGCAGCCAGTTCAGGTTTTCGGGATTCTTCTCGGTTATCACCTCGCCGGCCTGGGTTTTTAACAACAGCTTTACGGCCGTTAGCACATCCGGGTCGTCGTCAACAATAAGAATAGTAGCTTTTTTTAGTATCATTTTTTGGGTAGTATCAAGTAGTAAGTATCAAGTATCAAGATTTTTGATTCGTGTTGCTTGTTGGTTCTGTTAATGATGCTGTCATAGTAGACGCATGATCTTTGGTTTTCGTTACTCAAGTTTAAATTTATTATAGCAATCTGCAAGGTGGCGATGGGTTTTAAACTCATCGCTACAATGGTGGTTACCTACTGCGGTAAGTTATACTACGAATCATGATCTTTCACAACCATGCACTAACAATAACCCCATTTGCCATAAACCGTCGACGATTAACCATGAATTAATGAAAACTTTCTGCAAATTAATAATT
>NZ_JBFUIJ010000072.1:0-20818 GCF_056401935.1 Mucilaginibacter sp. P4_D1
GAGTCTATCTTAAACTTCTTCGACAGAGTCTATCTTAAACTTCTTCGACAACAGAAGTACAAATGCTTCAGCCGAATCATTTAATGCTAAGGCAAAAGCTTTTAGAGCTACTTTAAGAGGAGTAAGAGATACTACTTTCTTCCTATTCAGGCTTGCCAAAATATATGCCTGAGGATCGCCCCCCCAACTTTTCCGACTGATCCTAAATCATCAATTCAGTAATTCAATAATTAAAAACTACCAGCCTCCTTTAAATCCCTCTGTCAGCGCGTGTTTATAGCCTTCCAGATCAAACGAATAGAGGTAGGGTGCTTTATGGGCGCCTCCTTTACGGGGCTGTTCTGCCCGGTTAAGGATACCGAAACCCAAAATCCGGCGCTGAAAGTTGCGGCGATCCAGTTTCTTATCCAGGATGGTTTCGTATAGTTTTTGCAACTCGGGCATAGTAAACTCCTTTGGCATCAGGTTATAACCAATAGGCTGATAGTTTAATTGCAATCGCAGGGTATCTAAAGCAGTTTTAAATATCAACTCGTGGTCAAGTTCAAGTTTGGGCATATCATCCATATCCCGCCAGCCACATAATTCCGAAAAACGATCGGCCTGCGGTGTTACCTCAAAAAAATCAACCAGCGCGTAATACCCTATAGTTAAAAAGCGGCCCGAAAACCAGTTTTTCTCGGCTGGCAGCATGCCATCATACATATCATTGTGAACTTTTGACCTGTCGGGATCGCCAAACACGTGAAATTGTTGCAGAAATATCTGGTCGAGACCGGTACGTTCTTTTAATATCCGGTTGGCAGCCATTTCAATAGGTTCGCGCTTAAGCACAAAGCCACCGGGGAGGTACCATTTTTCTTCGCCAATATTTTTTAGCAACAGTACTTTCATTTGGCCTTCGTGAAAGCCAAAAACAACACAATCAATAGAAATATGCTCAAGGTAGTTTTTACGGGCCTCGTCGCTATACTCAATAAGTTCTTCTCTGGTCAACATTTTTGCTATTCTACAAAAATACTTTGATTATTTAATTATAATAATTACAATTGTGTACTTTATACACAATCATTTTGTTGTTGTGTTATAGCCAATTATAAGCGATGATCTTTAATTAATTAGTTTAGTAAGGGCTTAATCACGCTTTTACCTATCCAAATTTGGTTAATCAGTATCCTTACAACGTAAATTTAAAAAATGAACAAATATTTTTCAACTCAACTTATAGCCAGGGTTATTCCGCTTTGCGTAGCGTTGTTACCTTTTAACAAGGTGTTGGCTCAAAACAAAACCGAGGATGCCAAAATGGATGTTTTTGTGAGCGGTTTGATGAAAAAAATGACCCTCGACGAAAAGATAGGACAGTTAAACCTGGTAACCATTGGTGCACCAACCACCGGATCGGTAGTTAATAAAGGTGTAGAGGATAAAATAAAAAAGGGCGCTATTGGCGGCGTTTTTGGAATTTGGGGAGTCGATCATACGAAAGAAGTGCAGGAAGCAGCCGTTAAAAATTCCCGGTTACACATTCCGCTAATTTTTGGGTTGGATGTTATCCACGGCCATCGCACTATTTTCCCAATTCCTTTGGGCATGTCGGCAACGTGGGATCTTGATCTGATCAAACAATCGGCACATATTGCAGCAAAAGAGGCAACCGCCGAAGGCTTAAGCTGGGTGTTTTCGCCCATGGTTGATATAGCGCGCGATGCACGCTGGGGCCGCATATCCGAAGGTGCCGGCGAAGATCCGTGGTACGGCGGGCAGGTGGCAAAGGCTATGGTACAGGGTTACCAGGGCGCCAGCCTGAAAAATGCCGATGCGGTTATGGCCTGCGTAAAGCACTTTGCTTTATACGGCGGTGCCGAAGCAGGCCGCGAGTACAATACTGTTGACATGAGCCGAATTAAAATGTACCAGGATTACCTGCCGCCTTACAAAGCGGCCGTTGATGCGGGTGCAGGTAGCTTCATGAGTTCATTTAATACGGTTGATGGTGTGCCGGCAACGGCTAACCAATGGTTGCTTACCGACTTGTTGCGCAACCAATGGGGCTTTAAGGGCTTTGTAGTATCAGACTATACCGCCGTTAACGAAATGGAAGCCCACGGCCTTGGAAATTTGCAAACGGTATCGGCCCTTGCGTTAAAAGCAGGGCTGGATATGGATATGGTTGGCGAGGGATTTTTAACCACATTGAAAAAATCATTACAGCAAAAAAAGATATCCCAGTTTGAAATTGACCAGGCTTGCCGCCGGGTTTTGGAAGCCAAGTATAAATTGGGTTTGTTTGATAACCCGTACAAATCAATGGATGCTGCGCGCGAAAAAACGGATGTAATGTCTGAGGCGAATCTTTCTGCTGCCAGAGAAATTACCAAACGTTCATTTGTATTGTTAAAGAACGATAAGCAAACGCTGCCGCTTAAAAAAACGGGCAGCATAGCGCTTGTGGGCCCGTTGGCCAATAACCAGCGTGATATGCTTGGCACCTGGATTTTGGCCGGCGAATGGCAAAAATCAATCAGCGTAATGCAAGGGATTAAAAACGTTGTTGGCGATGGCGTAACTATCAATTATGCTAAGGGATCAAACATTACCGAGGATGCCGAATTTATAAAACGCCTTAATTTTGGCCCCGGAATGGTTACTGTTGATCCTAAACCTGCCGATGAACTTTTGAAGGAAGCCATCGATGCCGCCAATAAATCAGATGTGATTGTAGCGGTGGTAGGGGAGTCCCAAAGTATGTCGGGCGAGTCATCCAGCCGGTCGGATATTGATATCCCGGAGCCGCAAAAAAACATGCTAAAGGCGTTGTCTAAATTAGGTAAGCCAATGGTTATTGTGCTGTTTAACGGCCGTCCGCTTACTTTAACCTGGGAAAACGACCATGCAAGCGCTATCCTTGATGTTTGGGCACCAGGTACTGAAGCAGGGAACGCCATTGCTGATGTTTTATTTGGGCGGTATAACCCATCGGGAAAAATTACGGCTACCTTTCCGCGCAGCGTTGGGCAGATACCTATATATTATAACCACAAAAACACCGGTCGACCATACAGCAGCGGGCCAACCAAGTTTAAATCAAACTACCTGGATATTTCTAATGATCCGCTTTATCCTTTTGGGTATGGCTTAAGTTACACAACTTTTGGCTACAGCGATGTTAAGTTGAGTAAAGCCACGCTTAAAGGCAACGAAACGCTAACCGCAACTGTTACAGTTACCAATACCGGCAAATATACAGGCGAAGAAGTTGTACAATTGTACATCAACGATCCTGTTGCAAGTATCAGCCGTTCGGTTAAAGAGTTGAAAAACTTTAAAAAGATTAGCCTGCAGCCGGGCGAAGTTAAAGAGGTAAGTTTTACGATTACACCCGAGCAACTAAAGTTTTACAACAGCCAGCTTAAGTACGATTGGGAACCAGGCAAATTTGTAGTTGAGGTAGGTACAAACTCAAGCGATACCCATTCGGCATCGGTTTGGTGGAACAAATAGCAGCTACAAGTTTTAATATAAATTATAAAAAATAATATATAAGGCTGAAGCTACAGGTAGTTTAGAAAACTAATTCTACCTTATAAAAGGCACTGTGCATTTTTAATGCACGGTGCTTTTTTGCTTAGGGAACGAGTTTTTGATCGATTTTTCCAACGTTTTATAATTCGATAAATGTTGGCAGAACATTTATTATATTATTTATAAATGTTTGTATTACAGTTGTAAGTCGGTAAAATAATAAATGTTGTAGTGACATTATTACAAAATCATGATGATATTTTAACACTAAGCCAGCTTTACTATTGTAACATTCGTATAGCATCATTCCGATAAAAAAAATGAGGTTTAGCTCTTGCAACATTAAACATATACCCATAAAGTGTGGTATCGATTGCATTTTACCAGGGGCGCTGCTATTTTGGCTTTGCAAAATTTATAAACAAGCCCATGGTTTATTAATGATTTATTAATAAAATATTCACAATTTGTAATTTTAACGCCATTTGGGTTCTATAAATAATTAATTTGTAAATCTGCATTTTTCACTTGTGTAAACAATACACTCTCTTTACATTAGTTGCATAGCCAATATAAATTTCTGGAACGCCAGAAACCATACAAATTCTGATAGTATTATAACATAGTTCACGTACACTTAGTTTTTAAGCAGCGTGAAACCAGGGTAACGGGGATAAATTAAATTTGTTACAGGAAGTTCATATATGATAAGACTTTTACATTCCAACATTTTAAAATMTTCAAATTTTACCGGTAAGCATTATGCTGCCAAGCCTCATGATTTTTTTGTTCTCACCAAAAAAATCATAACGAGGCATGTTATAGTTCAACTGCAAACTTAAATAAACACCAAAAACCGCCCAAGATCTTAAATCAAATATATTAATCAACTAAATCTCAATCTCATGTTTAAAAGTTTACTCCTAAAGGGAAGATTCCTTGGCGTGCTACTATGCTGCCTCGTATCTTCATTGGTAGTTACAGCCCAAACAAAGTACAAAGGTAAAGTTATCGGCAGCGATGACAAATTACCGATCATCGGAGCGTCAGTACGCATCCAGGGATCTACTACAGGCGCAGTAACTGATGTTAACGGTGAATTCACCCTTACATTAAGCCCGGGCCAAACGCTTGTGGTTTCGTACATTGGCTATCAAAGCCAGGAAGTTAAAGTTGGTGCAAGCACTACTTTAACTGTTACACTTGTTGCAGGCAGCAATGCACTAAACGAGGTGGTGGTAACGGGTTACGGTTCGCAACGTAAAAAAGACATCACCGGTTCGGTGGCTGTTGTTAACGTTGCCAACTTAAAAACAGTACCAGGCGGCCAGGCAGCAGCATTATTGCAAGGCCAGGCAGCGGGTGTTACCGTAATCAACAACGGTCAGCCAGGTAGCGGAAGCTCGGTGCGTGTACGTGGTATTACATCAACAGGTAACTCCGATCCATTGTATATTATTGATGGTGTGCAAGGCAATTTTAATGATGTTAACGCAAACGACATTGAATCTATCCAGGTACTGAAAGATGCTGGTTCTGCTGCCATCTATGGTGTTCAGGGTTCAAATGGTGTTGTTGTAATCACCACTAAAAAAGGTAAATCAGGCCGCGCTGTTATCAGCTATGATATGTATTACGGAAGCCAAAAACCACTTAAAAATGGCTTTAACCTTGCGGGTACCCAGGAATATGCAGAAGCTCTTCAAAAATCAGTAGGTAGTGTTCAATTCCCAGGTACTTCGGTTACAATTCCTGATTATATTACGCCAACGGCAACAGCATCTGGTGGTGCTAATACCGATCCTGCTACTTATAACATCAATAGTAACCAGATCACCAAAGCCAACAAAACAGGTACCGATTGGTTTCATGAGGTATTTAAATCTGCCCCTCAAACTTTCCACAACATTACGGCAAGCGGCGGTAGCGATAAATCAAGCTATTTGATGTCTGTTAATTACCTTAATCAACAAGGTACTTTGCTTAACACTTACTTAAAACGTTATGCATTGCGTGTTAATACAAATTTTGCTATTGGTGATCACATTCGTGTAGGCGAAAACGCTTATATGTTCTTTAAAAGCAACCCAACAATTGGTAACCAAAACGAGGGTAATGCTATATCATATACTTACCGTGAGCCGCCTATTATCCCGGTGTATGACATTAAAGGCAATTTTGCAGGTACAAAATCAGCGGGTTTAGGTAACTCGTCAAATCCTGTTGCGGTACAAACCCGCGCTAAAGTAAATCAAGGTAATGACTGGCAGATGGCTGGTAACGTGTTTGGAGAAGTAGACTTCCTGAAGCACTTTACTGCCCGCACGCAATTTGGCGGTACTTTTGATAATTACTACTTCCACTCTTTTAACTATACTGCTTACGAAAACGCAGAAGGTAACACTAACCCCAATAACTACACCGAAGGTGCAGGCTACAACAGCACATACTTGTGGACTAATACGTTAAATTATAACCAAAAATTTGGCAAACACGATGTTAAAGTGTTAGTAGGTTCAGAATCAAACAAGGTGTATAATCGTGGTTTACAGGCAGGAAGATCAAATTATAGTGTATCAACCGATCCTAACTATGTGGATTTGGATACTGGTTCGCCGTCTGGTCCAAGTAACCAGAATATCAACATCTATTATAGAACCATTTATTCAGTATTTGGAAAAGTGGACTACGCTTTCAATGACAGGTACCTGTTAAGTGGTACTTTGCGTCGTGATGGTGCTTCTGTATTCTCTTCTGCCCACCGTTATGGTGTGTTCCCGTCGATAACTGCTGGTTGGAGGATTTCGCAAGAATCGTTCATGAAAAATATCAGCTGGTTAAACGATTTAAAATTACGTGGTGGTTGGGGTAAATTAGGATCATTGAACAACGTAAGTATCACCAACATTACTAACCTTTATGCAGCAGGCCCGCAAAACTCTTATTATGATATTACAGGTTCTGGTAACAGTGCTGTGTTAGGTACTTACGCAGCTTCATTAGGTAACACTAACACTACCTGGGAAGAAGATAAAGTAACCAACTTAGGCTTTGATGCAACTTTGTTAAACAATAAATTAGAGATTGGTTTCGAGGTTTACAAAAAAGAAATCAGCGGCTTACTTTTCCAGAACCCAGCTTACAACCCGCTTGGTGGTGCAGCTCCAGCTTATAGCAACTCCGGTAATATCAGCAACAAGGGTTTTGACTTTAATATCACCTACCACGGTAACGTTGGCAGCGATTTTAAATATGACATAACAGGTAATATTACTTCATACAAAAGCCGTGTTGTTGCCTTGCCTCCAGGTTTAAAATATCAGGACAGAAATAGTTCTGGTTCAACCCGTATTGGTAACTTCACCAGGTTACAGCCAGGCCAGCCATTAGGCGAGTTCTTTGGTTATGAGGTTTTAGGTTTATTCAGGGACGCTGCAGATGTAACTGCTTCTCCAACCCAGGAGAGTGCTGCACCGGGTTTTTTCAAATATAAAGATGTAAATGGTGATGGTAAAATAACTTCGGATGATAGAACTTTCTTTGGTAACCCAAATCCGAATTTCACTTATAGCTTTACTTTAAACACCAACTACAAGAATTTTGATTTGAATGCATTCTTCTACGGTTCACAAGGTAACAAAAACATTAACTACATTAAATACTGGACAGATTTTCCACAAGTATTTAAAGGAAACGTTTCTAAAGGAATCATAGCTAATTCATGGACACCAACTAACCAGAATGCTACAATCCCTGTGTTAACTGCCGCTGCAAACTTTAGTAACACAGCTGTATTTAACTCTTACTACATGGAAAGTGGCTCATACCTGAGATTAAAAACTTTAACATTGGGTTATAGTATTCCAGGTGTACAGCTTAAAAAAGTTGGCCTTTCAAGATTGAGAGTGTATGTACAGGCAGTTAACTTGTTTACCATTACTAAATACAAAGGTTTAGATCCTGAAATTCAGCCATCTGCGTTGGGAGATAATAGTAACTTTGGTATCGACTTTGGTAACTACCCAGCTAACCAAAAAACTTATTTATTAGGTGTACAGGCTACATTTTAACAATATTTTAATAGATTAAAATCATGAAAAAATTTCAATTAAAATTAATCATCCCACTGTGTTTACTGCTGATATGTGCAGTATACGCGTGCCAGAAAAAAGGCTTTTTAGATAAGCCAGCGCTGGGTAGAATTGATCCGGTACTTCTTGCAAATAAGGCGGGTGTCGAAAGCTTATTGATAGGTGCTTATTCAGAATTGGATGGTTACGGCGGTGCCGGTGGTGGTCAATCAGCAGCCCCTTCAAACTGGATGTTTGGAAGTATTACCGGTGGAGATGCCTACAAAGGTTCCGATCCATCAGATGGTGCGGCCGATCAAACTCCGGTAGCAACATTTAATCTGCCCGCTACAAATAGCTTTATAACAGGTAAATTTGCGGCTCTTTACGATGGTGTACAGCGTTCAAATGATGTTTTGCGTGGTATTCCTAACGCAAAGGATCTTACTGCTGATGACATAAAAAGAATAAGTGGCGAAGCCAGGTTTTTAAGAGGCTATTTTTATTTCGAGTTACGTCGTAACTTCTTTATGGTTCCTTATGTAGATGAAACCACTACTAGCGATGCGGTTTATACCACTAAAAACGATAAGGATATTTACCCGATGATTGAAGCTGACTTTAAATTTGCAGCCGACAATCTTCCGGAAACTCAGCCTCAAAAAGCCCGTGCAAATAAATATGCTGCAATGGCATACCAGGCAAAGGTTTTTATGGCCGAAGCTAAATATACTTCTGCATTGCCTTTATTGACTACTTTAATGGCAAGCGGCGAAACTGCAAGTGGCGCAAAATACGCTTTGAACGACCACTTCCAGCAAAACTTTAGCCCGGAAGCAGGCCAAAAAAACAGCGCCGAATCAGTATTTGCTGTTCAGGCATCTGTGAATGATGGATCATTGGGTAATAATAGTAACCAAGGTGATAACCTTAACTTCCCTTACAACGGTGGTCCTGGTGGTTGCTGCGGTTTCTTTAACCCATCGCAATGGCTGGCTAACTCTTACAAAACAGATGCTGTAACCGGTTTACCGCTGTTAGATGATTTCAACTCGGCACCTGCTGTAACTGATGTAACCTACACTGGTACATTAGATCCACGTATTGATGTTACTATGGGCCGTAAAGGTATTCCTTATCTTGACTGGGGTCCACACCCTGGTGATGCATGGATTCGTAACCCAGGGTCTGATGGTCACTTCAGCCCTAAAAAGAACGTGTATTCAAAAAGCGAAGTTGGTACTAACACAAGTACAGAAAATACCTGGACTTCTGCTTTGAGTACTTCGAACAACGTGAATTTAATCCGTTACTCAGATATCCTGTTGTGGGCTGCTGAATGCCAGGTTGAAGCAAACAATCTTCCAGCTGCAATGGCACTTGTTAACCAGGTACGTACCCGTGCCGGCATCAAAAGCGGATGGGTTTATTTGAACTCGCCTTACGATGCTTCAAAATCAATTTATACCGTTCAAACTACGGCGGCAGCTAATTACAAAGTTGGCCTTTACACTGTGTTTGCCGATCAGGCTTATGCACGCAAAGCCGTACGTTTTGAGCGCAAAATTGAGTTAGCTATGGAAGGCCACCGTTTCTTCGACTTACAACGTTGGGGCAGCGCTTACCAGACTGCTGAGATGAATACTTTCTTTGCGAGCGACAAATCAATTGATATTACCCTGAAAGATGCTAAATTCACTCCTAACAAGAGCGAGTACCGCCCAATCCCTCAGGCACAAATTGATATTGCTAACGCAAAGGGCCCAATCATTTTAAAACAAAACCCTGGTTATTAATTTTTGATAACCGGTTCGATTATTCTAATTTAGGTGGAGATAATTGTCTCCACCTTTTTTTATAGCCTACTGTCCAAAATTCATGAAGTATACCTACATATTTATCAGCCTGCTTGTGTCTTTATCGGCTTGTAAAAAGTCGGCGCTTTTTCAACAGATACCCTCGTCGGCATCGGGTATTACTTTTAGTAATACCATTGTTGAAGATGATAAAATAAACCCCCTTACCAAGCTTAACCTTTACAACGGGGGCGGGGTAGGTATAGGAGATTTTAACAACGATGGCTTGCAGGATATTTATTTTGTTGCCAATACACTTTCAAACAGGCTGTATCTTAATAAAGGAGATATGAAGTTTGAGGATGTAACCGCAAAGGCGGGGGTTGGTGGCAAAGGAGGCTGGGGCAGGGGAGTTGCTGTTGTTGATATTAATAACGATGGCCTTGCCGATATTTACGTTTGTAACACCTTGCTCGACGATTCTGTTAAGCGTACTAACTTGCTATACGTAAACCAGGGTGTTGGTAAAGATGGTATACCCGTTTTTAAAGAAATGGGCAAAGAGTACGGCCTGGATATTAAAGTGCACTCGACCATGGCGTCGTTTTTTGATTATGACAACGATGGCGATCTGGATATGTATGTTACCGTAAATGAAGCTTTAGCCAGCGATAATCAAAGCACTTTTAGGCCTACCATAAAGGATGGCAGTCACAAAAGTACTGGCAGGCTTTACCGTAATGATTGGAATGCTGCGCTTAAACATCCTGTATTTACCAATGTATCGAAACAGGCGGGAATAACGATTGAAGGCTACGGGCATGCCACAACTATTGTTGATATAAATAAAGACGGCTGGAAAGATATTTATGTTACCAACGACTTTCTACCGGATAATATACTGTACATCAACAACGGGGATGGTACTTTTACAGACAGATCAAAAGAATATTTTAAGCATACTTCATTTAGTGCCATGGGGCAGGATTTTGAAGATGTTAACAACGATGGGTTGGTTGATGCATTTGAGGTTGATATGAACCCCGAAGATAATTTTCGTAAAAAGATGTTTATGCCGGGCAATAATTACCAGGTATTTCAAAATTTTGACCGCTATAACCAACAATACCAGTATACACGCAATACCTTACAAATAAATAAGGGCCCGCGCCTGGGCCAAAATGATTCAATAGGCGCACCAATTTTTAGCGAAGTCGCTTTTTTAAGTGGCGTTGGCCAAACCGACTGGAGTTGGGGGCCAATGCTTACCGATTTTGATAACGATGGCCTACGCGATCTGATCGTTACTAATGGTTATCCGCGCGATGTAACCGATCATGATTTTATTACTTTCAGGAACCGGGCTTTTGCAATCGCGTCAAACAAACAGATCCTTGATCAGATTCCGATTGTAAAAATACCAAACTATGCATTTAAAAATACCGACGGGTTGCAATTTACCGATGTAACTAAAGAGTGGGGCCTTGGCGCACCATCATTTTCAAACGGGGCGGCTTATGCCGACCTGGATAATGACGGAGCTATGGACATGATTATCAATAACATTGATGACGAAGCCTTTGTTTACAGGAATACAGCCCGTGACAAAAATAAAACCGGCAACAACTATTTACACATACAATTTAAAGGAGGCCCGCAAAACCTTGGCGGTATTGGGGCATTTGCCAATATTTATTACAACCACGGCCAGCAGCAGGTATATGAAAACACGCCGTATCGTGGCTACCTGTCTACCATCCAAAATATAGCCCATTTTGGCTTGGGTAATGTATCCCAGGTAGATTCTGTTGTAATCAGTTGGGACAACGGAAAAAAACAGGTACTAAAAAATGTAACGGCCAACCAAACCCTTAAAGTAAGCATGGCCGATGCAAGGGAGCCTTATTCATTTAAACTTCCTGTCCAAAACACAGGCGCGCTATTCCGCGAGATAACAAAATCGGCCGGCATTACCTATAAGCACCAGGAAAAAGATTATATCGATTTTAACGTTCAAAAATTAATACCTCATAAATTATCGCAATATACCCCTGCAGTGGCAGTTGGCGATGTAGATGGCAATGGTTTTGATGACATGGTAATTGGCGGTACAACTTTATACCCGGCACAATTATTATTGCAGCAAGCCAATGGTAAGTTTATCCAGCGCAATTTGCTGCCACAATCAAAAACAAAGCTCCCTGCTTTAAACCCAATGGATATGGGTTCATATTTGGCCCAGGTAGCGGGTAATAAAGATGAAGGCATACTATTGTTTGATGCCAATGGCGATGGCCATCCTGATTTATATATTGCCAGTGGCGGGTTTGAAACCCAGCCAGGGTCGACCAATTACCAGGATAGGTTTTACCTGAATGATGGCAAGGGGAATTTTATACTACAGCCAGATGCATTGCCCAAAAACCTCACCAGTAAATTGTGTGTAAAGGCGGTTGATTTTGACCATGATGGCAAGCTCGATCTTTTTGTATCTGGCCGTGTTGATCCGTGGAATTATCCTAAACCGGTATCCAGCTTTATTTTGCGTAACGACAGTAAAAATGGTGCTATCAAATTTACCGATGTGTCCGCAGCAGTGGCCCCTGCGTTGAAAAATATCGGACTGGTATGCGATGCTACCTTCACCGATTTTAATAATGACGGCTGGCCCGATTTAATACTTACCGGCGAATGGATGCCTATTACCTTTTTGAAGAATGACAAAGGTGTATTTAAAAACGTCACAAGCAACACAGGAGTAGCCGATAAATTAGGGTGGTGGAATACCATTGCCGCCGGCGATTTTGATCATGATGGTGATATTGACTACATTGTAGGTAATACGGGATTGAATACTTTTTACAAAGCATCAGACCAATACCCTATTTATATAACGGCTAAAGACTTTGATAACAATGATAGCTATGACGCTTTCCCATCTGTGTTTTTAAAAGATCAGGATGGTGTGAAGCGGGAGTTTCCGGCATTTGGGCGCGATGATATTGTAAAGCAGATGATTAGCATGCGTATCAAATTCCAAAATTACCACTCTCTTGCTGTAGCGCCCATGGATTCTGTAATCACCCCAAAAATGCGTGAAGGTGCAATCCGGTTAAAAGTAAACTACCTGCAATCGTGCTATTTGCGCAATGATGGCGGTGGTAAATTCACCATAATACCGTTACCAATTGACGCCCAGCAATCCGAACTTTGCGGCATCACCGTTGATGATTTTGACGGTGACGGTAACCTTGATGTAGCCCTGAGCGGCAATGATTACGGTACCGAGGTTGCAACAGGGCGGTACGATGCATTTAACGGGCTGTTGCTTAAAGGCGATGGTAAAGGAGGTTTTAAGCCTTTAAGTATTTTGCAAAGCGGCTTGTTTATACCTGGCGATGGCAAAGGCCTTGTTAAGTTAAGAAGCGCAAAGGGTAGCTATCTGCTGGCGGCAACACAGAACCGCGATGCACTGAAGTTATTTGAACTTAACCGCAGTGTTAAAACGGTTGCTTTACAACCATTAGACGCTTTTGCGACCATCAAATATAAAAATGGAAAAATGACCAGGCAGGAGTTTTATAATGGAAGTTCTTTCTTGTCGCAGTCAGGCAGATTCTTTAATATTGAAAGCAATATGGCATCAGTAACCATAACTGATAGCTATGGCCACCAACGAACCGTTCAGCTTAATTAATTACTTGTTTATGAGATGTTTTAAAATATTTTTAGCCGTTACATGTTTATTTTTGATTTATAGTTGCGGGCAAAAAAAAACAACGCCCTTGTTAAAAGATGCTGATGTGCTACATAATAACGTTGACCAGTTAACGCAGGTGATTATTTATGATGTCTTTACACCTCCGGTTGCAAGCCGTATTTACGGCTATACCACATTGGCGGCTTACGAAGCTGAGCGTTACGCTGATACCAGTTATAACTCAATAGCAGCCCAGTTAAAAGGCTTTGGCAAACCGCCTAAGCCCAACAAAGATTTTAAATACAATTTTACACTGGCTGCAACCAAGGCATTTTTTACAGTATCACACAAAATCACTTTCTCGGTAGATACCTTGCAGAAATATGAGGATAAGGTTTATGCTATGTACAAGGATAATCTTGATGATTCTACTTATTCCCGCTCAATAGCTTTTGGCGCCCAGGTAGGTAAATTCATCCTGAAACGTGCATCGGTTGATAATTATCCGCAAACCCGTGGCAAACCTCGCTTTTTGGGTAACGATGGCCCTGGTCAATGGCGCCCAACTGCGCCAGATTATCTTGACGGCGTTGAGTTTTGTTGGGGTACTATGCATACATTTGCCGTTGATACTTCAACACAATTTAAATTGCCGCCGCCGCCTGCCTTTAGCGACGACAAAAACAGCCCTTATTTTAAGCAGGTTGTTGAGGTGTATGAATTAAGCAAACACATAACACCCGAGCAAACTACCATTGCCCGTTTTTGGGATGATAACCCCTTTGTAATTCAGCACAACGGGCACATGATGTTTGCCAATAAAAAGATAACACCCGGTGGCCACTGGATTGGCATTACGGCTATTGCCTGTAAACAAACCCATTCCGATGTTATAAAAACCGCGCAGGCTTATGCGCTTACTTCTATTGCCTTATTTGACGCATTTATAAGCGGGTGGCAGGTTAAATACCAAACCAACTACATCAGGCCGGTTACGGTTATTAATGATAAAATTGACCATGATTGGCTGCCCATGCTGCAAACGCCACCGTTTCCTGAATATCCAAGCGGGCATAGCGATATCAGCGCTGCATCGGCGGTGATGCTTACTCACTTATTTGGAGATAATTTTGCTTACCAGGATACCAGCGATTTAAAATATATAGGGATGCAGCGCCATTTTGATTCGTTTTTAAAAGCATCTGACGAAACATCGATAAGCCGTTTTTACGGCGGTATCCACTATCGGAACAGTGTTGACCAGGGGGCTGTGCAAGGCCGACAGGTTGGCGAATACATCTGGAAGAAACTTAAACTTAAAAAATAACGGTACTTAACGCTTTATATGCATTTTAAACCAAAATACCTGGCTACTACTTACCTGCTTTTATTTACAGTTTTATTATCATTTGCTACGTTGATTTATGGTTGCAAACCCAAAACAAATCAGCCTTATAAGTTAACCGGTAATGTAAAGTTAGATGGCGAAAACCTGGTACAATTAAAGTGTACAAGATGCCATGCATTAACACCCATAAATACTTTGCCAAAGGATGTTTGGATAAATCACGTGTTGGTAAGTATGGCGCCTATGCTAAAAATTTCCACCTACGGAGGTCAGTTTTTTAAGCAGGATGCTAAAGACACTACCGGCGCAAGTATACTGGAGTGGCTGGCTATTGTTAATTATTACAAAAAGCTTGCACCTGATACGCTGTTGCCCGCCAAAAAACCTGCGCCGTTGGTTGAAGACTGGGCCGGGTTTACTTTAAAAAAGCCTTCGCCTTTTAATTCAACCAGTTTTACCACCGCCATAAACTATAACACGGCCACCAAAAAGTTGTACAGTGCCGATGCCGTTAACGAAAAATTATATGGTTGGGATAGTAATTTAAAAGCCGATTCGCTGGCATCGCTGCCTTCGGCGGGTGTTGATATTAGCTTTGATAAAGAAGCAGGCGGTAACATAGGTTTTGTATCGGCCATTGGTCGTATGGCGCCAATTGATTTCCCTAACGGGAAAATTGTGAAGCTTGATCTTGACGCCAAGGACGTTAACGCCTCCGAAACTTACATAGCATCAGATTTGCCCCGACCGGTGCAAACCATTGTAGGCGATTTTAACAAAGATGGCCTGAACGACGTAGTAGTATGCGGGCAGGGCGATAAGAAGGGCGGTGTTTATCTGTTGGTTCAAAATAAGGACAAAACTTATACCCAACAATCTATTTTGAATAAAGCAGGATCGGTACAGGCTTTAAAAGGTGATTTTAATAAGGATGGATGGCCCGATGTGATGGTTTTAACGGGCACAGGCGACGAAGGCCTATGGTTGTTATTAAATGACCACAAAGGCGGATTTACGACGAGAAAACTGCTTACTTTCCCGCCAACGAACAGTTCGACCAGTTTTCAGTTGGTTGATATGGATCACGACGGTAACCTTGACCTGGTTTATACCTGCGGTTATAATTACCATGATTCGCGCATTTTAAAGCCATACCATGGCCTGTATATTTTTACCAACGCGGGTAATTGGAGTTTTAAACAGCAGTATTTTTACCCGATAAATGGGTGTACCAAAGCAATTGCCACTGATTTTGATGGAGATGGCGACGTTGATATTGCAACAATAGCATTTTTTGCAGATATGCAAAATACACCACAGGAGGAGTTTATTTATTTTGAACAAAGTAAGCCCTTTGATTTTAAACCACACGCCGTACCAGTAAGTAAGTACGGCCGCTGGATGTGTATGGAAACAGCCGATTTAAATAACGATGGTAAGCTTGATATTATATTGGGTAATTACGCTGATGGGTTTAAATTCATCCATGGCCTGCAACCGCAATGGGATAGGAATTTGCCGCTGATTGTGCTTGAAAACCATACAAAAAAATAGGGTTTACTATAATAAATTATATAATAAGCGTCTATCTTCAAAGCTTTGAAAACTGCTTCGGAAAAAGGGATAAGTGTAAATGATTAATAAACAAAAGTTTTTTTTCCATTCATTAATCATAGTACTATTTGCTGCGCTCACGCTGTGTGGCGGTTGCAATAGGGATAATGGGCAGGCAGACGATGAAAGGTACATTGAGGAGGGCAAGCAATTGGCTCAAAAACGCTGTTCCACCTGTCACCAGGCGCCAGATGCATCTTTGCTTGATAAAGCAACATGGGATAAAGGTATTTTGCCCGCCATGGCGCCTAAGTTTGGTGTAAGGCCCTTTATGGGCGACTACCTGGTATACTCATCGTCGGCCATATCAAACGCCGATTGGCATAAGATTGTAATGTATTACAAAAGCGCGGCGCCCGATAAATTGGTTATCCCTAAACCCAATGCAGTGAAAGATTGGGCTATTTTTAGCTTAAAGCGGCCGGCAAAGGCAGATACTACCGATGGTATGGCCATGACAACCATGGTTACTTTTAACCCCAATGATAAAAGTTTTTATACCGGCGGAGCAGGTGATAAGCTATATAAATGGGATAGCGACCTCAACGCCACAGTTGTGAAAAAATTCCAGTCGCCGGTAGTTGATGCGGACTTTTTTAAAACGGCTGCAAATCCTAATGGCGCTATTATTACCAGTATTGGAGTATTACCCCCTAATGATCAGCTTAAAGGGAAACTGATCAGTCTTAACCTTAACAGTAGGCGGAATAGCAAAGATTCGGTTTTAATCACCGATAGCTTGCCCAGGCCGGTAAAAAGCGCTTACGCAGATTTTAATAAAGACGGTTTGATGGATTATGTATCCTGCGGATTTGGCCACAATAAAGGCGGTTTATTCCTGGTTCAGCAGCAACAGGCTCATCAATTCACAAAAAAAATCATCAGGGCAATACCGGGGCCAAGCCAGCTTTATATTGATGATTACAACCATGACGGCTGGCCCGATATTGTATGCCTGTTTGCCCAGGCTGATGAGGGTGTGTGGTTGTTCCTGAATGACAAAAAAGGAGGGTTTACTACTCAAAATCTACTGCGTTTTCCATCTGTGTATGGATCAAGCAGTTTCCAGTTCATCGATTTTAATAACGATGGTAAACCCGACATTTTGTATACCTGTGGCGATAACAATGATTACTCGCCTATATTTAAACCCTATCATGGGGTATATATTTTCACCAACCAGGGCAACTGGAAGTTTAAGCAAACTTATTTTTATCATATCAATGGCTGCTCGAAAGCGATAGCCACAGATTTTGATCATGACGGCGATCTTGACCTGGCCGTTATCGCTTTCTTCCCCGATTTTAAATACCATCCCACTGAAGGTTTTACCTACCATGAACAAATAAGTTCAGGCAAATTTAAAGTGCACGAGATCCCGGTTAACCCTTATGGCCGCTGGCTTGCAATGGACGTGAACGATATTGATGGCGATGGCAACATGGATATTGTTTTAGGTAATTTTTCGGTAGGTGCAAAAGGACTTATCAACCAAAAAGATTACAATCCAAACTGGGACATGTATTCTCCAATCACTGTATTGCACAATACCGCTAAAAAGAGGCCCTGAAAGTTGTATTTGTATCATTTGTATGATAAAATGATAAATAAGTACAATATCATCCTGCCGATTGTTAATTAGTTTTACCGTTGTTATTTATTGCCCAACGGGTGTTTCTATGCCTATTTATTGAATGGCTGGTGGGCATTCCTGTTAAAAAATCATTATGATGAAAAAAACTATTAATGCGGTATTTGGTGTTGTAGCAGCCTGCGTTTTGCCCGCCTTTTTGTCGGCCCAAACGGCCCCCGTAAAGCAGGTTAAACTTGTTAACTTTGATTTGCAATCTTCGGCGTTGATTAACGCCGGCGGTGCCGAGTTGTCAAGTATTCAATACCATTCGCCGGTTTACTGGTTCCCGGTTAAAGTGCCTTCAACCGTGTTAACGGGGTTGGTAGCCAATAAAATATATCCCGATCCTTACCAGGGGTTAAATAATATGCTGATACCGGATGCATCAGATCAGTTTAATAAAGAGTACAACCTGGAGCAATACAGTCATTTACCCAATGATCCTAATCCATGGAAAAAGCCCTACTGGTACCGTACCACATTTAAAGTTTCAGCGGCAGATAAGGGCAAACAATTTCAGTTAATATTTAAGGGCATTAACTACCGTGCAGCAGTGTATTTAAACGGTAAACAAATTGCCGATAGCACCCAAATGGCAGGCATGTTTGCCGAGCACAACCTGGATGTAAGTAAAGCCATCAATGCAGGTGGCGAAAATGCTTTAGCAGTAAAGATATATCCCTTAGACTATGCTGGTTATCCTGCAAAGGAACAGTTAAAAGCCCTTGGCCCATTCTACGAAAACGGCGGCCCAACCGGTGATATTGGCAAAAATGTAACCATGCTTTGCTCGGCCGGCTGGGATTGGATTCCCCCCGTTCGGGATCGTAATATGGGTATCTGGCAACCGGTTTTTTTACGTACTACGGGCGCAGTTACTATAGGAAGGCCAAAATTGGTAACCGATTTACCAAACCTGCCCGATACAAGTATTGCTAAGTTGTCTTTAAAACTTACTTTATCAAACAATACATTGGTTGCTAATGCGGGTAAGCTAACCATCAGCATAAAACCCGAAAACTTTGCAGGACTACCTGTGCAGTTTACGCAAGCGGTTTCCGTTGCTGCAAAATCGGGTATTGCAGTTGATTTGAACGCGGATCAGATTAGTCAGCTGGTTATTCACCAGCCTAAATTATGGTGGCCCAATGGCTATGGTAAGGCCAACTTATACCGCATTCGCCTGCAATATGCCGATGCTAAAGGTATAAGCGATGATACTACTTTTGTTTTTGGGGTGCGCACGGTATCGTCAAAAGCAGAAAAAGTGAATGGCTTTGTACGGCGGCAATTTTATGTAAATGGAAAGCTGGTACATTTAGTAGGCGGTGCATGGGTACCCGATATGATGGTAAACCGCGATTCAGCCCGGTATGATTACGAGATGCACCTGTGCCGAAATGCCAACGTTAACCTGGTGCGTATTTGGGGCGGTGGAGTTACCGAACCTGATGCGTTTTGGAACGCAGCCGACAAATATGGCCAGATGGTATGGTCGGATTTTTGGATCACCGGCGACACACAGGGCGAGTTTAAAGGTTCGCCGGATTGGCCTTTGGAAGGCAACGTATTTACCAAAAATGTTCAGAGTACTATTTATCGTATCCGCAACCACCCAAGCTTATTAGTTTGGACTGGGGGTAACGAAGGCCATGCCCGTAAGGAATTGTACGATAAAATGCGTAACGATATTATTGAGCTGGATGGCACCCGTCCGTTTATACCAAGTTCATCGGGCTTTGCAAAGCTGCCCGAAGGCTGGAAAGGCTCATGGCCGGACGATATGCCATCGGGTGTATACAGCGGTGGCCCGTATGCCTGGAAAGATCCTAAAGACTATTACAAGCTGGCCAACCTGGCTCATGATTGGGTATTTAAAGACGAAACCGGTTTGCCGTCGCAGCCGCCTTATACCACGCTGCCAAAAATAATTCCCAACCTTACCTGGGACAAAACTTTGCCTTTCCCCTTAAATAATACCTGGGGGTATCATGATGCTGCCACTGGCGCGGGGCAGTACGATAAGTACTACGACGAAATGGTAAAGCGCTATGGCGCACCCAGCAGCATTGTCAACTTTTCGGATAAGATGCAATTTCTGAACTACATTGGCTACCAGGGGATTTTTGAGGCCGATGGCCACAAATTGAACGAAACCGGTGGTGTTATGCTCTGGAAACTGAACGCTGCGCTCCCCAGTGTTATCTGGCAAATTTATGACTGGTACCTGGAGCCAAACGCGGGCTACTACAGCATGCAAAACGCCTGCGAGCCCGTGCATATCCAATATAACTACGATAATTCGAGCGTGGCTATTATTAACCGCACGCACCATGCAACAGGTAGTTTAATTGCGACAGCCGATGTTTTTGACATCGATAGTAAGCTCATCAAATCTATTAAGTTAGATCATGTTGGTTTGGCTACAAACGGTGTGCAGGAAATTATTCAGCTTAAGGATGTCTTGGCAGGTACACAAGGTGTAAGCTTTGTAATACTTAACCTGAAAACTTCAACCGGCAAAGCGGTGTCGCACAACGCTTACTGGCTATCTGCAACTGACGAATTTAAAACGCTTAACGATATGAAGCATGCACAGGTAAGTGCCAAAATTGTTAAAAGAGAAAAGGGTGCTGTAGAAAGCAAGTGGACCGTTCAGTTCACCAACACCTCAAATAAACTGGCATTCTTTGTACGCCCCCAACTGATGAAAAACGGCGAAGAAATTATGCCAAGCTACTGGACAGGTAACTATTTTACCCTGGCCCCGCATGAAAGCATAACCCTATCGGTAACTGCCCCGGCGGCCAAATTAGGTAACGTAACCCCAACCATATTGCTGGAAGGCTGGAATTTAGATAAGCAAACTATTGCCCTGGCCTCAAAATAATATAAACATTGCTTAAACAGATATAATTGCCAAAAATAGTTGGTAGAATCTTTGTAATCGACTGTAATAAAGGAATATACATCAAGCAAATTGAAATCGGTTTCAATTTGCTTTTTTTGTTATATGAAATCGTCAAAAAAAGGCGTGTTTGACCTGTAAGAGCACGGATGTAATAAAGTGGGGCAAGCAGAATAAAAAACAGCGATATAAGTGTAAATCATGTGGGCAATTGTTTATTCGGC
>NZ_JBFUIJ010000073.1:0-19924 GCF_056401935.1 Mucilaginibacter sp. P4_D1
TGCCATATCTCATATATCTATACTTTAAATATATGAAAATCAGATTGTTAAAACAAATAAAACCATAGATAACTAATTGATTTTATAGCAATAAACCATTAATAATAAAAAAGAGGCTGATCATGATTTATGATACAGCCTCAGCTTTTTTATGGGTTTTTTTCCTGGTTCTATCACAGGTTTTATGGGTACCCGTTTTTAATTTATTTTATCGGCCGGGTTTAATTTGTCCCTCAGCCCAGGAACAAAACGGTGACAATACTGACGGTTTTCAAACGCAAAATATCCGGTTATTCAAGCTGCTTTTTTGGGTTTTTTGCAAAAAAAAGTACGATTTATTTTTGTGTGAGTAAATGTACTTTTTGTGTCAATAAATAGCGCATTTGTTACTAAAAAGCATCAAATAATTGCTTGTTTGTACCTATTAATACATGAATAAAGGGCGGTTTTGAAGTGCAAAAGAAATCGCGTAAATTTGTACTGCTTTGTAACTTTTTTTACAACTGCGCTACAAAATCCCGCATAGCCAAACCAGGGTCTGGCTGTTTCATAAAGGTTTCGCCAATTAAAAAGCCGTTAAAACCGGCCAGCTTCAAGTGCCTGATGGTTTCCGGATCGCTGATGGCGCTTTCTGATATCTTCATAAATTCGGCAGGAATATGTTTGGCCAGCTGGTAGGATGTTTCTACAGATACTGTAAAATCGGCCAGGTTGCGGTTATTTACCCCTATGGCATCCAGTTTTGGGTGGATGCTGCGCTCCAGTTCTTCCAGGTTATGTACCTCAAGCAGTACATTCAGATCTAAACTTTTGGCCAGGGTGGCCAGCTTATCAATTTCTGTGGGGGTAAGTATGGCTGCTATCAACAGGATAATGTCGGCACCTAATGCTTTGGCTTCAATCACCTGGTATTCGTCTATCATAAAATCCTTGCGCAAAACCGGGATGTTATTTACAGAACGTGCCCTTTTTAAATCGGCTTTGCGGCCCATAAAAAAATCGCGGTCGGTTAAAACAGATAGTGCAGAAGCTCCAGCAGCAGCGTAATCGGTTGTTACCTTGCTAACCCTCACCTTATCGTTGATAATGCCTTTTGAAGGCGATTTGCGCTTAAATTCGGCAATTATACCTGTACGGGCAGGATCAAGCAGGAAATCTTTGAATGAATATGTTTCCCTGTGGAAATATTCAGATTCCTCCAGCTCAATATATGATGTCCGTTTTTTGGCATATGCCACTTCCTTTTTTTTATTGGCAACTATTTTATCAAGTATCGTCATAGATCAAATTATAATAGGACCGTCATTGCGAGGTACGAAGCAATCCTGAACTATGTGGGACTTAGCATGTCGGGGATTGCTTCGTACCTCGCAATGACGGTTGTTTATATCTCGTTTCATTTTCGCAAAGTTATCAATATCTATTAATTAGCCATTCAGCCAGTTACCCATCATTTCTTTACCATACTCGGTCAATATCGATTCCGGGTGAAACTGTACGCCGCGCACGTCAAATTCACGGTGAGACAGGGCCATGATAGAATTATCCTCCTCGTCGATAGCCGTTACTTTTAATACTTCGGGCAAGTCGTTCGCGCTTACAACCCATGAATGGTAACGGCCCACTTTAAAGCTCCCGGGCAAATCGCGAAACAATTGCTCGTCGGTATCGGTCACTTTTATGGGGGTGGCAATCCCGTGCATGGGTTGGCTCAGGTTATAAAGGCTGCCGCCAAATACTTCGGCAATGGCCTGCTGCCCCAGGCAAACGCCAAAAATACTTTTGGTTGGCGCATATTTTTTGATCACATCCAGCAACAAACCAGCTTCAGACGGTATGCCCGGCCCAGGGGATAGGATGATCTTGTCATAAGCATCCACATCTTCCAAAGCAAATTTATCATTCCTCCAAACCTCGCACTGCAGGCCAAGTTCGTTAACCAAATGCACCAGGTTATAGGTGAAGGAATCGTAATTGTCTATTATCAGGATGCTCAGGCCCCCCGACCCCCTGAAGGGGGAGTTTGTATGTTCGTTCATTTGTATATGTCTTTAAAAAACTTCCTTAATTATTATATTATCCATTATCGTTCCCCCTTCAGGGGGTTAGGGGGCTTCGCCTACAGCTCTTCCGCCAGTTCCACAGCACGTCTTAATGCTGCAATTTTATTGTCCACTTCTTTCAGTTCGCTTTCGGCAACAGAGCCCGCTACAATGCCGGCCCCTGCCTGGTAGTGCAGGGTGTTGTTTTTGCTTAGGAACGAGCGGATCATGATGGCGTGGTTAAATTCGCCGTTAAAACCCATGAAACCTATGGCGCCGCTATAAAAGCTGCGTTTGGCTTTTTCATTTTCGTCAATAATTTCCATTGCCCGGTATTTCGGCGCCCCGCTCAGGGTGCCCGCAGGATAGGTATCGGCAACTATTTTGAAGGATGACACGCCGGGTAATAACTTACCGCTTACATGTGATACCAGATGGATAAGGTGCGAATAATATTGTACTTCTTTAAACGCTTTAACCTTTACCTGCTCGCAATGGCGGCTCAGGTCGTTACGGGCCAGGTCGACAAGCATAACGTGCTCGGCCGATTCTTTAGGGTCATTTTCCAGGTTGCGGGCTATCTCGGCATCTTTCACGTCATCTCCGCTGCGCTTGAAAGTGCCGGCGATAGGAAAAATGCTGGCTACATTGTTTTTGATAGTGATTTGTGCTTCGGGCGATGAGCCAAAGATGCGGAAATCACCATAATCAAAATAGAATAAATAAGGCGACGGGTTGATAGAGCGCAAAGCCCGGTACACGTTAAACTCATCGCCCTGGAAGGTACGGGAGAATGCTCTTGACGGCACTATCTGGAAAACATCGCCCCGGTAAATATGCTGTTTCATTTTTTCAACAATGGCGATAAACTCCTCGTTGGTAAGGTTTGATTTTTCCACATCGCTGCTTTTAAAGCTATACTCGGGAAAGTTTTTGTTTTTGATGAGGTATTCCAGTTTTTCGATACCGCCGTTGGTTGGGCCGCCTTCGGCCTGGTTGTGAAAAATGTAAAGCTCGTTTTTAAAGTGATCTACAGCGATAATATAACGGTAAATGTGGTATTGCATTACCGGGATTTGCCGGGGATTATCGTCGGTTTGTTTTAGTTTGATGGTTTCAAAATGCTCAACCGCCTCATGTGTGAAATAGCCAAACAAACCGTTCGAGATTATTTTTAATGGATTGGGGTCGGTTTCAAAACTGCCAACAAATTGGTTAAGCTGGTCAATAAGGTCAAAGCTGCCGGCTTCAAGGCTTTCGCTGCTGCCATCGGGATAATGCTTTTTTAGTATGCCGTTATTGAGTATAAAGCCGGCTATAGGCTCACAGCAAATGTAGCTTAAGCTGTTTTCACGGCTATGATAGTCGGAGCTTTCCAGCAGTAGTGAGTTGGGGAATACATCGCGCAGGCGCAGGTAAATGCTCACCGGCGTGGTGGTATCGGCCAGTAGTTTTTTATAGGTGGTTGTTATTTTAAAAGTGCTCATGTTATGTTTTCAAAAAATATATAAATAAAAAAACCCGGCGAATTGGGGTCGCCGGGTTTTCCACTTAGGTTTACAATTGATTAGATCATCGCTGACTAAAAACGTATCCGGCTGCCAAATTTAATTGGTGCCACCAGATATTTTTATTTGTGTTTTTAATCATCGTGGGCACAAATTTATAAAGAAAAATGAATTATCAAATTTTTTTGAAAGTTTATTTGTTGCTAAATCCCATTAGCTACGTGGGATAAGTATAATACCGGCTAAAATTATCACTAAAGCTATCAAATAGAAGGTAACAATGGCTTTATGTTTGGCTTCGCTGATAGCTGCTTTTTTTGATTTGCTATGACCAATGGTAATTAAGGCAAGTGCAATCAGCATGATAACCCAATGTTCTACAGTGAAATACCGGGTCACTTTATTTTTCATGGTTTCGCTGTTAAACTGTACCAGCGGGCTTACAAAATAAAGTACTATACCAATAAGCAGCTGCGTATGTGCCGATATCATGGCAAACAAATTAAGCTTGCGGTTGCCATTGGTATAAGGCTTTTTCCCTGTCAGCCCAATAAACGCACCAATAATGGCTGCTAAGATTAACGCCAGTACAATATACCTGAAACCCGAATGGAGATGTTGTAAAAAGCTATAAGCTGTCATGAGTTTTAAATTTTGCGTGAATATACAACAAAACCATTTTAGCTAAAACACACGCAACTGATTTGACCAATTATTGACTGGCCGCCGTTTGCGCTGGTTTATAAGTGCCGGCTATTAAAAACGCTATGCCGCTAAATGCTAAGGCCTCAAAAACGCTTGTCCATTCATTGGCCCTATCGACAATGGAAGTATCGAGCCCGCGTGGGATGTGCACCGTGATAAGCCATAAAAACAACATTAAGCCTAACAAGGAAGCCGCAAGTTTTACTTTAAATTTAAGCATAATGGCCGCGCCGGCAGCAATAAGCGCTATACCTGCGAAGTACACCCAGAATAAATGAAAAGGAATCCATGATGGTACCAACAACGCCACAAATTTTGGATATATAAAATGTTCGATGCCAAAAACAATCATGGTTGTGGCAAAAAAGTATGGCCCGGCCGGCCGTATTTTTTCGGTGACGGCGTCGATACCGCTAACCTTATCTGACGGGATAGATGTGGCTACAATAAAGGCCCCGCCGCATAAAGCCAGCAATTTAAATGCATCGTTCCATCCCGCTAAAAAAAGCTGGTTTATTTTAATGTTATAAGGCAAGTGCGAAAGGATAATCATCAACAGCATAAATGCCCCCAGGTAGTCGGCAACAATGTGCGAGTTGATGCCCGATATAATAGCGGCAGATACCAGTATGAGCAAAATGCCGGATACGCACATGCAGAAGGTACTTTGGCCTATAAATGCCGGCTCGGGAGGCATAATAACCGGCCTGAAACCAGAGCAGATAAATTGTTGAACCGCGATTGAAACTAACGCAATAGCAAAGAACAACCGCCACAGTCTATTATAGGATTCCATAAAGAAATATAGGTTATATATTGGATTTCACATGCAATATATAAAATCAATGGCTCATTTTGTTCAATGAACTAAAATATTCTTTGTTATAGTTAAATGAGCATTGCTGAAACAAGCGTTGCCTTTTTTGACCTGCGATTTTTGCTGTTGTTTTTGGCATGTAGGCAGTCGCGCTTTAGTTATTAAGAATTATTAATATCAAAAACGAAATTCACTATTGGGCTATAGTTTGTTAATATATCTTTCTGTAAAACTCCTTCACCATTCCGGCAGGATCAAGAGAACGGTTAATGGCCGATGAAACCGCTATACCGTAAATGCCTGTTTTAAGTAATAGTTCAACATCCTGTAGCTGGATTCCACCGGTTGCAATAACCGGAATTTCGATGGGGGCTTTTTCCAATTGACGGTAACCATCGTAACCCAACAATGGGAAATTATTCGGCCTGGTTTCAGTGTGGGCGAACGGGCCCAATACACAATAATCAACTACGCCTGGATGCTGCGTTTTTAGCAGACCGGCCAGGTTGGTGGCCGATGACCCTAAAGTTTTATCGTCACTAATCGCTTCGCGAATCGCGCTGAAATCGGCGGCATCATCTTCGATATGCACACCCTGGGCATCAACTTTATCAAGCAGTTGATAATGGTTGGTAATAATAAGCGTGGCACCCCAATCATCACAAATAGATGCTATCTGGTCAATTTCAGCTATAAGCTCGTTTTCTGGCTTGGTGTTACAGCGATATTGTATCCAGTTGGCCCCGGCGCTACACGCGATCTCAACCTGTTGTATATGGCTGCGCTGTGGCATGTCCTGTGTGATGTAATGAAACATAGAGACGTATTTTTTCATTTCGGTGGCGTGTTGCGTGGTTCGTGTTACCTGTAACTAATCAACTAAAAAGAGACGCAAATATACGCTTTCCGAGGTTCGTGTTGCGCGGGGCGTGTTGCCGGTAAAATATCAATTCCCGAACCTGGCAACACGCCCGTCAAACACGCAACCCGCAACTGAACTACCTGACCACCTCGCTGATGGTTTTGCCAATACAGCCATCGGGGGCTTGTATGTGTAATAGTGATGCCACTGTAGGGGCAATATCTGTCATGTGGGTTTGGCGTGTGGTATTGCCGTGGTTAATGCCCCAGCCCATAAATACCAGCGGTATATGGGTGTCATATGGCGCCCAGGTGCCATGGGTTGTTCCGGTTGCTCCGTGCCCCGAGTAATAACCAGGTTTTAATACAATTTGTATCACACCACTATGCTCGGCGTTGTAACCGTTTATAATTCGGCTGCGCAAATCAACAGGGATTGTTGCGTCGTTGGCGTTTTGCATATCAACGGCAAATTGTACAGCCGGTTGCTTTTGCAGATAGCTTATACAGTCAAGTTTTATGRCCCCTTCGCTGATGCCTGCTTTTTTGATGGCGGCATTGTTAAGGTTAACCTGGTAATTATCCATACTGATAACCAGGTTTTGAACCTTGTATTTGTCGTTCAATGCAGCATTCATTTCTTTCTGCGCGGCAGCATCGTCCCAGGTTCCTGCGGGTACGTTGTGGTCTTTCAGGAAACTGGCGTTATGGGCAGCGCCATGGTCGGCGGTTAAAAATACCGAGTAGCTGCCTTTACCCAATGTGCCATCTAAATAAGTAAAAAAGGCGGCCAGGTCATGATCAAGCCTTAGGTAGGTGTCCTCTATCTCTACAGAATTAGGGCCAAACTGGTGCCCTATGTAATCTGTTGACGAAAGGCTTACCGCTAAAAAGTCGGTAACGGTGTTTTTGCCTAATTGCTCATTTTCTATTGCTGCTTTAGCCATATCAAGCGTCATCGAATTGCCGTAAGGGGTTGACCGGATCATACCTAAATGGCCGTTGTACAAGGCCGATGTATTAACCGGCATGGTTGGTGCGCTGGTGCCGGCAAATTTGCCCTCGTATTTGCTGCTGTTGTCAGGGGCACTTTGCAGGTAAGTGGCTATAGGGTAAAGGGTATTCCAATCCTGTTTAAGGTATTTTTCGGCAATTTTTTGGCTGTTAAAGTTTTTAACCCAGGCAGGCAAATCGGTCACGTAATAAGTGCTGCTTATCCAGTTGCCGCTGGCGTCATCAAACCAGTAGGCCGCATTGGCGGTATGCCCTGCGGGCAAAATTCCACCGCGGTCTTTTAGGGCGATGCCGATAACTTTTGAGCGGAAATTGGTTGCCAGCCTAAGCTCGTCAGTAACGGTAGTTACCAGCAAATTGCGTGGCGACATTTGCCCAGCCTTTGAGGTGCTGCCAACGGCGGTTACCGTGCTGTCATCCGTACAATACATCGATTTTCCGGTGGCTTGCACAATAAAATCATTGCCCGCAATACCATGTATGGCAGGCACCGATCCGGTGTAGATGCAGGTGTGGCCGGCGGCAGTTACCGTCGGGATATAATCAATATTGGTATTCTCGCAGGTAAAGCCTTCGCCCAGCATTCGTTTAAAACCGCCATCTTCATAACGGTCAAAATAGCGGTACAGGTAGTCCCAACGCATTTGATCAACTACAAGACCTATAACCAGTTTGGGGCGTGGCAGGCCGGTAGGCATTGGCATAACGCGTTCGCGGTGGTAGGTAACTTCGCTATCGCTGCTCCTCCTGGTGGTATGTTTATGTTTTTTTTTGTGAGATTGTGCCTGTGCCGAAAGGGTGGCCGCGGCTAAAAGTAAAAGCAATAGATATTTAAGCTTCATTTTTTTGTTTTTGGATCGCCAAATATCAACAATGAAATTAAAAAGCCATATGAAGTTTATGTTAAGTATGGGTTTTGTTACAAAATTAGAATCAAGAATTAAGAGTCAAGAATCAAGACAGAAAATTTTGGGGTCGGGTGTTTGCGTTTGAGCCTAAAAACAAGAGGCATTTTTAACGGATACTATTGCTATACTTTTCATCTACTTTTTGGATACTTTTGCATATTTTTCCGATATTTTTTAACACTTTTCTGCTACTTTTGATAGCTTTTATTTTATTTAACTATCTGTAAATTAGATTTTTAAGTTAAAATCAATACTATTGCTCTTTTTGATTTTAAACAGTGAAAGCGTTTATGGACTGATCATAAACGCCTTATAGCTGTTGTATACAAATATACTTAAAACCGAAAAAATATCCAAATAGTGATTTACCCGCCGATGCTATTTAACAAACTATGCTGGCTTGCGGTATGCAAGTCGCGCCAGGTTTGGCTTATTTCGGTATCGGGGTTAGCGGCTTGCAGGCCGCAGTAGGGGTATAGCTTGTCAACACTCTCGCGTGCTGTTTTGGCCAGCTTGCGGCTGGTAGTGCTTACTTCATTCAAATACCCGGCGGGGCCTGTTAAGCCACTCTGCCAGGATGCGCCAACTGCCTCATAAAATTCGGCGCGGGTTTTATTTAGGTTGATGGTAAGTTCATCCAGCAATTGTTTTGTGGCATCGCGATGGTTGCCGGGTTGCCGTTTGCCTAATTGCTTTTCGTCAAACAGTGGTCCGCACAGGTCTAGGAAGTGTACGGCCATGCCCGATATGTTTGCTGCCAGTGTAGCCTCGGCTAATTGTAAAAAGGGATATTTATACAAAGGCTCGGTGATTACCGCATACTCCGGATCGATCTTAAAACACCTGTCGGCTTTAACAAACAGGTTGCTTACTTTATAGGCATCGCTGCCGGTGGCCATCATGCCAATGTATTTCCAGGCGGGGAACACCTCCACATCTTTTTTATCAAAAATAAAAGGTAATATCAGTTCGTTCCCTTCGGCATCTAAAACAGGTTCGTCGCCATTTTTGATAATGCAGTTGGCTGTTATATGGGTGGCATGGTGCGCGCCGCTGGCATATTTCCAGGTACCGTTAATAATGTAGCCGCCATCGGTAATGGTAGCCGTACCTGTTGATGCGCCGCTACCCGCCAGGCACAATGCCGGGTTGTTCAATAGCTTCGGGGCTATATCTGCCGATAAAAACCCGCCGAACCAGCCCGCACCACTGCAAAGCGTAACCACCCAGCCCAAACTGCCGTTGGCCCAGGCCAGGCTTTCTTCAAGCCGCACCATATCCGGCAAAGGCAGTTGCAAACCCGAATAGGCTTTCGGCACCAGGAATTTAAACCAGCCCTGCTCGTAAACCAGTTTCAATTGATCAGGGTGCAGCATAGCCAGTTTTTCGGCTTCGGCGGCAGTCTCCCTGATTGTTTTTACCCATTCGGGTTTTAGTAAGTATGATGGATGGGGCATATAGTATTGCTTAAGGCTAAAAGCATAAAGCTTAAAGCAATTTGAGTTAATGTAAAGCTTTCGGCCTTAAGCCTTCGGCCTTCAGCTTCTTCCCCCAATCAAAGTACCCAAAAATGGCTACAACAAATAAAAATATGGTAAGCAGCGCAAACATGGGCAGGTGTTTGTAAAACAGGATGGGTACGGCAAACAGGTTTGAGATGTTTAAAAAAATCCAGTTCTCTATTTTACGGCGGGCCAGCAGCCACATACCTGCCCAGGCCGTTGACGATATCAGCGCGTCCCAAACAGGTACGTTTGATGGCGTAAAATATTTAGCCGGCAGGTTTTTGAGCAACACATAAAAAAATACCCAGCCGATAACAGATATGGCAATGCTTATAGCCCATTCGTTTTTGGTGCTCCATGAAATTTCTACAGGCGGCTCGTTGCGCCGTTTTATCCAGTACCACCAGCCGTAAATGCTCATGACTACATAATAGCCATTCAGTATCGATTCTGCATAAAGCCCTACATCCAGCAACAAATAAATAGCAATTGCGGTGCCCAAAATACCGGCCGGATAAAGCCAGATATTGTTTTTTCGCGCCAGCAAAACTTCGGCAACACCCAGGGCAACGGCAAGCCATTGCACCCAGGTGGTTTCTTTTATCTGATCAATAAAAAGCTTTATTAAATCATGCATAAATGCGTTTCTTAATTAATGTAATTTAATAATCCCTATTGCTRACCCACCCCAGACAGAATACCCGCCCAGATTCGTGAAATTCGTCCAAATTCGAGACCATTCGTGTGTATTAAAAGTTCAAACTAAGCATCGCCATAAAATTGCGCGGCGCCTGCGGAAAATAGTAATTGTAGTTTACCATGTTGCCGCCTTCAATATCCGGGTATGTAGCACCGTTAGCCTCGTACTTTTTGCTGAAAACGTTATTAACCTGCAAGCCCAAACCAATATTTTTAACCTGGCTGATGCTGAAGTTATAACGCAGCCTTACATCGCTGGTGAAATAGCTTTTAAGGTAACGGTTGGCCGCATACGGGTTGCTTTGGTTATCCGGCGCTATATTAAAACCGGCCGGGTTTTGGTTCATGGTATTATCTAAATACTGTTTGCTTACGTACTTGCTGATAAAGGCAATCTCGCCGCCTTTAACCGGACTGTAGCTGATGATGCTGGCCCCGGTAAGCGATGGCGAATAAGCAATGGTTGTTTTTTTAAATGATTCTTCAACCAAAGTGCCGTCATCGTAATTAGAGAAAAACTGGTGATAGTTTTTAATCTTGTTGGCGCTCCAGGTAGCGGTTATCCCCCAGTTAAGCTGGCTGGTTATGCGTACTTTACCATCCAGCTCCACACCGGCGCGGTAGCTATCCGGCACATTGGTGCGTATGGCGCCGCCTACATCATTAAGTGCCCCGGTTAATATCAGCTGGTTTTTATATAGCATATAAAAACCATTAATGCCGCCGCTAAAAATTTTGCCAACAGTACGGTAACCTGCTTCAAAATCCTTCAGGTTTTCGGCCTTTGGCCTAGCTTGCGGGGTTGAGTTTACGTAATCGTCGCGGTTTGGCTCATGGTTGCCTACCGCAAATGAGGCGTATACATTGTTTTGCTCATTAAGCTGGTAAGTAATACCTACTTTGGGGTTAAAAAAGTTAAGCTCGATGCTTTGCTGCGCGTTCTGCTGGTTTTTGTCGATACCGTAAAAATTGTAGTAAAGGTGACGGTATTGCGCATCGGCATAAAGCAACACTTTGTTTAAATGCCATTCGGCGCGGTAAAAAATATTAAAGTCGTTCTTTTTGGCATTATCACGATAGTACTCGTAGTTGGGGCCAATGCCGGCGCTTTCTTTGGTATAAATAATATTGCCGAAATGCGCGCCTTTGTATTCATTATAAGCACCGCCCAGGGTCATGTTCAGGTTGCTTTGGGGCTGATATTTTAATGCATAGGTAACGCCATAAAATTCATTATCAAGCCAAAGCCTGCGCACCAGGTCGGTTGTTTTAACAGTATCTGTACCCATAATAACCGGGGTTAAGCCATAATTGGCCACGGCATCCTGGCGGCGGTATTCCTCGTAATAGCCCTTGCCCTTGGTATAATGCAGTGCGCCGCTAAAAGATAGCTTACTGCTTATCTTCTGATCATATAGCAACTGGTAATGGTTTTGCAGGTAATCATCTACCTGGTCTTTATAAAAATTACCGGCGTCGTCCATCAGGCCAAGCTCGTTATAAGTGCGGTTATCCTTGCGGGTATTATCACCAATAACATAATCGGCAATGCCATTCCAGGCCTGGTAAGTGCGCTCGTGGCCCGATATTACGTTGGCCCTGATGGTGCTGTTTTTGCCATACCAGGCAGCGCTAAGATAAAGGGATTTTAAATCGGACTTAGCCCTGTCAATATAACCATTGGAGTGTATGCGCGATAAACGGCCATCTAAACTAAAATGCCCATCCAGTAAGCCGGTACCGGCATTAACGGTGTTTTTGATAGAACCGTAGGAACCGGCCGAAGTATTGATTTCGGCATAAGCGGTATCCCGGCGGGTGGTAGTCTGGATATTGATGCTGCCGCCAAACGCGCCCGCGCCATTGGTTGATGTACCCACACCGCGCTGCACCTGTATGTTATCTACCGACGAGGCCAGATCGGGCAGGTCGATAAAGTACGATCCCTGGCTTTCGGCATCATTTAGGGGGATGCCGTTAATGGTAACATTCACCCGGGTATTATCAGAACCACGGATGCGGATACCGGTGTAGCCAATACCTGCGCCGGCATCTGATGTGGTTACAACAGATGGGGTAAGGCTAAGCAGGTAAGGTAAATCCTGCCCGAAGTTGTTTTTTGCTAAATCCTTTTTGCTGAGGTTGGTAAATGCCGTTGGCGAGTTTTTAACCGCGCGGGTGGCGCTGATTGTCACTTCCTCGGCAGCAAGCGTGCCGTTAGCGAGTGCCAGGTTGATAACCTGGTTTGCAGCCAATACGATGTTTTTGCTGATGGTTTGATAGCCAATAAAACTGGCATTTAGCGTGTAGCTGCCAGCTTTAAGATTAGCAAAGCCATACCTGCCGGCAGCATCGGCAACCACACTGGCAGCCGGGTTATTAATGGTGATGGTTGCACCGGGCAGTGCTTCGCCCGATTGATTGGTTACTTTTCCGGATATGGAAAGTTGGGCCGATGCCAAAACAGGCAGCAGCAGGGCCATGATAGCCACGAATACATTTTTCAAAATTTTTAAACTAAAAATTAGTTAAACCATCTGCTCACCAGGGTACAATGGCAGTACACTTAACTTGTTTACCTCTCCCTACGCCGGCATTACCCGGATCAGGTGCGAGCGCCCCCCGCCCCCCTGAAGGGGGAGTAAATACACCTAAAGTTTTTGCTTTAAGTTTTATCACTCCCCCTTTAGGGGGCTGGGGGGCTCTCTGGGTTTGATCTCAGCCTGTCTTTCAGTTTGGTTAAAAACGCTCTGCAGTTCGTTTTTGGTTATACCAAAGCAAGGCACCCCTTGAGAATTATGGGGCAAAGATAGTTTTTTAGTCGGAAAGTCAAAAAAAGTCGCGAAGGCGGAAAAGCCGCGCTTTCATTTCTGATTTTTAAAATGTTATTTGTAAATTTGGATAAAGACCATTGCTATGTTAACCGATACAGAGATAAAAGAGAAGTTAATAGCCACAATAAGCAATACCGATAACATGGATTTGCTAAGAGAGTTGTTGATGATTACAGAGATGGAAGATGAAATTAGTGGCGTTTATCAATTAAGCGCGGAGGAGATAGTTGCAGTAAATGAAGGTATTGAGCAAATAGAGAGCGGCCAATACCTGACCCATGAAGAATCAAATAAACGAGCAGACGAATGGCTAAAGAAATTCGATGGTCGGTAAGGGCTGATCGTGATAGGATAGCAATATTAGAATACTGGGCGAATAGAAATAAATCAACAGTTTACAGTAACAAGCTTAATAAGCTATTTATAAAAAAAGTTGAAGCGCTTGCCGAGCTCCCAGACTCGGGAAAGCCTACCAAGAATCCTTCAGTTAGAATAAAAATAGTTCGGGACTATCTATTATATTATCGCATTTCTGCAAATGTGATTGATGTCTTAACCATTTGGGATAGCCGCCGGAATCCTAAGAAATTCAAATTATAAATACAATCGCACCGTATTTTCCACCTTTCTCCTTTTACCTTTCTCCTTTCACCTCAAAAACGTACTTTTGCAAACTTTTATAAATATTGTTATGCTAAGAACTCATACCTGCGGCGAATTAAATATCAGCAACTTAGGCCAAACAGTTACATTGTGCGGCTGGGTACAAAAATCGCGCGATTTGGGCGGTACCACATTTATTGATGTGCGCGACCGTTATGGTTTAACCCAACTTGTTTTTAATACAGATACTGATGCCTTGCTGCGCGAGAAGAGCCGCGAGCTTGGCCGGGAGTTTGTGATACAGGTTACTGGCAAGGTGCTGGAACGATCAAACAAAAACACAAAAATACCAACCGGCGAAATTGAAATTGCCGTTGCCGGTATAGAGGTATTGAACGCGGCTAAAATTCCGCCGTTCCTGATAGAAGACGATACCGATGGTGGCGAAGAGCTGCGTGCCAAATACCGCTACCTTGATTTGCGCCGTGCGCCTGTTCGTAACAACCTTATCCTGCGCCATAAAATGGCACAGGAAATACGCCGCTATTTAAGCGATATTGATTTTTTGGAGGTAGAAACCCCGGTACTGATCAAATCGACCCCGGAAGGTGCGCGCGATTTTGTGGTGCCAAGCCGCATGAACCCGGGCGAGTTTTACGCTTTGCCGCAATCGCCGCAAACATTTAAGCAATTGCTGATGGTAAGCGGGTTCGACCGTTATTTCCAGATTGTGAAATGTTTCAGGGATGAGGACCTGCGTGCCGACCGCCAGCCAGAGTTTACCCAGATTGACTGCGAGCTATCGTTTATTACCCAGGAAGATATCCTGAATATTTTTGAGGGCCTTACCCGCCACCTGTTTACTACCGTTAAAGGTATCGACCTGGGCGATTTTCCGCGTATGCAATATGCCGACGCTATGCGCCTTTACGGTTCTGATAAACCGGATGTAAGGTTTGGGATGGAGTTTGTGGAACTGAATGACGTTGTAAAAGGTAAAGGTTTTGGCGTATTTGACAACGCAGAGCTGGTTGTGGGCATCAACGCCAAAGGTTGTGCCAGCTATACCCGCAAGCAACTGGACGAAATTACCGAATGGTTAAAACGCCCGCAAATTGGCGTTACCGGCATGATATATTGCCGTTATAACGAAGATGGAACATTAAAATCATCGGTTGATAAATTTTACAGCGAAGATGAGCTGACAAACTGGGCAGCGGCATTTGAAGCCGAACGCGGCGATTTAATGCTGGTACTGGCCGGCAATGCCGATAAAGTACGCAAGCAACTTAACGAATTACGCCTTGAAATGGGTAGCCGTTTAGGCCTGCGCGATAAAAATAAATTTGCGCCGCTTTGGGTGCTTGATTTTCCGCTGCTGGAGTGGGACGAAGAAAGCAAGCGTTACCATGCTATGCACCACCCATTCACTTCGCCAAAACCAGAAGATATTGCCTTGCTGGATACCGATCCGGGAGCGGTACGCGCCAACGCGTATGACCTGGTTATTAACGGTACCGAGGTTGGCGGCGGATCTATCAGGATCCATGACCGCGCCATGCAATCATTAATGTTTAAGCACCTGGGCTTTTCACCCGAGGAAGCGCAAAAACAGTTTGGCTTTTTGATGGATGCTTTTGAATATGGCGCACCTCCGCATGGTGGTTTAGCCCTTGGGTTTGATAGGCTGGTTTCTATTTTTGCCGGATTAGATTCTATTCGCGATGTTATCGCTTTCCCTAAAAATAATTCGGGCCGCGATGTGATGATCGATTCGCCATCAACCATTGCCGATACACAGCTTAAAGAGCTTAATATTAAAACAACAGTATAAGTTACAATATCAGGTTTGATATTAAGTCGGTTATTTTTTCTCGCGCAAAGCCGCCAGGAAGCTAAGAAGAATAAGCAAATCTCATTGCGCCTTTGCTTCTTACCGTCTTTGCGTGAAATAAGCTATCCTTTTTAATGGAGATGTTTAAACGCGATTGCTTGTATAAGTTTTTTTAATTGTAGCGTTTATGGTAGTTATGCCGTATAGGCACTAAACTGATCTGAATAAAAATGAAAAAAATCCTACTGTTACTGTTATTGCCCGTTGCTATGTTTTCGTCGTGCCTGAAATCGAATAACGATGTGGTGCCTTTTGACAGCACTAAACAGGCTGCTACCGACGAAGCAACCATCCAGGCTTACCTGGCAGCACATACCGAAATTCATGCGGTAAAAGATACAACCGGCGTTTATTACCAGATAATTACACAGGGTACAGGCGCTACCCCGGCTTTAACAAGTACAATAACGGCGGCTTATACCGGTAAGTTAACCAATGGTACCATATTTGATTCAAGCACAAACCTGGTGTACCGGTTGAATGGCCTGATACCTGCTTGGCAAATTGCATTGCCATACCTTAAAACAGGCGGGCAAATGCTGGTAATTACCCCATCGCGCTACGCATATGGTAATGCGCAGGCAGGTATTATTCCTGCAAATTCAGTACTGATATTTTCTGTCAATTTAACTGCGGTTACCAATTAACTGTGCTGCTTTAGGCAGGCTGTGGTAATAAAAATATGCTTTTGCCTGCCGGTTTAAATTGATTTGGATTGTATATTTACACTTGTGTATTTGCTGAAATGGAAATACCTGCCTGAATACGTTTTCACAATTTGCAACGTTTAGTGTTTTTAACCCTATTAATGTTAACTGATCTGTATGAAAATGAAAAAACTTTTACTTTTAATTTTATTCCCCTTAGCCATCTGGTCGCTGTCATCTTGTACAAAAGTAAGCGACCCAGCAATAACAACAGCGATACAGCAGGCTGCAACCGATGATGCGGCTATCAAAGCCTATTTAACCGTTCATCCGGAAATTACCAATGTTAAGGACACCTTAGGTTGTTACTACCAGGTAATTACTACAGGCGCGGGCGCGTACCCTACGGCTTCAACTGTAATTAAAGCAAGTTATACAGGCACTTTGCTTGATGGAACTGTATTTGATTCGAGCACCAATTTTAGCGCGACCTTAAGCAGTTTGATTTATGGCTGGCAAATAGTACTACCACATGTGCCAATCGGGTCGAAAATAATAATGCTGATACCTTCTATATATGGCTATGGTACATCAGGTTACGGAAAAGTACCTGCAAATGCGATATTACGCTTTGATGTCGATCTTTCGCCGCCGGGCGCGTAAACGAATTTAATTAAATACAATAGCCCGGGATGATTAATCGCCGGGTTTTTTTGCGGCTATATTTACGTAGTTTTGGCTGCTCAATTTTAATATCGGCACATGAACAAACTACTTTTATTATTTGCCGCGGTTATTGGCATCTCGTCCTGTAAAACCGCACCTCCGGTGGATGCTGTTAAACAAGCCCGTATTGATGATTCGCTTATCCGGGTTTATCTTTCCAATAACCCGGTTGTAAAGGCCGTGAAAGATTCGTCGGGCCTGTACTACCAGGTTGTTAAGCCCGGCACGGGCGCCGCGGCAACCATCAATTCAACTGTTACGGTAAATTATAGGGGCAAGCTGCTTAACGGGCCGCCATTTGATTCGGCAAATGGTTACTCTTCGCCATTAGCGGCCCTGGTAAAGGGGTGGCAAATAGGTATACCACATATAAAAGCTGGTGGTAACATTGTACTGTTTGTGCCATCGGCTTTGGGCTATGGCGGGGCATCGTTGGGGCCTATCCCGGCAAATTCGGTGCTTGTTTTTGATATTGATTTGATAGGGGTAAAGTAACCGGCTGATACCAGCCTTACTATAATTTTGAATTGAAAAGGCATCAGCTTCAAATTCAAACCGGTACATTAAATTATCCGGCGTTTTGTTCTTATATTAACGGTTCAAAACTTGCGCCCATGAAATTACGCATCGCTCCCCTTTTTTTGTTGTTTGCAACACAGGTATTTGCCCAGCAAAGCCAGGTAAGTACTAAAGCCGATGCCCTTAAAGACAAGGTAATAGCCTGGCGCCGAGATTTTCATGAACACCCTGAACTGGGTAACCACGAGGTGCGTACTTCGGCAATTATTGCCAAACACCTGCAGTCATTGGGTATCCAGGTGCAAACGGGCGTAGCTACAACCGGCGTTGTGGGTATTTTAAAAGGTGGCAAGCCGGGCCCGGTAGTTGCCTTACGGGCAGATATGGATGGTTTGCCGGTTGTTGAGCGCACCGATGTTCCTTTTGCATCAAAAGTAAAAACTATTTATAACGGCCAGGAGGTTGGCGTAATGCATGCCTGCGGGCATGATTCGCACATGGCTATTTTAATGGGTGTGGCCCAGGTGCTTTCGGGCATGAAAAGCGAGTTGCACGGAACGGTTAAATTTATTTTTCAACCCGCTGAAGAAGGGGTAGAGCCCGGCCAGAAAGGCGGCGCCGAAGAAATGGTGAAGGAAGGTGTGCTTGAAAACCCTAAAGTTGATGTAGTATTTGGCCTGCACATTAATTCGCAAACCGAGGTTGGTAAAATAACCTATCGCCCGGGCGGTACTATGGCAGGCGTTAACGATATGCAGATCATCGTAAAAGGGCGGTCGGCACATGGGGCTTACCCATGGTCGAGTGTTGACCCGATTGTGGTTTCGGCCGAGATCATCAATAACCTGCAAACTATTGTAAGCCGTAATATAAACATAACAGAAAACCCGGCGGTGGTAACTATTGGCTCCATCAAAGGTGGTAACCGGTCGAACATTATCCCCGAGAGCGTTGAAATGCTGGGTACCCTACGTTCATTTACAGCCGCCGATGAAAAAATGCTGGTTGAGCGGGTTAAGCAAATAGCAACAAAAACGGCTGAAGCGCAAGGCGCTACTGCCGAGGTGAAGATTCCGTACAGCAGCCATTACCCGGTTACTTATAACGATCCTGCACTCACACAACAAATGCTGCCCAGCCTGCAAAAAACAGCTGGAGCCGAAAATGTGATGCTAAAACCGCCTGTTACCGGGGCCGAAGATTTTAGCTTTTACCAGGAAAAAGTACCCGGCATGTTCATTTTTTTAGGCGGGATGCCTAAAGGCGCCGATCCGCTTAAAGCACCATCGCACCATACGCCCGATTTTTATATCGACGAAAGTGGCTTTACCCTGGGTGTAAAAGCATTGTGCAATTTAACGCTTGATTATATGAATGCTAAAGGGAAGTAAGGATGGTTTACTATTTAAAAAGATATTTATCTTTAAATAGATGATTGATGCTTAACTTTATAAGCCCAAAAAGTGCATGGCCAGGAATTTTTAACAGCATAAGATGAGGAAAAGCATAGTAATAATGGTGTACACAAGCTTGTTATTAATTTTAATAACAAGCCAAAAAACCATTGCTGCGGATATGGCCGCCGAAGATACCGTAAAGAAAATTAACCCCGAGGTTTTGCAAACCATCAATACGGTATTAAAAGCTTCTTATACGTTTGATATTGAAAAAGTTACCGATGTTTACGCTCCCAACGCGGTGGTTACCGACGAGCAGCAACCTTACTCATGGAACGGGCAGCTGGCGGGTGTACAATGGGTAAACTCGGTACAAAAGGCGGTTAAAGATTTTAAAATCCGCGACTTTATCGTAAACATAAAAAAGATCAAAATTTTTCAACAAACCGAAGAGGTAGCCTACCTGATTGTTCCCGTTGAATACACCGGCACGGTTAACGGCGACCCGTTTAACGAAGAAGGAGCATTTTCCTTTGTGTTTCGGTACGTTAGCGGAAAATGGCTCATTAAAAGCCAGGCCTGGGTACCCAAAAACGGATTGTAGTAGCGCATATACCTAAACCGGAAAATAATTACCATTGGCCAACCTCCTTTTCATCTGCAGTAAAAACCAATGGCGCAGCCCTACTGCCGAATTATTGTTTAAAAACCATCCAAAACATACTGCCCGCTCGGCAGGTACCAGTGCCACGGCCCGTATCCGGGTAACCCAAAAAATAATTGACCGGGCCGATGTTGTATTTGTAATGGAGCGCAGGCATAAACAGCTGCTGAGCCAACGCCTGGAACTAAACGGCAAGCAGGTAAAAGTGCTGGATATTGAAGATAACTATCAATTTAACGACCCCGAACTGATAGAAATATTGAGGACTGTTTTAAGCGAATACCTATAGTATCAAGTACGGATTTTTTCTGTCTTGACTCTTGATTCTTAACTCACTGTTGTCCGATAAACATAAAAAAGGAGAAAAAAAGGTCATTTGTGTTTAATTGAGGGATATTTAACGGCGACAATTAAAACAAAGCCCCCTTTTTAGGTTTTAAAAAGTGTTAGTTGGTAGCTTTTTACTTCGCTGTTATATCCTATAATTGCTTTTTCAGGATTTACGAGGAAGTTGATCAGATCGATATAAGTTCCAAGATGTTGCCTGATAAGACCGGCTACGTTAGCAAATGACCATTTAT
>NZ_JBFUIJ010000074.1:0-19330 GCF_056401935.1 Mucilaginibacter sp. P4_D1
AGTCAAGAGTCAGGAATCAAGATGGAAAAAGTAACAAGTCTTTAGCCCAAAGTCTTAAGTTCTAAGCCAAAAAAGAAAAATTCGACTTTGGACTTACGACTTAGTACTATTGACTTAGCACCAGCTATTTTTATTTGTACTTATAATGAGTAATTTTACATCATAAATAAAACCATGAATAAAAAAGATACCATAAGCCGTAACATTATCCTTGTTTTAATGATCATTGTTGCCGCCGCATTCAGATTATTAGCTTTTAGATATAAAGAGCTGAGCAACTTTAACCCGGTAGGGGCAATAGCTTTATTTGGCGGCGTTTACTTTGTTGATAAATGGAAGGGATATGTAATTGTATTGCTTACGCTTTTATGTACAGATGTAGTGATTAATTACCTTTATACCTCAAAGTTTTCAATAATGTACGATGGTATCATCGGCGTTTATATTAGCTATGCTATTATGGTGCTGGCCGGGACTTTAATAAAAAAGGTAAATTTTGTTAATGTATTATTAGCATCTATCGGTGTTGTGCTTATCCATTGGCTAATTACGGATATGCCCTGGTTTTATACCGAGCTGAAGCTTTACCCCAATACATTAGCAGGCTATGGCAAATCGCTGGTGGCAGCATTGCCATTCGAGAAGAATATGGTATATGGCAATCTGGTGTTTGGCTTGCTACTATTCGGCGGCTTTGAGCTGGCTAAAACTAAGTACACTTTTTTACGCACACAAAAACAATTGGCACTTTAATTTAAATTGATAAAATTGAAAAGCGATCTGCCATTATGCAGGTCGCTTTTTTTATGAACTAAGATTTTACTTTATGAAAAAGTTGGTAGTATTAACGGGTGCAGGAATAAGCGCTGAGAGTGGTTTAAAGACCTTCAGAGACAGCGACGGCCTTTGGGAGGGGTACAATATAGAAGATGTGGCTACACCCGAAGCGTGGCGGCGTAACCCGGCCCTGGTACAGCAGTTTTATAATGAGCGACGTAAAAATGTGATGGATGCAAATCCTAATGCCGCACACTATGCCCTGGCCAAATTGGAAGAAAAATATGATGTAACTATTATTACCCAAAATATAGATGATCTGCATGAACGTGCAGGCTCAACCCAGGTGGTACACCTGCACGGCATCATCACCCGTTCGCAATCAAGTGTTAACCCTGAACTTACTTACCCTATTGATGGATGGGAGATTGGGATGGACGAGCTATGCGAACTTGGATCGCCGTTGCGCGCCCACGTTGTTTGGTTTGGCGAGGCTGTGCCCATGATTGAAACGGCAGCGAGGATTTGTAGCCGCGCGGAAATTTTTATGCTGATTGGCTCCTCATTGGCTGTATACCCGGCGGCCGGATTAATTGGCTATGTAAACCGCGATGTGCCCCGGTATGTTATCGACCCTAAAATACCCAATATCAATGTGCGCGGCCCGGTTATCAAGATCCAGGAAAAAGCAACAGTAGGAGTAGTGGCCGTGGTGGATGAATTGCTAAAAGAACGATAAAATACCGCATTCTATCAATCAATAATTCACTAAATCAATAATTCAATAATTAAAATGAAGAAGTGTATTTTTAACTGGAGCGGCGGTAAGGATAGCGCGCTGGCTTTGTATCATTGCCTGCAAAATCCTGACCTTGACATACGGTACCTGGTAACAACTATTAATGATGCTGCCGACAGGATTTCGATGCACGGCGTACGCACGGAACTATTGATAAAACAGGCCGAAAGTATTGGTATACCGTTATACCAGATCCGGTTACCCGAAATGCCCGGTATGAAGGAGTATGACGAGGTTATGCATTATCACCTGGCTCACTTCAAAAACGAGGGCATAACGCATTCTATTTTTGGCGATATTTTTTTGCAGGATTTAAAAGACTATCGTGATGCAAGGCTGAGCGAAGTTGGCCTTACCGGTATTTACCCATTATGGAAACGTGACAACAGCGAACTCATCAACGAATTTTTAAGCCTTGGATTTGGAACGGTGATAGCCTGCACCCAGGCACGCCTTGAGCGAATAGTAGGGAAGGAGATAAGCGCCGAACTGATTGATGCGTTGCCCGATGATGTAGATGTTTGCGGCGAGAACGGTGAGTTTCATACCTTCACTTTTAAGGGGCCAATTTTTTCAAAGCCCGTCAGCTATCAAACGGGGATTAAAATATTTAAGGAATACCAGGCCCCAAAAAATACCGACGATTCCTGCGTTACAAGCCCGGATCAAAAGCCAGCCGGTTTTTGGTATTGCGACCTTATTTTGGCTTAACCTCCCATTTATTTGGCTGACATTGTAACCAAATAAAATTACTTATAAAAATGTAAATTATTAATAGACAATAATTTATTGTTATTTAGTTAGATTTTTAGTTTAATAACCAGAGAGAATTAGGTTATTAATTACATGTATTTTGCTTGTTTTGCCAAATATAATTCTTCTTGTCAAGATTATATATTTTAAAATCCTGTAAATCAATTACTAATCCTGTAAATCCTGTTAGTAATTGTACCGATAGTATGCATCTTTAAAATCAGTACGCATCTCTATAAACCTGGCGCCTACCTTGGTTAAAAACTCCTCATCAAGCAATTCAAAAACACTGTTAACGCCATCTGTTAAATCCATTTCGGCAACTTTAAAACTTTGTTCCAGGGTACCCTGCTCTATCTTTACAATAAACTTTTGGTTCATGTTCATGATAGTAACTTTAAAATCGGGGTGCGGTAGTTCGGCAATAATTCTCATATTTTAATTTTTCAATAAGTCATTTAAAGGGTCTTTTCCATCCAGCGATCCAAAACTGGCAACCAGCCGGAAGCGGGCGAATAGCTCTTCGCTGTACCAGTTTTCGCTACGGGTAAGTTTTATTACCTCGGCGTGCTCCCGGCTTTTGTAGGCAAAGTTTTTTACATCATCGATGCTTTTCCATACAGAAAATGTTGCCTGCCGGTAAACGGGCGCTTCGCCAACACCAAACGATGTAACATAGCCTGGGGCCGATACCATCAACCCGGCCACCTCATCTACATGGCTCCAGAAATTTTTAAGCCTGCTTATACGGATGGTGGCCCGTGTTAACACAGCAACCGGACCGGCGTAATTTGTAGCTTCGGGATTACCAAAGGGCTCTTTGCCATTCCACTTACCATGGCTTTGCAGCGGCTGGCATAGTACAGTATAGCCCTCATTACCAAATATTTTCCACCAGCCAGATACAAACGACCTGTTATAAAACTGGTCAAAATCTTCCCGGCTTTCCCAGCAGGCCAGTAAGCCCCATTGCTGCCAGTCGGGTTGTAAATCAAAAGTTCCGTTTTTGCCCGATCCAAGCAGTTTGTAAAATGAACAACCTTTTTGCAGTATTAAGGGCAGCCGGTGGATAGCCATGGCCAATAATGCGAATGGTATAAACAGCTTGCGGTAACGTATTATGGTTAAGCTAACATACATGTACCTGCTAAATAAAAGATTTAATATGATATAGTTGGAATTTACATTCAGGAAGCAAAATTTTTACATAAAAGTGTCAGGGTAAACGCATCTGAATAATTTGCGGCGACAAGCTGTTATTGAATAATTGCTAAAACGATACTTACGTTTGTTGACTGATCCTGGCTAAAAAATCCAGGTCGCCTCGACATCCTGTTTTGGCTAACAGCAGGTACAAATATTGGGATGCACTCAAATTGCGCGATACATCAAATTAGTGTTAACCATGGTTATTTTTAAGGTGTTAATTATCAAATACTTATGAATGGAATATCTAAAATGTGTTAAGTTATGTTAACCCACTTTAGGTGCTTTTTGCCCGGTAAAGGTGCCGCGACAGCTGCAGCAGACGATTTGCAGCTTTCAAAACTAAACCTTGCTACGTGAAACATTAATACTAAATTGCATTACGGAATGAAATTCCCAAACTAACCTTTTGAAATATAAATTATGAAAAAATTATTCATCATTTGCCTGCTAACAGGCTTGGCTATCATTGATGCAGCCGCCAAAACCAAAGTGCTGGTATTTTGCAAAACAGCCGGGTTTCATCACAATTCTATAGCGGTTGGCGTACCGGCTATTATGAAGCTGGGTGCCGAAAATGGCTTTGCTGTGGATAGCACCACCAACGCCGAAAAGTTTACTGCCGCCAACTTAAAGCAATATGCGGCTGTAATATTTTTAAGTACTACGGGTGATGTATTGAACGATGCGCAGCAAACAGCCTTTGAACAGTATATTAAAGCCGGAGGCGGCTTTGTTGGCGTACATGCTGCTACCGATACCGAATATGACTGGGCGTGGTATGGCAAGCTGGTTGGCGCTTATTTTAAAAGTCATCCTAAACAACAGGAAGCGGTGTTGCATGTGGTCGACCGCGATTTTATCGCCACCAAACACCTTCCCGAAGATTGGAAACGCTGGGACGAATGGTATAACTACAAATGGATAGCCGACGACCTGCATGTACTGATCAAGATAGATGAGAAAAGCTATACAGGCGGCGAAAACGGTGATAACCACCCGATGGCCTGGTACCACAGCTTTGATGGCGGCCGTGCCTTTTACACGGAGTTGGGACATACCGATGAGTCATACGCCGATCCATTATACCTGAAGCATTTGCTGGGTGGTATACAGTATGCGATAGGGAAGAAGTAAAATGCCAGAATCAGAATTTACAGAATTTAAAAATATTCAGAATTTGATTCTGATAAATCCTGTAAATTCTGATCCTGATTATAATGTTGTAACCGCGGTAATGGTAGCCAGGATGGTTAGACAAATGGCAAATACCAGGAAGTAACTCACCGATATCCCAATCATCTTTGTAATTGTCCTTAGCCTGCTTCTACCGTAAACAACACGCAGGGAGCGGTACATATACCAGAGGATAAAAAACAGGGCTGCTACATCCATTATAACAATAAGATCGATAAGCTTATGCGGGATAAGCAACTGTACCAACATAAGAAATGCCAGGAACAAGAATACGAAGCAGTGGAGATGGAACGAATAGATGAGGTACTCCACATAAAACTTTTTGTTTTTGGAGAACGCGATCTTAAGTATCAACGCAAATAGTGGCAGTAGTAAAAACATCATCTTAGGCACATTATGCTTAATGCCCTCATTAATCTCTTCATTTGCAGATTTGCCCTCTTTTGCCCACTCAAATTGTTTCTTCTCTAAATACCTGCTTATCACACCGTCCCTTTTATCGGCCGGTAATTGTCGCTGGGTAGCAAGGTACTGTTCATAAGTTTTAATGGAATCCTTTTTATTAGCGGCCTTAATGTCCCGCTTAATGCTATCGGCCTTAAAATCGACATTTTTTTTGATCGCCTTCTTTTGATCTTCGCTGAGGAAAATACTGTTATCAATCCCATTTTTAACGGATATCTTCATGTTATCCGCCGCTTCCTCTGATTTTGCCTTATCATTGCTTAGGGTCACGATATCTGCCGTATTGCTTTTAAACAACAGTACAAAATATACCAGGCTAATAAATATATACATTTTAACAGGATGCAGGTATTGCGTCCTGCGCCCGGCCAGGTACTCGGTTGTAAGCTTCCCTGGCTTAAAAAGAAGCGGCTGTAACGTATGAAAAAACTGATGGTCGAAATGGAAATAATCGCTGACGGCATGATTCATCATATGGCCAAAGCTTTCCTTTACCTGAAGGTTCTCCTGCCCGCAGTTTGAGCAAAATTTACCCTGCAAAATTGCCCCGCAGTTAAGGCAGTCGTTTTCCTCGCGGTAGTGTTTTTTCATTGGTTAACGGGCTACAGTTTGTTCAGTAATAAAAAAATGCAATATCTTCTTAAGCATGTTTAATGGCGTTCTTTAATGCTGCATTATGCCTGTATCTGAAAACAAACGGAAAGATAATAGCTATAACCAATGCATATGCTGAAAAGCTAAGCCAGATACCATGCCAGTCTTTACTCTGATCGGCATGTGTGAAAAATTTGTCAATCACAATGCCACTTATACGGCTGCCAAAAAAGGCGCCGAAACCATTTACCATCATCATAAATAAGCCTTGCGCGCTTCCGCGTATTTCGGGCGCTGCCTGGGTTTCAACAAATAACGATCCCGATATATTAAAGAAGTCGAAGGCCATCCCGTATACAATACATGATAAAACTATCATCCATAATCCTCCGGCAGGATCGCCAAAGGCAAACAAACCGAACCTTAAAACCCAGGCCAGCATGCTAAAAAGCATCACATACTTGATACCGAACTTACGCAGAAAGAAGGGGATAGCCAGGATAAACAATGTTTCGGAGATTTGCGATATCGACATAATAATAGCCGGATACTTAACAGCTATCGAGTCTTTATAAACAGGTACTTTGGYGAAATCATGAATAAATGTATCGCCATAAGCGTTGGTAAGCTGCAATGCTGCACCCAACAACATGGAGAAGGCGAAGAAGATGACAAACTTAGGATCTTTAAACAACGCAAACGCATTTAACCCCAATGAACTTGCAAATGATTTTTTCTCGGTTTTAGCCGAAAGCGGCGGGCACTTTGGTAACGTGAATGAATATAAACCCAATACAAATGCAACTGCACCGGCTATATAAAATTGATTGGCCGAAATTTCGCTGTGCGTTAAACTAACTGTCCACAATGCTGCAATAAAACCAATGGTACCCCAAATTCTGATAGGTGGGAAATCTTTAACAACATCGATATTATTACTTTTTAATGCAGAATATGATACAGTGATGGAGAGTGACAGCGTGGGCATGTAAAACATCATGTTCAGCAAAATCACCCAAAAAAAAGTTGAGGGGTTAGTAACAAGCGGCAAGCTGAATAGGGTTAGTGCCCCAAGGATATGCATTATGCCGTATAGCTTCTCTGCATTAATAAACCTGTCTGATATAATGCCGGTAATAGCAGGCATAAAGATAGATGAAATGCCCATCGTCGAAAAAATAGCACCGAATTGCGCTCCCGACCAGTGTTTGTTTTGAAACCAATAAGCGCCAATAGTAAGCAACCAAGCCCCCCACACAAAAAATTGCATAAAATTCATCAGTATTAAGCGGAACTTAATATTCATATGGTACGGGTTTTAATAATGATAATCAGTGTTAAATTAAAAACGGGAAAGTAGCGAAATAAACGCAAATCAAGAAGCTAAGGGATGCAGAATTTAGCAAAATGGCTTTAAATGCTATGCTTTGGTGCCGGGTTCACAAAAAGAGGGCTTTATTTGATAGGTATGAATAATAGAATCTGAGAATTTCGGTACAGCTTTATTAACTAAATCCGAAATCGAAATTCTCAAATCCGAAATCAGGAGGCTTTTCGTTTATTCAGTTCGTCGCGGATTTTGGCGGCCTTTTCATATGATTCTTCGGCAAGGGCTTCCTGCAATTTTGTTTTTAGCTCATCAACACTTAACGAAGCAAAGCCACTGCCTACTGTTGATGTGTTAACGGTTTTTTCTTCCTGCGTCTCGTTGATATTTTCAAGGTAAACAAAGTCGTTGCCTTCAATTACTATTCCGGCTGTCGACAGGATGAATTCGTAGGTGAAAATTGGACAATCAAACCTAACCGCTATAGCTATAGCATCAGATGTACGGGCATCAATTTCAACCGAGCGTTTACCATCGCTGCAAATTAACTTGGAATAAAAAATACCATCAACCAGGTTGTATATGATAATCTCCTGCACCTCTATCTGGTAGGCCTCCGCAAAACTTTTAAAAAGATCATGCGTAAGCGGGCGGCTTGGCGTCATTTTTTCTATTTCAATCGCAATAGCTTGTGCCTCAAAACTACCTATAATAATAGGCAGCCTGCGCCTGCCGCTAACTTCGCCTAAAACTAAAGCATAAGCGCCGGATTGTGTTTGGCTGTATGACAAGCCTACAATATCCAGCTTAATTTTTTTCATGTTATTACCCATCGCACCTAATATTTATGCTGAAGCTTTATATTCTTTTACTGCCGCTATTAATTGGGGCACCACTTCAAAGGCATCGCCAACTATTCCGTAATCTGCCACTTTAAAAAACGGCGCCTCGGGATCCTTATTGATAACCACTATTACCTTTGAAGAACTGATACCTGCCAGGTGCTGAATAGCACCTGAAATTCCTATCGCAATATACAAATTTGGACTGACAGCTATACCAGTTTGTCCAACATGTTCGCTATGTGGCCGCCATCCTGCGTCAGATACCGGTTTTGAGCAGGCTGTAGCAGCGCCAAGTAAATTAGCTAGTTCCTCTATCATACCCCAGTTTTCGGGGCCTTTTAACCCACGTCCGGCGGATACAACTATTTCGGCATCAGGCAACGAAACTTTATCGGTAGCACGAACAATCTCTTTAATTATCGCCTTAAAATCCGATTCTTTGGTTGCTGCCGCAAAATCTTCTACCTGCGCAGTGCCGCCGGTTTCTACAACTTTATAGGAGTTTGGAATAAGGGCGATAACCTTATTTGCCGATGTTAACTCAACTACAGCGAAAGCCTTGCCCGAAAAGGCTGTTTTTTTAACCCTGAATTTGCCATCATTTTGCTCCGGAAGGGCCACAGCGCCATCGGCAACGCCTGCTTCCAGCTTAACGCCCAAACGCGGAGCCAAACCACGGCCCGAAAAGGTGTTTGATAGTACTACAACATCAGCACCCTCTTTTTTTGCAGCTTCGGCTATGATAGAAGCATAGGCCTGGTTTATGAAGTTTTTTAGCTTATCGCCCGATACATTAAGCACTTTTTTTGCACCGTACTTGCCCAGGGAAGCTAATCCGGCTGCATCTACGTCGCCGATAGAGATGGCTACCAGGTCGGTATTATTTTGATCGGCAATGGCCTTGGCATAGCTTACAGCTTCAAAAACTGATTTTTTGAATGTGCCGCCGGCATTTTCCGCATATATTAAAACTGACATATATAATGAGTTTCGTAAAAAACGATTTGAATTAAATTAGATAACGCGAGCTTCGGCATGTAAAAGATTAACCAATTTGGCCACGTCATCTGCGGCTACCAAAGTAACCTGTCCGCGCGGGGCCGGTGTTTCATAACTGATGATTTCCGAAAATGTTTTTACGTCAACAGGTTCCACCACAACTAAAGGTTTGGTACGTGCCGACATGATACCACGCATATTCGGGATCTTCGGCTCGGCAACACCTTCGGCAGTGCCGGCAACAAAAGGGAACGGAATGGTTAAAATCTCTTTGCCGCCTTCTATCTCCCGTTCAACCGTCGCCTCATTATCCGCTGCATCCAGCTTTTTAATGATAGATACCGAGGGAATATCCAAAAGCTCGCCCAGCATGCCTGCAACTTTTGATCCGTTATAATCAATAGACTCACGACCAGTCAGAATGAGGTCGAAAGCGTTAGCTTTCGCATATTGGGCAACCTGGTAAGCTACATACCATGCATCATGTGGCTTAGCGTTAATCCGTACCGCATCGGTGGCCCCAATGGCCAGCGCTTTGCGAACTGTGGCCTCGGTATTTACTTCGCCAACATTGATAACTGTTACTGTACCTTTTCCGCCGTCGGTTAATTCGATAGCCCGTGAAAGTGCTATCTCGTCGTAAGGATTTAATATAAATTGAACACCGTTGGTATTAAATTGGGTGTTGTTATCAGTAAAAGTTATTTTTGTGGTGGTATCGGGAACATTACTTATACATACCAAAATCTTCATAACAATAGGTTTTGGCAAATTTAAMTAAAAAACATAGAGTTTAAAATGGAGTTGAGCAGATTAGATAAGCTACTKGAATTTATTAAAAATGAACCTAACGACGAGTTTTTAAAATACGCGCTCGCTACCGAATATCTTCGTCTTAATCAGGTAGATAAGTCGCTTGAATATTATGAAGACCTGGTAAATAACCACCCCAATTATACCGGTACCTATTACCACTTAGGTAAGCTTTATGAGGCGCTAAACCGCAAAGATGACGCTATTGCCATCTATGAAAACGGCATGAAAATCACAAAAGCCAAGCGCGATAACCACGCATTTTCGGAATTGCAGGCCGTTTACCGGCAGGCAATGGGAATTGAGGAAGATGATGACGATTATTAGTTCATTGGTTCACTTTGTTCGGTTCATTGGTCTTTTGCATCGGATGTGCTATTTTTCAGTTCGCGGTTAATGCAACAGCAACGAAGTAAGGCGGCCCCAACAATGGGTGCCATAAACCATCAGATAATTAATAAAGCGATACCAATGAACCAGTGAACCAATGAACTAATGAACAAAAGAAGCTTACTATTTCTTCGCGATGTTTTGATGTACACCTTTACGGCCTTTGGCGGTCCGCAGGCGCATATAGCAGTTTTGCTGCGCGAGTTTGTGCAGAAGCGGAGCTACGTTACCGAAGAGGAATTGATGGAACTGAACGCCTTATCGCAGGTGTTGCCCGGTCCTTCATCAACTCAAACACTGGTAGGCATAGCCTGGAAAGTTGGTGGCTTACAATTAGCGCTGATCACTTTTTTTATCTGGATTTTGCCTTCGGCTACTATAATGGGGATCGCTGCCATCAGCTATAAAATGTTTGCCAATCAGGCTAAGTTTAATCATGTGGTAAGTTATGTACAGCCGGTAGCTGTGGGTATTGTTGCCTACGCAACCTTCAGTTTTGCCCACAAGTTTTTGAAAACCAAGGTAAGCACCATGCTGGCTATTGGATCATTAATAGCTACGCTGATATTACAAAATGCCTACGCTTTTCCATTGTTGATTTTGTTAGGAGGCATCCTGTCATCGGCGATGGAGACGCAGCCACAGGAAAACGAACTGAGGGTAAAACTTTACTCCAATGTAAACCCCAACAAGGTAGCTTACTTTATAGGCATCTTGTTGTTTTTTGCAGCCCTTGGTGCCGTTATTAACCAAACATCGCCCTTCAGTTTGCCTATTCGCCTGTTCGAAAACTTTTACCGTAACGGCATCCTCACATTTGGCGGCGGGCAGGTAATGGTACCCTTGCTTTATACCGAATTTGTTGAAGTGAAACATTACCTCAGTAGTTCGGAGTTTCTTTCAGGCTATGCTTTGCAACAGGCATTGCCCGGGCCTACGTTTTCTTTCACTTCTTTTTTGGGAGGAATAACTTTAGGTAATAAGGGATATGGTATTGGCGGGCAAATAGTTGGCAGCCTGGTAGCGGTAATAGGCGTAAACACTCCGGGGCTAATTCTGATACTCTTTATCGTTCCATTTTGGGAGGACCTAAAAAAAATAACCCGCATCAAAAACTCGTTAAGCGGTATAAACGCTGTGGCTGTAGGCTTTATGGCGACAGCTTTTATCCTGTTAGTACGCCCCTTCGGCGGTAACTGGGTGGCTTATTTGTTAATGGCTTGTACTTTTTTATTATTAAAGTTTACAAAAATTAAAGCGCCACTAATAATCATTATGGGGGTGGTTTTAGGGTTAATAGTTTAAACCTTTGTGGTAGGGCAGCTGAAAGCTGCAACCAGTGTTCACCACGAGCTGAAAGCTCGCAGCAGCGATATAAATAATAATAAAGCCTCAATTTTAAAAATTGAGGCTTTATTATTTAACAAACATCTGCACATCTGAAATCTATAATCTGCACATCAGAACGGCGGCTCATCATCAATATCATCCATCCTTGATGGGCGGATAATAAAATTACTTTGCTTTTCAAAATCCTGCGATGGTGCCAACCCGCTAAATGCGTTACCGGCAGCAGGAGGGAAGCTGTCCATGCCTTCTTCAAGGTTGGCAAATTTTACATATTTACCAACAAATTTAAGCCTTACGGTACCTGTTTCACCGTTACGGTGTTTAGCGATAATAACCTCACCCACGCCCTGGGTTGGGTTGCCATCTTCGTCTTCGGTTAAGCCATAATATTCGGGGCGATAAAGGAACAAAACCATATCCGCATCCTGCTCGATAGAGCCCGACTCACGTAAATCCGATAGCATTGGCCTTTTAGCATTACCCGGCCTGGTTTCTACAGCGCGGCTTAATTGCGATAGTGCGATAACCGGCACGTTTAATTCTTTGGCTACTGATTTAAGGGCACGCGATATACTACCAATTTCCTGCTCACGGTTACCACCACCTTTACCATCTGATGATTTACCGTGCATCAACTGCAGGTAATCGATGATGATTAATTGGATATCATGCTGCGATTTTAAACGGCGGCATTTTGCCCTGAATTCAAATATATTTAATGCCGGGGTATCATCAATAATGAAGGTCGCTTTCTCCAGGCGGCCAATTTTTGAGTGGATCTGTTGCCATTCCCACTCTTCTAACGTTCCTTTACGGATCTTCTCCTGCTCAATTTCGGCCTCACCCGCAATTAAACGATTCACCAACTGGACTGACGACATCTCGAGCGAGAACACTACAACCGGTTTGTCAAAATCAACCGCGGCGTTACGGGCACAGCTTAACACAAAGGCTGTTTTACCCATTGCGGGGCGGGCAGCTATAATTACCAGGTCGGATTTTTGCCAGCCCGAAGTCATACGATCAAGCCCGGTAAACCCGGATGCCACACCGGTTAAGCCATCTTTTTTATCTTTCAGCGATTCGATATCACGCAAAGCCTCCTGTACCAGGTCGTCCATTTTACGGGCGTCACGGCGTAAATTGCTTTGGGCTATCTCAAACAGATTTTTCTCGGCTTTATCCAACAGGTCGAGCACATCGCTGGTATCTTCATAGGCGCTGTTGATTGTTTCTGTAGAGATACGGATCAGCTCGCGCTGGATATATTTTTGAATAATAATACGCGAGTGAAACTCAATATTGGCGGCAGACGCTACGCGGCTGGTTAATTCGGTAATATAGTACGCCCCACCAATCATTTCCAAATCGCCTTGTTTGCGTAACTGGGCGGTAACGGTAAGGATATCTATCGGTTGGGATTTTTCGAAAAGTTCTTTTATCGCCGAAAATATTTTCTGGTGATTGTCTCGATAAAAAACCTCGGATTTTAGTACGTCGATAACTGATGACAGTGCATCTTTTTCCAGCATCAGCGCACCTAAAACGGCTTCCTCCAGGTCTGTAGCTTGTGGGGGTAACTTGCCCATTCCGGTATATGGAGTTGGGTTGGTAATGCGGCTACGGCGTTCGTTTGTATTAGGCTTGTACTGATTCTCGTTCTCAAAACTCATAAGGCAACAAAAATATACAAAAATTAGTTTACCTATGCTACTATTCCATCCACATAGTGTATTGACGTTTTAAAGCAATCATTCTCAATTTAATAATTTATAGTGTTGAATGCATTTAATATTAACACACAATTGTTAGTAAGATGTTAGTTGTGATATTAAAGAGTTCATTGATAGCCACTTAAAACGGTGTTAATAAAGTTTGAAAATGTTAGTTGTAATGGTGTGAACCAAAATGTCAATTGAGTTCAATAACCGCTTAATCAATTAATATAGCTATTTTTGCCAAAATTATCCATACCAAAAATGACATTTAATTCAAGACCTCAGCGCGAAAGTAACCAGATGGTATTTGGCATCAGGGCTATCATGGAAGCGATCACTTCGGGCAAAGAGATTGAGGCATTATACATACAACGTGGTGCGGCCGGCGGCTTATCGCATGAGTTGAAAGCCCTGCTTACCGAATATAATATTACAGCACAGCAAGTGCCTATTGAAAAACTGAACAGGCTTACCGCCAAGAACCATCAGGGCGCTGTTGCTTTTATTTCGCCAATTGTTTATCAAAAAATAGAGAATATTATCCCCGATGTTTTTGAAAAAGGCGAGGTACCGCTGATATTGGTACTAGATTCTATTACTGATGTGCGCAACATGGGGGCGATTGCACGGACCGCCGAATGTGCAGGCGTGCATGCCATAGTTATCCCGGCGAAAGGATCGGCTCAGATTAACCCGGATGCTATCAAAACCTCAGCCGGCGCGTTATATAAGATACCGGTTTGCCGCCATGATAACTTTATGCAAACCGTTAGGTTTTTGCAGGAATCGGGCCTGCAGCTGGTTTGCTGCACCGAAAAAACTAAAGAAGATATTTACGTACCCGACTATACTGCCCCAACGGCCATCATCATGGGATCGGAAGAAGACGGTATACGCAACGAGATCATCCGCATAGCGGATCACCTGGCCAAAATCCCGATGTTTGGAGAGATCGAATCGCTTAACGTATCGGTATCAACCGGGGTTATTTTGTATGAAGCGATAAGGCAACGCGGACTGACTAATTAATGATTGACCAGGTGTGTGGTTTCCTGCGATTTTAACGAATCAATTCAATCAGCCAGGCAATTACCCGTTAGCTATAGTTTTAACGATTTGCCACGCACGTCAATTATCGGCCGGTATTTTATATCGAAAATCTGTGCTTTAGTGTTTTTGATTTAATTGATTGTATTTTTTCCCAAAATAGTAGGTAACAAACAAGAACGCAAGCATAACGATGGGTAGGATAAATTCACTGGCCGCATCGCCTGCAAATGCCCTTGAGGCAATTGCCCCAAAAAAGGTGAAGGAAAAGCCAGCATAGGCCCATTCTTTAACCACCTTGTATTTGTTTTGCAATATGGCTATTACACCAAGAAGTTTAGCAGTGCCCATTATCACCATAAAATAAACAGGATAGCCCAGGTGTTTCAATACATCGATGCCTGCCTGTTGCCTGGTAACTCCGCCAAAGCCATCCCCGGCCATAGCTAAAGCCAGCAATACTGTCAGCACCCAGTAGGTGATGTTAATTGTTTTTGCGCTCATAACAATGAAGATTATTGTGGGCGGTTAGGTGAGTAGCTTACCATCCATGATATGCCAAATTTATCGGTAAACCAACCAAACAGGTCGCCCCATTCGGCCATGGCAAGCGGCACCATAACCTGGCCGCCTGCAGATAGTGCTGCAAATATGGTTTCGGCTTCCTCCTTACTATCAGCATTGATAGAGACATGATAATTATTACCTTGTTTGTAGCCCATGCCCATTTCACCAATGCTATCGGTAGCCATCAGGATGTTTTTGCCTATGGGCAGGGCAATATGCATCAGTTTGTCTTTGTCCGCTTCGGCTACATTCTCAGATCCTCCTGGCGAATCTTTAAAACGTATCACGGCCAAAAACTCGCCGCCAAATACCGATTTGTAAAAATTAAATGCTTCTTCGGTTGTACCAGGTAGGTTTAAATAAGGATTAATTGTTGCCATCTTAGTCGAGGTTTTTAATTGATAAAATTTTCTTAATGGTTTATACGTAAATCTACACTGATTAAACCTAAACCCAAAGGGCAGAATCCGACATTTAAAGGGTATAATTAAGACAATAGCTTACTTATCAGAAATAAACCGGTAAACATACGGGGCTTTGTGTGCGCCGCCGGTAAATTTCTTGGCAATCCGTTCCAATATCCCCAGGCTTAGCATTTTACGCTGAAATGCTGCGCGGATGAGTTTCTTGTTCAGTACCGTTTCGTACAGGCTTTGCAAATCGCCCATGGTGAAATCTTCGGTGAGCAGGTTAAAGCCTATCAGTTTCTGATCTAAGTTTACGCGCAGGGTTTCCAAAGCTTTTTTTATGATTAACTGGTGATCCTGCATCAGCACAGGTAAATCATCGAGGCCATACCAGCAGCAACTATCTGAAATGCTATCCGGAGTGGGGATGGCTTTTGTAAAATCGACCAGCGCGTAATAGCCAATAGATACAAAACGTTTTAACAGCCAATGGTCGGCCGGTGGCGTAGTCCCTCTTACCGACATGATTTTTTTCAGCGGCTCCGGGTCGTGCCTGCTTCTGTCGCCAAAAACATAAAACTGGTCAAGAAAGATGTTTTTTAGCCCTGTACGATCAAATAATACGCGTCGGGCAGCTTCGTTAACATCTTCGTAATCGTGAATAAAACCGCCGGGCAGGGCATATAAGCTGGTGTTTTTATAGGCAAGCAGCAAGACTTTAAGCTGTTTGTCATGAAAGCCAAAAATCACCGCATCAATAGCCAGGCCAGGTAAATAACCTTCGCCTTGTGCATCAGCTTCCTGTTTTTTGAACTCGTTATTGTTTAAAGGCATATATATAATAGCAATTAACAAAAAAATTTGTTAGCGGCGTAAAAATAAATTATTATTGTAACATAATGATACAATAACACAACTGATGTTTGTATTAATTCCCAATAACCAATTATAAACCATATGAGGAAACCATTTTTAGCAGTATTGCTGCTGGTGCAGCTAACTACCATGAAGGTAATTGCACAAACAAACCAGGTAACTGTTGCAAACGGTGCACTGGAAGGCGTAAAAGAAGCCGGCTCGGCCATAACAATTTTTAAAGGTATCCCTTTTGCACAGCCGCCTGTTGGCGATTTGCGCTGGAAAGAGCCGCAACCCGCAAAAAACTGGACAGGCGTTTTAAAGGCCGATCATTTTGCGGGCAACCCCATGCAAAAACCAATTTTTGGTGATATGAATTTCAGGTCATCGGGCGTGAGCGAGGATTGCCTTTATCTTAATGTATGGACACCAGCCAAAACCATGAAGGAAAAGTTGCCGGTACTGGTTTATTTTTACGGCGGCGGTTTAGCGGCCGGTGATGGTTCCGAATCGCGTTATGACGGCGAAAGCATGGCAAAACGTGGTATTGTGGCGTTAACAGTAAATTACCGTTTGGGCATATTCGGGTTCTTTTCGCATCCGGAATTAACTGCCGAATCTCCAAATCATTCGTCGGGTAATTATGGTTACCTTGATCAGCATGCGGCATTGGAATGGGTGAAAAAAAATATAGCCAAATTTGGCGGCGATCCTGAACATGTTACTATTGCGGGCGAATCGGCGGGGTCGATATCTGTATCGGTACAAATGGCATCTCCATTATCAAAAAACTTAATCAATGCAGCGATAGGAGAGAGCGGCGCCGGCATTAAGCCAACTTTGAATTCAATCCCTTTGGCTGATGCCGAAAAAAACGGGGCAAAATTTGCTGCAAACATGAAAGCCGGATCAATAGCCGATTTAAGGGCTATACCTGCTGCTGATTTGCTTAACGCAGCCTATAGTGCAAACGCAACCCCAAACACACCTACTATTGATGGCTACTTACTGCCAAAATCGTTACCGGAAATTTTTGAGGCCGGCGAGCAGGCTAAAATCCCGATTTTAGTTGGTTGGAACTCGGCCGAGGTGCCTTACCAGTTTGTAATGCGTGGCGACGCCCCCACGTTGGATAATTATAAAAAAACATTAACCACATTGTATGGCGATAAAGCCGAAGAAGTAATGAAACTTTACCCGGCATCTACAGACGAAGAAGTTGTTAAATCGGCAACAGCTTTATCAAGCGATCGTTTTATCGTGTACAGCACCTGGAAATGGGCCGATTTGCAGATAAAAACAGGCGGTAAACCGGTTTATCGGTATTGCTTTTCGCGCATACGTCCGGCCATGACAGCACAAATGGGTAATGCCTCCGCAGGGCTTGCGGGTGGTGTGGTAAAAAATAATGGTGGAATGGCTATGCCAAAAACGCCTGCGGCAGTTGGCGCATCGCATGCATCCGAAATTGAGTATGCTATGGGCAACCTCGCCGGAAATAAAGTTTACGCCTGGACACCTGACGACTTTAAAGTATCGGAAACCATGGAAAGCTATTTTGCTAATTTTATTAAAAATTACAATCCAAACGGTGCAGGATTACCAAAGTGGGACGCCAACACAGCGGGCAAAAGCCCTGTCAAATTTATGGTCATTGACGTAAAAAGTGAACAAAAAACAGAAAACGACAGGGCAAGGTATTTGTTTCTGGACAAAGAATATATGAAGTAAGATTTTTTTAGGGTGATTTGAATTGTCCTGGCTGCTAAAGTAGCCGGGACTTTTTTTGTTTACCTTTTGGTGAAAGCAATTTTAATGCCCATCAACACAAAAACACCCGCCGAAAATTTATTAAGCCAAATACTAAATAAAGGCTGCTTTTTTAGTCGCCCGGATAATGAGCCGGCAAAAAACGTGAGCACAGCAAACCAGGCTAAACCCATTAGCGCGTAGGTTATACCAAGCAAAACAAAGGGCAGGGCATTGTGAATTTGTGCCGGATGGATGAATTGGGGGAAAAATGCCAGGAAAAATATGGCAACTTTTGGGTTAAGGGTATTGGTTAACACCGCAGATAAATAAGTTTTATGCACAGGCTCTAATACGATGGCCACATCCCGTTGTAAAATTTCTTCTTTTGAAAAAAGCTTACTGATGCCAAGGTACACCAGGTAGGCAGCGCCGACGTATTTTAAAAAGCTAAAAGCCATTGCCGATTGTGATAATATTAACGACAAACCAAAAGCAGCCAGCGTAGTATGTACAAGTACCCCCGTAGTGATACCCAGCGTTGCGTAAATGCCAGCCTTTTTGCCCTGGGTTATTGATTTGTTAAGCACGAAAATGGTATCGATACCCGGTGAGATGATGAACAGAAAGGAAGTAACCAGGAAAGTAGTAAAGTTGATAATGCCCATAACGTAAAAGTAAACAGATCCACCCAAAATAACTTTATTCCTTAAGCATTTTGCTTTTTGCTAATTTTACCCTGTATGAACACCTTTGCCGATAGAATAATAGCCTTTAACCAACAACTGGAATATACTGGAAAGCTACCAGCAGGGGTAAGCATTATGAACCCCTTTAGGGACAATGATTTTGCATTGGATGTATCCACGCAGTTTTACAATAAATATTACGGCGATAATCATCCCCGCCATTTGGTGTTGGGAATAAATCCGGGGCGTTTTGGTTCGGGTATGACGGGAGTATCCTTTACTGACCCTAAACGAATGATTAGCAAATGCCACATACCCTATACCGGCCCAATAACGCATGAACCATCATCAGAATATGTTTACGATATGATTGAAGCCTTTGGCGGAATAGAACAGTTTTACCGGCAATTTTATATTCATTCCGTTTGCCCGCTGGGTTTCACCATAACGGGGCCCAAAGGTAAAGAGGTGAACTATAATTATTACGATACACCCGAGCTAAGAAAAGCCGTGTACCCATTCATTGTAGAAAATATCAAAAAGCAAATTGCTATAGGGTTTGAAACCGATGTTTGTTTTTGTTTTGGTACCGGTAAAAATGAAAACTTTTTACGCAAACTTAATGAAGAGCACCGGTTTTTTAAACAGGTTGTGGCGCTGGAGCACCCGCGTTTTATTATGCAATACAAATCAAAAACGAAGCAAGATTATATAACTAAATATTTGAAGGCTTTTAATGCGGTTGTTATTCCGTAAAGCTATTTGGTGCTGATATCGCGT
>NZ_JBFUIJ010000075.1:0-19184 GCF_056401935.1 Mucilaginibacter sp. P4_D1
ACTTATATCGATCTGATCAACTTCCTCGTAAATCCTGAAAAAGCAATTATAGGATATAACAGCGAAGTAAAAAGCTACCAACTAACACTTTTTAAAACCTAAAAAGGGGGCTTTGTTTTAATTGTCGCCGTTAAATATCCCTCAATTAAACACAAATGACCTTTTTTTCTCCTTTTTTATGTTTATCGGACAACAGTGACTCTTGACTCTTGACTCTCTCCCCTTACTTGTTAACAAGAATTACTTTACCCGGATTGATGCCTGTGGTTATAGAATATTCTTTTTTTCCTGTTTTGTCAAAAGCAAACAAAGTTCCGTTTGATGCATAATCTTTGGCATCGGTAACAAATACTTCGCCTGTTGTTGGGTCGGCCGCTATCGTGTACGGTGTAGTTATTACGGTGCCATCGGTAATAAAGTTGGCTTGTACCGCAGTTTGTGTTTTGGCATTGTAAACTGCAATCTTATTATCGGCTGTTAAATAGTAAACAAAATCGCCCGATACTGTGATTGGAATGATGTAGCCTACCGAAATTACCGGGGCCGTTTTTACCACATCAGTTTTACTGTCAATAATAGTTAAACCGCCGGCAATTTTATCATAATCGCCTAATGATACCACGTAAACATTATTGTAAGCATCGGTAGCCATGCTTACGGGATTTGCGGTTACTGTTATCTTTTTTGTCTCGGTTAAAGTACCCAGGTCAATTACAGAAACTGTATTATCGAAAACGCCGGTTGATGATAAGCCGCCAGAGTTAGCCACATACAATTTCCCGTTAGATACCACTAATTGCTCGGGATTGCGGCCAACGGTAATGTACTTGATAATGGTTAATGAAGCCGTATCCATTACTGCTACTGTGCCATCATAGGAGGTAATAAAGGCATTGCTCTTGTAAAAGGCTATGCTTCTTGGCTGGCGGGCACGCGCTTTATTTTTTAATGTGGTATTTACAATACTGTCCTGTTTAATCAGTTTGCCGGTTTTAGCGTTCACAACATCAACTACGCTTGATACATTAACAACGATGTACATTTTTGAGCCATATATTTGGGCGTCATTACCTGTATCGCCCAGCGGGCTGCCGTTTACGCTGCTATAAAAATCGGCAGTAAGTAATTTAGTTGTATAGTTGTAAAAAGTCAGGCTGCTGTTATTACTACCAAAGCCACCCTGGTTAATAATGTATAAACCAGCCCTTTCGGCCGTTGGGGTATCGGTTGTTGGAACGATTTTGTCTTTATGGCATGATGAAAGCAGAGCTATCATCGTTGAAGCAATAAATAAATAATTGAGTTTGTTTTTTTTCATAATATTGATTGTTAGATAGTTATTTGAATGGAAAACCTGACAGACCGGCCGGGCATCGGATAGCTTTGCACAACAGCGTAGCTTTTTGCAAAAAGATTATTAACCTCTGCTGATGCAACAACAGCTTTCTTTTTTAATAAAAAGTGATAAACAACAGATGCATCGCTGATGGCGTACCCGGCTAAATAATCAGACGCAAGATTGTCGTTGGTGTAATATCGTGACGATGAAATTACCTGGTTATAATAAACCCCTAAATGGCCGCGATCAACACCTGCATTAAGCGAAACTGTGTTTTTAGGCGTATAAGGCAACTGGTTAAGATATACAGAAGATGTAGGGTCGGTTACATTTAGTGCCTGCTGGTACGAATAATTTACAGCCAATGATGCCTTCCAGCCTTCGGCAGGTTTAGCCTGCGTTTTTAAGCCTACATCCAATCCCTTAATATCAACCTTGCCAAAATTCTGGATCGACCGGTTAAAGGCGTCCTTCGGGATAAATACAATCTTATTATCCACATGATTATAATAGGCATCGGCTGTTAAAGTGATGTAATTAAAAAAGCCGCTTAATGCCTTGCCATACGTGGCGCCCAAATCAAATTGTTTAGTATACTCCGGTTTTAACATAGGATTGCCGATGGCGCTGTAATAAAGTTCATCAAACGTAGGGTTGCGAAAAATATATTTGTAAAAGGCCCGTATCTGAATATTTGAGGTTTTCAAGGGCTGAAAGGTAGCCTCAACCGTGGGCGAATAAACATTCTTAGGCGGGGCCGCGGCACCGTTTTTTACAGTTTCGGTAATATGGGTATTCAGCAAACTTCCCTGCAACTGGAATTTACCGATGCGCAGGTTACTGGCCAATACATTTAATAATGTCAGCCTTGTTGGATAACTAAAATTGGCAAGGTTTGCATCAAGATTATTGACCGACAAATCGGCAGCGTAGGATACTTCCCATGCAGTTGTTAGATGGTAAGCCAAAGCTGCCGAACCATAATATTCATGTTGCGTAAAGCGCTGGTCTAAACGTCCTTCGTTGTTAAAATAATCAGGATCGAGGTAACGGAGATAGTTTTTTGAAACCTTAGCGTTCACTAAAAGATGTAAAGAATTGTGCCACTGACGTTCATAGCCACTCTGGAAAAAAAAGTCCCGGTTCCAAAGCCGCGTTGCCGATATGGTGGGATTATAAAGCACCACAGCGCCGGGAATGCCCCGTTCAGCATGATAATAGTTTACGTGTAAATTAAATTTGTTACTATCGGTTTTGGCCCAGTATAAAGCGCCATCTACCTGTTGGGCGCCGATATCATCATTGCTGCGCGTATGTACAGAGTCGGCCCCAACGACGCTGGTTTTATAGTTATACCGGCCGTTAGCATGCTCTGTGTAACTGTTTACTATAAACGACCAGTTATTATTAACACGTTGTTGCCATTGGAGATATGGGTTTACTAAGCCAAAAGAACCTGCCTTAACACCCGCTGTTACCTGGTAAGGTTTACCAATACTAAGACTGGGTTTTACCGTTTTTATAGCCAGTACACTTGATGATGCAAACGACCGCGCCGGCATACAAATACCAGGGGGCTGGCCAATGTAAAGTGAAATTTCCTGTACGTTGTTCAGGTTTAGCTTACTGAGGTCGACCTGGCCGTTTTCGGCATCGTTAATTTGTACGCCATCATATAAAACAGCGGTATGGTTGGCACTCAGGCCGCGTACCGAAACTGTTTTTAAGCCTCCAACCCCACCGTAATCCTTCAGTATAACACCGGCAAAATTACGGATAGCATCGGCAACATTAAATGCGCTGTAACGTTCAAAATCGCCGGCCAAGACCTGCTGTGTTGGTGTAATGGTTTGAATTTTGGGGATGGCAGACGAAGAAACGGTAACCTCTTTGATTTTTTTTGCGGTGTCTGTTTGAGCAGATACGCTATTGTAAACAACAACCTGCAGCAAAAAAAACGCTGCCGCTAAAACCGGTGCGGGTAAATGCTTATGAAAACAAAGTAAGTTTTTTTTCATGTTGTTGTACGCAAAGCGCTCACAGCACACACGGAAACAGAATTGTTTGAAATGAAAATACGCCAATAAACAAGAGCATTCACATCCAAGCTTCAATCCCCGAAAGCTATGAATTGCATTATCGCTCTGGCAGGTCTTCTGACTTACTCCCCTTTCGTTCTGTCTTCCCTTTGCCTAAGCGCAAGTGACTTTAATAGAATGAACTATGGTTATGGAGCTTACAGCTGCGGGACAGTTCCGGATTCACACCGTATTCCCTTTTAATCCTTTATGATATACTATAAAGAAACCTAAAGCGCCGCAAAGGTAGTTTATGTACGGCAGATACGCAAGTTGTTTAAAATGCCCAATGCTGGTGTAAAGCCATCCGTTTAGCCATCCCACTTGTTTTTGTATGGCATTATCATAATTTTTGCGGATTTTTGGATCCAAGATCATGCGCTATTTTTTTCATATTGGTTATCACGGCACACAGTACAGCGGCTGGCAAAAACATGCCGGCGTTGCAAGTGTACAAGCTGTTTTTGAAACCGCTTTAAGCCAAATTTTAAAAACGCCTACAACTGTTAACGGCTGCGGCCGTACCGATGCGCAGGTGCATGCCAGCCAATTTTTTTTTCATATAGATGTAGAGCAAGAATGGGATTTCGACCTCCTTTTCCGCCTCAATAAAATGCTGCCGGATGATATCGCGGTATTTGATATCATCCCGATGCAGGGCCTGCCCCACGCCCGGTTTGATGCCGTGCAACGCTCCTATTATTATTTTATTCATACTTATAAAGATCCTTTTTTAAGTGCTTTTAGCGCGTTATACCCCGAAACCAATCTTAACATTGATGAAATGAAAAAGGCGGCGGCGCTGCTACCGCTTTATAACGATTACCGCGCCTTTTGTAAAATGCCCGACAGGATTGACCATACCATTTGTAACGTGAGCTTGGCAAGCCTTTTTGTTAGCAGCAACGGCGACAGGCTCCGGTTCAACATATCGGCTAACCGGTTCTTGAGCAAAATGATCAGGATCATTATTGGCCGCCTGTTGGAAATTGGCCGTGGAGAAATGAGTGTTGATGAATTTGAAAGTCATCTCATCAGTAAACAAACGCCCAGAATTATTATCCCTGCTTATCCCCAGGGATTGTACCTGTCAAAAGTAACCTATCCCTACCTTGACATTCCCGCCAAACCAACGTTTACCGGCCTGCTCCAAAAGGACGAAAACACTGTTTGGCAGTCAATATAATACCTAAAGTATTCCCTGTCTTGCCTCTTGATTCTTGATTCTTGACTCTTTTCAAGGAAATTTAGGTAAATTCGCCCTCTTAAATACTTAATAAAGTTCTCAGATGGTGTGGTTTGAAAAATTGAAGCTGAAAAAACAGCTGGTTCGGTCGGTAAATGAAGCTGGTTTTATAAACCCTAAAGAACTGCAATTAAAAACGCTTTCGAGAATTGTAGGCGGCCAGGATATCATCGCCATTGGTTACGAAGGCAGTGGCAAAACTACCACCTATGTACTGGGTGTTTTAAACCGCTTTAATTATGCCCCCGAAGGCGTCCCGCGTGTATTAATCCTTGTGCCCGATAAAGAGGATGTATTTGGAGTAATTGAGCAATTCGACCGCCTGAACAAAAATAAATCGATAAAAATTGTTGGTTTATACGTGGCTCCGGGTATTGAAGCCCAGATGGACGCATTAGCCGATGGCGCCGATATTGTAGTTGCTACTCCTGACAGGGCGCGTGCTATTTACCTGAAACTTGCCCTTAACCTTAACAAGGTTGATATGTTTGTGGTTGATGATGCCGATGAAATGATAAAAAGAGGCTTGCAGCTACCTGTTGTAGAATTGGCAAATAGCATTGGCAAAAGTCAGAAACTGGTATTTACCGAAGTAATGCACAGCAAACTGCAAAAAATGCTTGATCCGTTCATGAAAGAGCCTGCTATTGTAGAAGTAGAAGCATTGGCAGAACAACCCTTAGAAACACATCCGCAATTTTTATATAACGTACCCAACTTCGGTACTAAATTAAACCTGCTCAATTTGTTTATGTACGATGAAGAGCTATTTACCAAAACCGTAGTTTTTGTAAATACACGTGCAACTGCCGATAAAGTTTATAAAAGCCTGCAAACCCGTTTACGTACAGCGGTGGCGTATTTAAACCCCCAGTTTTTTGATAGCCCGGGTTTTAAATCGATAAATGATTTTAAGGCTGATGAAGGTGCCAGGGTACTGTTGGTAGCTAATGAGCAGGAAGAAACTTTTAGCCTGGCCGATATTCCTTTCATCATTCATTTTGATGTGCCGGCAGAAAAAGAACTATTTATTGATCGTGTGACAAATCATTACCCCGAAAGCGGGAACGAGACAATGGCCCTCACTTTTGCTACCGACCTGGAGCTTAGCCAGGTTAAAAAGATTGAGCAGGCCACCGGCAAAAAAATAGCCCTTGCCGAGTTACCCGAAGAGCTTATTATTGAAAAAGAGGTAAAAGCAAAAAAAGAACCCAAACCAAACCCCGATGCGCCTATAGTTGGCGCGGCTTTCCATGAAAAAAAGGCTGCCAATTCAAAAACTTATAACTTTAGTTCGGGCCAAAAGGCTAAAATGAACAATAAGCGCAAGCACTAATTTTTTTTGGCAAAGTAGTAGATGTACATATCCTCTACCTTTTTACGTGCCCACGGCGTTTTGCGCAAAAACTTCAGGCTGGATGATATGCTGGGATTATCCAAAAAACAATTAATTCTTATCTGGTAGCCTAACTCGGGCCAGCCAAAACGGGCAACCAGTTCGTTCAAAATCATTTCTAAAGTTTTACCGTGCAGCGGGTCTTTGTTTTTTTCGTCCATATGGGCAAAGTTAAAAAATATGGTTCAGCTTGTTTTAGATAAAATGCTATGTACTACCGGTAACCGGTTGTTAATATTGGCATAACTAATTTAGTCTTAACCCCGTTTAACTATTCATCAAATAATTATAAACAATCCCGTAATAAGTTTTAAATTAGAAATCTGTGCGTACGCCAAAATCTTATGTTTTTCTGATGTCAATAAGGGGCTTAAAGTATTACCTGTTATTCATTTTTATAGCATGTTCATTTTGGGTTTCGGCCCAGGAGCATCCTATGCACTTTCAGCACATAGGCAGTAAAGAAAATCTTTCTGAGCTTAACATCAACGCCATGATCCAGGATAAGCAAGGCTTTATCTGGGTTGGCACCCGCGACGGCCTAAACCGTTACGACGGCAATAAATTTAAAGTTTTCAGGAATGATGTTAACGATAAAACCAGCATTAGCAACAACTACATAAACCACATTGCCGAAGATAAGGACGGCAGTTTATGGGTAGCCACAAGTGGAGGCCTTAATAAATTCGACCCGAATAAGAATCGTTTTACGCGTTTTCTGCACAACGATAAAATTCCAAACACACTGGCCAGCAACTTTACCGTAAATATTGCTTTGGATAATAACGGTAATTTATGGATAGCTACCTTGAAAGATGGCGTTGACCAATATATTATTAATCAGCATAAATTTATCCACTACCGCAACAACAAGCGCGATTCAACCAGTTTAAGCGATGATAACGCCAGGGTTACTTATGTTGACAGTAAAGGCGATGTTTGGATTGGAACCGCCTATGGAGGCATCAATCTTTTTAACCCAAAAACCAGAAGCTTTACCAATTTTAAACACGACGAGCGTGATGGCGGTACCATATCGGCAGATAGGATAACCAGTATTTTCGAGGACAGCAACCATCGCCTATGGGTAGGCTGCGGTTCTGGCGGTTTAAATCTCTACGACCCGACTACGGTAACTTTTCGCCATTTCAAAAACGACCCCAATAACAGCAATTCATTAGCCTATAATAGCATCCAATGTATTGCCGAGGATGGTAACCATAATTTATGGATTGGCACCGAAAACGGCGGCCTTAGCATTTTTAATTATGAAAAGGGCACATTCAGCAACCATTTGCAGGATGAAGTAGATAATACGAGTATCGCCAGCAATTCAGTTGATGTGATACTAAAAGATAACACCGGTAACATGTGGGTGAGCGGTTTTGCCTCGGGTATCAGTTTATATAAAAAGGTAACCGATAACTTTAAACATTACAACCATAACTCGCTGGCCAATAGCATATCCAATAATTTTGTTTTAAGTATCCTGGAGGACAAAAAAGCAAACATCTGGATAGGCACGGACGGTGGCGGGCTCAACCAGTTCGATCCTAAAAAAGGCACATTTAAAGCATATCGTTATAATGATGCCGACAAAACAAGTATAGGCGGCAACTACGTTTTAGCGTTAAAAGAAGATTACAAAAATAATTTGTGGATAGGCACCTGGGGGGATGGCATGAGCGTAATGGATTTACAAACCCACAAATTCAAATCGTATCGCAATAAACCCAACGACTCTACCAGTTTAAGCGGCAATAATGTTTATGCTGTTGCCGTTACTCCCGATAATAAAATTTGGTGTGGCACACTGGGCCAGGGTTTGGATTTATTTAACCCAAAAACAAATGGCTTTATCCATTACCGGCATGATCCGGCTGACCCAACAAGCGTAGGCAGTGATAATATTAACTCCCTTTTAGCCGATTCGAAAGGAAACCTTTGGGTTGGYACCAACGATGGCAGCCTTGATTTGTTTGACCCGGAAACCAACTCATTTAAAATATACAAATACGATGTGATAAAAAACAGCACGGGAAATAACGCCGCGCTCGATTTATTTGAAGATCACCTGGGCAACATCTGGATTTGTACTTATAATGGATTAACGCACTTTGATACACATACCAGGCAGTTTAGCAATTACAAAGCAAAAGACGGCCTGCCAAACGATTACACCTATGCCATAAGGGAAGACAGGAACAATAACTTATGGATAAGCACCAATAATGGTATTTCAAGGTTTAATCCCCGTACAAAGCAATTCAGGAATTTCACAGTAGAGGACGGTTTACAATCCGACGAGTTTAAACCCCATTCGGCAGCGATTAGTAAAGACGGCACCATTTATTTTGGAGGAATCAACGGTTTCAACATGTTTGATCCTGAAAAAATAAGTGAAACTTCATATGACCCGCCGCTGATATTAACCGATTTCCAGATTTTTAATAAAACGGTACTGGTAGCTCAAAACGATAACGATCCTTCACCGTTAAAAGAAGATATTTCGGAGGCCAAATCAATTACGCTAACCCATGAGCAGTCGGTAATTTCATTTGAGTTTGTATCGCTTGATTTTGGGCTGGCGAGCAAAAAACAATATGCTTACCAATTGGTGGGCTTTGATAAAATATGGAACTATGTAGGTAACAAAAATACGGCTACCTATACCAACCTATCGGCGGGCACTTACACGTTTAAAGTGAAAAGCCGTAACAGCGATGGTAAATGGTCGCGTCACGAACTTACTTTAGAAATTATTGTTTTACCCCCATTTTGGCTAACCTGGTGGTTTTTATCACTTACTACCTTGTTTGTATTTGCCATAATTTACAGTTTATATAAAGCCAAGGTAAATAACATCGAAAGACAAAAACGTTTGCTGGAAGAGCAGGTATCTGAGCGTACGGCCGAAGTTTTACAGCAATCGCAGAAATTAAAAAAGCAGTCGGAAGATTTGCAGGTGTTAAACGAAGAATTGCAATCCCAATCAGAAGAATTGCATGCCTTAAACGAGGAATTGCTATCCCAGTCGGAAGAGCTTGAATTGCATATGGCGCATGAAAAAGAGGCCCGCGAAGAGGCCGACAAAGCCAACCAGGCCAAAAGTATTTTCCTGGCCACCATGAGCCACGAAATTCGTACGCCGATGAATGGTGTTATAGGCATGGCTTCTCTTTTAGGCGAAACCGAGTTGAACACCGAACAGCGGGAATATACCGATACCATCATTTCATGTGGTGATAGTTTGGTAAATGTAATTAATGATATCCTCGATTTCTCGAAGATAGAATCGGGTAAAATGAACATGGAGCAGGAGGATTTTGACCTTCGCCATTGCATTGAGGAAGTGATGGACATTTTCTCGCCTATAGCGTCACAACAAGGCCTGGAATTGGTGTACCAGATAGACCCTGCCCTGCCCCAGCAGGTTATTGGTGATAGTTTGCGCCTTAAACAGGTTATCACCAATTTAACCGGCAATGCGCTCAAATTCACGCAAAAGGGCGAGGTATTTATCAAGGTATTTTCGTCGAAAACACATCCCGATGGACAGATTGAAATAGGTTTCAGCATCATGGATACCGGCATAGGTATTTCTGAAGAAAAAGTATCCAGCTTGTTTAACGCCTTTTGGCAGGCCGACTCATCAACAACGCGCAAATACGGCGGCACCGGCCTTGGCCTGGTAATTAGCCAGCGCCTGGTTAAATTAATGGGCGGCGATATTTGGGTTGAGAGTGTGTATGGCGAAGGATCGGTATTTGTGTTTACTATAAAAGTTGCGGTAAGCCAAAAACAATCAAAATATGTTCCCCTGGTGTTTGATACCGCCGACCTGGAAGGCAAAAAAGTATTGGTGGTTGATGATAACAAGACCAATCGTTTTATCCTTAAAACGCAACTGGAGCAATGGGGCCTTATTACACGCACAGCGTCATCTGCCACTGAGGGACTTGATTTGCTGGCCAATGAGAAAGACTACAACCTGATTATTACCGATATGGAAATGCCGGAGGTAGATGGCGTTGGCTTTGCCGAGGCTGCCAAAGCAAAATATCCGCAGCTGCCCATTATCATGCTCAGTTCCATTGGCGATAGCTCGAAGGTAAAATATCCGGGCCTATTTGCAGCTATTTTAACAAAACCGGTTAAACAAAACCAGCTAGGCAAAAGTGTACAAGCCGAATTGAGGAGCGCTGGGAGTGCACCTGTGGCAGAGCCAAAGGCAGTTAAGCTGCTTGACAGTAATTTTGCGGCGGAATTCCCTTTAAATATACTTGTAGCGGAAGATAACCAGGTTAACCAAAAACTCATTAGCCGGATGTTGAGTAAGCTGGGTTATGAATTTACAATGGCCGAAAACGGGCTTGAAGTATTAAAGAAACTTGACGAGCAGGAATTTAATGTGGTATTGATGGATGTGCAGATGCCCGAAATGGACGGTTTTGAGGCCACCCGGTCAATCCGCGAAAGCGACCGCAAGCTACAGCCCTTTATCATCGCCATGACCGCCAATGCAGGCCCTGATGACCGTGACTTGTGCATAGCCGAAGGTATGGATGATTATATTGCGAAACCCATGAAATCGGAAGGGCTAATTGCCGTGTTGAAAGCGGCGCATAAAATGATGGCCTGGGTGAGTAAGAAGGTTAAGTAGATCAATAATACGGAAGTGTTTTACTCTTAAAACGCTCCAAATCTATAGCTTCCGTGAAATAACTTCCAAATTTCCTGGAAAGGTACGGATCCCTGAATTTCACAATTGTATATCCACTGTCGTAACAAACAATCTCTATCTCTGCATTAGGGTGTTGTATATTTCCATTTTTCCAGATCAGGGGATTACCTTCAGCAAATGGCAAATTATTTTCATCTATCGCCGGCTCAAAAGAACCAGGTATTCCCAAAATGACGCCCCAATATATTTGCAAATCGGCAGCGAGCAGTCGCTGAAATTCATTTTCGGACAATAAAAAATAATCTTCATCATGATTTACCGGCACCGCAAAAGCTTCAACCGAACCTGATGTATTATATTCTAAATCCGATATCAACCAGTTAAACTGTTCCAAGTCTTCTAAAATGGGCAACAAAACCTCATTCAAATAAGTATGCCCCGAAAGCCTGATACAACTTCTTATAATCCAATTCATGTTTTTGTTTAGTGCCCTACCCCATCAACTCCTTCATCAGCTTATCAAAAGCTTCTTTCATTTCGGCAAGTTCGTGCTCCAGTTTGGCTACACGTGCTTCAAGACCGCTTGGTGAACGACCGCCTGCTTCTTCTATTTCCTCGTCATCATTAATATCAGGAGTGCCGGCTAATAAGTGAGCGTAACGCTGTTCTTTTTGACCGGGACGTTTAGGCAACTGTACTATGTAAGGCATGGCCGGATCGGCCAGTTTTTCCAACATTTCCTGAACTTCTTCTATTGATTCAAATTCATACAACCTGCCCGAGTTGGTGTTTAACTCGCCAGGAGTTTGCGGACCACGCAATATCAGCAGACAAATCAAAGCCACTTCGGCCGGGATCACCGGGAAAACAATAGCAAAATTGTGTTTGTACTTGATATTACGGATAGATCCGCCGGTTGCCGTTGAAATTAGTCCGCGCCGTTTAAGGGTGTTTAGTGCTTCGGTCACAATGGCCTCGTCATAATTAACTACCGGCTTGCGGGAGGTTTTTTGGTTACAGGCAGCTGTTAAACCGTTAAGGGTCATGGGGTAATAATCGGGTGTGGTTTTGCTTTTTTCCATCAGCGAGCCAAGCACACGCAGTTCGGCAGCATCAAGTACGGGTAAAGTTTGCGGTGAATCCATGGCTAAATATAAGCAGGTTTTTATAAGTGCAAAAAAACTTCAGTTTATTTAAAAGACTAGGCAAGTCAGAAACAAAAATATTCAGTAAATCCGTTACTTTGTATCATACATTTGAAGTGATGGCTTTTAGCTTTCGACCTTCAGCTTTTGGCTCAAAAACATGTCTTTATTTATTACATCACTAAATTCGGGAAGTAATGGCAATTGCTATTATGTGGGGAACGATCAGGAGGCTATTTTGGTTGATGCAGGTATATCTTGTCGCGAAACCGAAAAACGCATGGCCCGCCTGGGCCTGCCCATGAGCAAGGTAAAAGCCATTTTTGTATCCCATGAGCATTCCGACCATATCCGGGGCATCCCGGTACTGGCCAAAAAGTTTAACCTGCCTGTATATATCACCCCAGGCACCCTGCTCCATTTAGGAAATACCGTGGATGCCAAACTAATCCATCACCTGCGCGAGTTTGAAACGGTTGCCATTGGCCAGCTGGAAGTAACATCCTTCCCCAAAGAGCATGACGCATCAGAGCCACATAGTTTTATAGTTAGCTGCCGCGACATTAAAGTTGGGGTGTTTACCGACCTGGGCATGGTTTGCGACAGGCTTATCCGCTATTTCAACCAATGCCACGCCGCCTTTTTAGAGGCTAACTACGATGAGGTTATGCTGGACACCGGTGGTTACCCGTATCACCTTAAAAGACGTATCCGCGGCGGCAAGGGGCACCTGAGCAACAAACAGGCTCTGGCACTATTTACGACACATCGCCCGGCACATATGACGCATTTGCTGCTATCGCACCTGTCCAAAAACAACAACGATCCAAAACTGGTGGAAGAGCTTTTTACCGCCTGCGCCGATGGTGTTCACATTGTTGTTGCTTCCAGGCACGAAGAAACCCCGGTTTATCTTATTGACGGCAACCAGGGTAAAACGCTGGAAGTTTTAGGGCAGCTTGATTTGGGCTTCAATTAATCGCCGGCCCTATCCTGCATAAATATGGTGCTTAATATTTCGTAGAGTTCGGGATGCTTGTGTTTGAGTTCAGTTGGCTTTTGAAAGAAATATTCAGCCACTACCGCAAAAAATTCAGCTTCGTTGGTAATTGCATAGGGATTGATGTCCGATTTACCTGCTTCAATTTTATGAATTTCCTGGTGTATCATCTTTAACCAGGGCAACACATACTCATGCGCCAGCAGGTTTTCGGGCACGCCGTCGGTAGCGCCATCGCTTTTATCCAGCAAGTGCACAAATTCATGAATAGCGGTATTCTCTTTCCCTGCCGATTTGGAGAAACCTTTGATGAGCGCCGCACGTGATAATATCATCTGCCCGTTCATGTAACCACTGCCTACCATACCTAATATGTTCCTGCTCCCGCCTTCAAACTGAAATTCGCCATCAAAGGTATCCGGGTATAATATTACATTGGTCAAGTTGCGGTATTCCCAATCTTTAAAACCAAAAATGGGGATCACCGCACTTGAGGCTATCATCACCCTGTCTGTATCATCAACCACAGTTCCCACACCTTCTATGGTGATGCCCGTTAAAAAGCTATTTACTTTCTGCTCAAACAACAGTTTGCCTGCGTTGTCCAGCTCCTGGTAAAAGGATATATTTTGCAATAAAATGGATTTGTAATCTGTAGGAGCAACAATATTTGCCGATTTTGATTTGTTATTTTTCAAAACCAAGTAGCCAATAAGTGCTAAAACGATAAAGCCAATTATGATAAAAGCCATGCAGTAAATATGAGGATTAAATAAAGTAAAACAACAGCATAACCAATGCGGCAATAAAAGTATTTAAAAAGTTAACAGCATTATTACCGATAATGCCTTTGCGCTCCAACAGTGCCCCAAATACCGAATCACTTAAATTTCCGGCTGTGCCGGCTATAACTATCCAAATCAGGTTCAGGCCCCAGCCAAAACCAATGCCATAAATTAAGGCTATTATACAGCTTCCTGCAATACCAATTAGCGTACCTTCTGCGCTTATTACGCCATCCAATCCCCGTTGGTCGGGTTTCAAGCTGATAACATTGAAAAACCTGTTGCCATAAACCGTCCCCAGTTCAGACGATAACGTGTCGGCTGTGGCCGAGGCAAACCCAGCAGCCATCATCAGCGTAAATAAATGACTATAACGGGGATAAAATAACACCAGGATGCCAATAACAGCAGGCACGCCTGCATTGGCCAATACCTGCCCGGTTGTTCGGCCACCTTTATGTTCTTCGGCTGTGGTAAACGCCTGCTTTTTATTTTGTTGCCAGGATGTAGCTGCCGACCCTAAAATAAAAAAGCTGGTCATCATGGCTATGCCTGTAAACCCTGCACCCGTAAAAACCAGGTAAGCCACTACCCCACCGGTTAAAGCAGCAGCAACGGTTAGCTTTTTGGCGATAACGCTATAGCTTATACCAGCAATAATAATGACAGCCAATAAGGCATTACTGTAAAACATAATTGCCAAAGGTATTTAATGTACCGGTAATTAGGCGGTCAATTGCTACTTTTGCCACAGCATGAAAGATATTTTAGGCCAGGCCATACATAGTCATTACTATAAAAAAGCAACCCACAAATTGTGGATTAACAACCAGTATGGCCCAAAGGAGGAAATGCCTATTGAAACCTATTTCAGGGATGAGGATGATATGCCCGATATTGAATGGCTTGCCTTAAATGAATGCCGCGGCGAAGTATTGGATATTGGCGCAGGTGCCGGCAGCCATGCCCTTGTGCTACAAGAACGTGGCTTTGATGTAACTGCCCTGGAAATTTCTGCCTTAGCCGTAGATGTAATGCAGGCACGCGGCGTTAAAAAAGTGGTTACCGCCGATATTTTTGAATACAACGATCATAAATACGACACGCTGTTGCTGCTTATGAATGGTATCGGCCTTACAGGTACATTATCCAACTTAAAAACTTTCCTGCAGCACACCAAACTACTGCTTAATAAAGGTGGACAGTTGCTTTTTGATTCATCTGATATTGATTACCTGTATGAAGGAAACCTACCCGATACCGAAGAATACTACGGCGAACTAAGCTACCAGTACCAGTACAATCGCCAAACATCCGGTTGGTTTCCGTGGCTTTATATAGACGAAAAAACGTTAACCACTATTGCCAACGAAGCCGGTTATGATATAGAAGTTTTACTGGAAGATGAATATCAGCAATACTTGGTTAGATTGAGCCTCCTCTAAATCTCCCCCTGAAGGGAGAGACTTTTAAAACTATAGGGGCTATTGACGATTTTTCCGTTATAATGATCCATATACTCCCTTGGCGATTTACCGGTTACCGAACGGAATACCCGGTTAAAGTTGGTAATGCTTTTAAAACCACATTGATAAGCCGCCGCCGAGATACTTTCAACTTTATTGGCATTTAATATCTTACAGGCCTCGTTGATACGCACTTCGTTTAAAAAAGTGACGAATGTGTTACCTGTATGCTTTTTAAAATACCTGCAAAACGATTCGGACGTCATAAAGGCGGCTTTAGATACATCCTCCAGCGTTATAGGCTCCGTATAGTTTTGCATGATGTAATTGTAAATGTTACCTATCCTAATGCCCTCATTTTCGGTAATTCCGGGTAAATTACCATAAGATGATAGCGGCTGCAGCTGTTCGTTTATCTCGCTTAAGCCTTTCATCAGTTTTATAAACTGGATAAGTTGCCCGGCACCAGTGGTATCTCTTAAGGCAGTCATATTAATAATAGCCTTTTCCACATCGGGCAAGGGCACCTTAAATCCTTGCTGATGATGTTGTATAAATAGCTTAAAGGCCCTCATTTCCGGCAGCTCAAACAGCGGCGTTAATATTCCATCGGGATTAAAAAAAATACTCAGTGCGCTTATCGCATCCTCTGTTTCATTTTCAAAATATTCGGGATTGCTTTTAAACAGGTGCGGCAAATTTGCGCCTATTAAAAAAACATCGCCGGGCGCAAAATGGTGCATATTATTGCCGGCTATAAGTGTACCCTCCCCCTTTTGTATCCAGGTAATTTGCGCCTCCTTGTGCCGGTGCAGGTAAGGGTAAAAATAAGGCAGGCTAAACTGATCGGCAATTACGCTTTTATCATGGGGTACAGGAATGGTAAACTGTAAAACTTTCATCTGCAATTGCCTATTAACAAGCAAATATTATCATAAAATTGCTTATTTGTAAAATTATTCGGCTAATATCTGTCAAACACTACTAAAATAAGACAAAAAAATCCCCCGGCTGATTATTAAGCCGGGGGATTATTAAGCTATAGGTTGTTGTTAAAAGTGTAATGCCAGTTTGGTAAACATCCTCATACCGTTAAAACCCATTTGTACAGCATCAAAAGGACCGCCCGATTCACTATCACCCCATGATGATTGATGCGCGCCTTCTGTAACAGCTAAATCCGGGTGTACGTTAAATATGTTATCTACACCAACTGTCCATGAAATTTGCTTTGATATTTTATAAGAAACGTATATATCGGTAGTAGCTTTTCCGTGGAAAACAAAGTTTTCGGGAACAACACCTTTGCCGTTATCCAAATCAACATAAGGGTCCCAACCATTACCCGATGCAGAAGTATTAGCGCCGCCCGGGCCATCAGGGTTGGCGCCTGGTACGCTGCTATAACCGAAGCCTTGGGTGGTCAGTTTGCCATAATAGGTAATATGGCTGCCGGCGGCAAATTTACCATATCCGTATTCAAGCCCTAATGAGAATTTTTCGGCGGGAGCTGAAGCCTTTAAAAAGGCCGCTTCCCGTGTGCTAAAGTATGCTTGCTGGTGTGCATAGGTATCATTCAGCGCGGCCGGAATATTAACCTTATTGATGGTTATCCCTTGAATGTTACCGGCAAATAAAGCTGTGAATTTATTTTTACCCCATGATTTGCGATAATCTAACACAATGTCAATACCTCTGTTAGTTGTATTAACCGCATTGGTAAAGAAGTTGGCATTTGATACATTATTAGCTATAAGGTAGTCTTTTAGTGCGGCTACCGAGGTATCAAAAGCACCTGTAATTACTATCCTGTTTTTAATTTTAATGATGTAACCGTCAACTGTGACATTAAAATCATGCGTTGGTTTCCATGTAAAGCCTAAGCTGGTATTGGTTGAGGTTTCCTGGGTAAGCTTTGGAATCCCTACCTGGCGGGCGGCATCGGCATAATTTGGAATCAATTTAGCGTAAACCAGTTCACCTGCAATAATGTTAGTATTGGTATTACTAAAATTCATTTGTTGCAGTGAAGGTGCCCTAAAGCCGGTACTAAATGATCCCCGTACATTAAAGTTGTCGCTTACTTTATAGCGGGATGCTAATTTAAATGTGCTTACCCCTCCAAAATCCGAATAATGTTCAAGCCTGGCTGCACCGTCAACCAACCAATCTTTGGTTACATCTAAAGTACCTTCAATATAGGCGGCCTCATTTGTTCTGTTGGCTGTGGTTGCATCAGTTGGCTGGTAACCAGGATACCCTTCGGAACCGGAAGCTTTAGGAACACCGTTTAACAAAGCTCCGCCATTTCTGTAGGAGTCTGGCTCACCAGCGTATAGCTTATAGCGCTCATACCTGTACTCCCCGCCAAATGACAGCGTAAATCCTTGAGCCACATGTTCAAAATGTTTGGTTACGTCTAAATTGGCTGTGTTTTGTAAAAAGTTGAACCCGCCGTCATTAAACCTGGTTTTGGTATATTGCTCTGGTAAGGGCAATGAAGCATTAAAGGTTTGGTTACCCCAATAATGGAAATCATTATAGCCTGTATTATTACTCAAATCCCAGTCCCAGCCATCACCAATAGTCCCCTTAAAGCCCAATGCAGCCGACATATCTTTTATATAAACATCTTCCTGCGGGTTATAATATACATTGGCAGTATCCAAAGCTCCCGGCGTAGGGTCAAAAACACGCATAATGCCAGGTACAAATATCATCTTTCCGTTTTCGTCAGTCGGAAATTTTATGTGATTACTTGCGCTGCTCCACCTGCGTGTCCAGGCGTAAACATTGGAGTGTTTATAATTATAGCCGCCAAAAGAATAAAATGTGGTTTTACTGCCGGCAAGCGGGATTTCCATATTATACATTCCGCCGCCTGACTTTACAGATCCATCGCCAAAGGCCCGTCGCCAGGCATCAACACTCAGGGCATTGGGGTTGGTATCCCAGTTTGTTTCGGGTACAGCCCTAAACGTTTTACCCTGATCCATAAAGTTACCGCCAAAATTGATAAAACCACCATTTTTACCAATAGCCAGCCCGTAGTCCATCCCTAAAGTAAATGTTTTACCGTCAATCTGCGAACCGGTATAATATTGGCTCGGGTCAACGTTGTTCAATGTATTGTATTTATGATCGTAGTAACCACTGCCACCGATGTTGATATTCAGTTTATTTACATCTTTCTTCAAAACAAGATTGACAACACCGGCGATGGCATCAGAACCGTATTGCGCCGAAGCACCATCACGCAAAATCTCCACCCGGTCAATAGCAGCTTCGGGTATGGCATTTAAATCAGTGCCGCTATTGCCGCGGCCGCGGGTACCCACCTGGTTTACAAAGGCGGATAGGTGACGGCGTTTGCCATTAATGAGTACCAATGTTTGATCGAAACCCAGGCCCCGCAAACTGGCGAAGTCAATGGCGTCAGATCCGTCGCCGCCGCTTTGCTTGTTGTAGTTAAATGAAGGCACAGCCTGGTTTAGCTGGCTCATCAAATCGGGCTTGGCTGTAGTTTCGCCTATCTGGTTCATCCGGAGTACGTCTACAGGTACGGGCGAATCCATTTTAGTACGACCACCGCCGCGGCTTCCTACAACTACTACCTCTTTTAACCCTTCGGCCGAAGGTGCAAGATCCATATTCAATACCTTGGTTTCACCGGCAGCAAGCTGAATTGAGACTGTTTTCTTCTCAAGCCCTATAGCCGAAAAACTTACCTGGTAACTGCCCGCTTTTAATGTTAAACTGTACTTGCCATCTGCGTCTGTAATAGTGCCCGTGCCTGTAGGTACCACCTTAACCGTGCCCGCAGTAACGGGCTGCCCCGCGCTTGTAACAGTTCCCGTTAGCTTTTGGGCAAACACCGGCAGGCAGGCCAGTAGCAATGCTCCGAAAAGGAAAAAATGTAGTTTTAAATTCATGCTTTTGTTTGATTGGGTTGATTGTCATGTTAATTAATCAACAAAATAGCAATAAATTCTAATTAAATATCATTTTTGTTACAAAACACATAAAAAAAGAACAACTTTTATAT